>CALFTK010000032.1 GCA_937916465.1 uncultured Bacteroidales bacterium
CAAAATAGCCGGTGTTATCAAAATGGAGAAACACTTTCTCCTGGGGCCAGATACTACTGAAGTGATACAAATTAGTACCATACTGCATAAACATAGGGTGATACTGCGCCCTAACTATATTAGAAATTGTTAGCACAAAGCACAACAAACAAAAACATCTAATTCGCTTCATACCCCCCTGCTTCATTTCTTTTGCGAATATAAACAATCGCATTACAATTACCAAACTATATTGTCTGTTTTTCTGCCAACATCGCAACGACCATCTTAATCCATTAATTTTCAGCACAAATGCTCATCAAAAATCAGCCATAACAAGCAGTTGTGGTCACGAACTTAGGAAACAGAAAAGTTTTGTCCATTATATATCAAGAATCAAGTTTCAGGCAGTTCCATTATTCAACCAAAATGTCGAAGGATTGAACATACCCAAAAAAAAATCTGCATTTGTATAATTATTATCAAAAATTGTCTATAAATTTGCAGCGCCTAAGGCAAAAAAGTGTTTTGAATATGATTTACGGTTTTACAAATATTCTACTATGCGGTATTATTATTCTACTGTTATCTAACAGCGGAAGTGAGATTCGTATATAGAAATTTGGTAATACTGAACTTAAAATTGATATAGCCTTTCTCACTTCCAAGTGCGAAAGGCTTTTTTTATTATTAAGCAATATGGCAGAAAGATTATTGATTTTCGACACAACCCTTCGCGATGGCGAACAGGTTCCGGGATGTCAACTCAACACAGTAGAAAAGATTCAGGTTGCAAAACAGCTTGAACTATTAGGAGTTGATATAATTGAGGCTGGATTTCCTATATCCAGTCCGGGTGATTATAATTCGGTTATAGAGATTTCTAAGGCCGTTAGCCTACCTACTATTTGTGCCCTTACAAGAGCTGTTGAAAAGGACATTGATATTGCTGCCGCTTCTTTACAATACGCAAAGCACAAACGTATTCACACAGGCATAGGCACTTCCGATGCCCACATAAAGTATAAATTCAACTCTACACGAGAAGAGATATTGGAGCGTGCAATAGCAGCTGTTAAATATGCAAAGAAGTATGTTGAAGATGTAGAATTTTATGCAGAAGATGCAGGTCGTACCGACAATGAATATCTGGCAAGAGTTATTGAAGCTGTTATCAAAGCAGGTGCTACCACAGTAAACATACCTGATACAACAGGTTATTGTCTTCCTAATGAATATGGAGAAAAAATAAAATTCCTGATGGAGAATGTAAACGGTATTGAGAAAGCCGTTATTTCGACACATTGTCATAACGATTTAGGTATGGCTACAGCCAATACAATGGCCGGAATACTGAATGGTGCCAGACAAGTGGAAGTAACCATAAATGGTATAGGCGAAAGAGCCGGTAACACATCACTTGAAGAGATTGCAATGATTCTTAAAAGTCATAGTGGTTTAAACATTGAGACAGGCATAAAGACCAACAAAATTTTTCCTACCAGTCGTATGGTTTCAAACCTTATGAATATGCCTACACAGCCAAACAAAGCTATTGTAGGACGAAATGCTTTTGCACACTCATCGGGCATACATCAGGACGGAGTTTTAAAGAACGTCCAAACATACGAAATAATAGATCCTCACGATGTAGGTATAGACGACAATTCCATAGTTCTTACTGCACGCAGTGGCAGAGCGGCACTTAAAAACAGATTAAAGTTTTTGAGTATAGAATTGAACAAAGAACAGTTAGATAATGTTTACCAAAAGTTTCTTAAACTTGCCGATAAAAAGAAAAACATCAACGATGATGACATTCTGCTGCTTGCAGGTGCCGACCGTTCACAAAACCGCAGAATAAAGTTAGATCACATGAAAGTGACAAGTGGTGTAGGAATAACATCGGAAGCAACTATTGGTTTGACAATAAACGGAGAAAAGCAAGAAGCTTCGTCTTCCGGTAATGGCCCTGTAGATGCAGCCATAAATGCTCTTAAAAAGATTGTGAACAAGACCATGGTACTTCAAGAATTCACTATCCAAGCCATTAGTAAAGGTAGTGACGACATGGGTAAAGTACACACTCAGGTTGAATATGATGGGCATATTTACTACGGTTTTGGTGCGAACACAGATATTATAGCCGCATCGGTAGAAGCATATATTGATTGTATAAACAAATTCAAAATGTAGTTATGAGCAAGAATACACTGTTTGATAAAATTTGGGATGCACATATAGTACAGCAAGTTGAAGATGGTCCTACCCAGCTGTATATAGACCGCATGTATTGTCACGAAGTTACAAGCCCACAGGCATTTGCTGGAATGAAATCGAGAGGGCTGAATTGTTTCAGACCCGAAAAGATTGTCTGTATTCCGGACCACAACACCCCTACGCGTAATCAGGACAAACCTATAGAAGACCCTATATCGCGCAAACAGGTTGAAACATTAAAGGAGAATGCAGAATATTTCGGCCTAACCCATTTTGGCATGATGCACCCTAAAAACGGCATTATACACGTAGTAGGTCCGGAACTTGCACTTACACAACCCGGCATGACTATTGTCTGCGGTGACTCCCATACATCTACCCACGGCGCAGTAGGTGCAGTGGCTTTTGGAATAGGTACCAGCGAAGTTGAAATGGTTTTGGCTTCACAATGTATTCTACAAAACCGCCCAAAAGTAATGCGTATCAACATAAACGGAGAACTTGGCAAAGGCGTTACTGCAAAAGATATAGCTCTTTATCTGATGGAGCAGATAACTACAAGTGGTGCAACGGGCTACTTCATAGAATATGCAGGCGATACTATCCGTAACCTATCCATGGAGGGCAGGCTTACAATATGCAACCTTAGCATAGAGATGGGTGCACGTGGTGGCATGATTGCTCCCGATGAAATAACATTCAACTATTTAAAGGGGAAAGAGTATTCTCCCAAAGGTATGGACTGGAATATTGCAGTAGAAAAATGGAAAAAACTTAAAAGCGATGACAATGCTGTTTTTGACAAAGAGTTATCATTCGATGCCACTCTTATAGAACCTATGATAACATACGGAACAAATCCGGGCATGGGCATGGCTATAAACAATAATATACCAACGACAGATAATATAGAAGGTGAATCGAAAGAATCGTTTATGAAATCTCTCTCCTATATGGGATTCACACCCGGAGAAAAATTAATTGGCAAAAAAATTGATTATGTCTTTTTAGGTGCATGTACTAATGGCAGAATAGAAGATTTTCGTGCTTTTGCAGAAATTGTAAAAGGCAGAAAAAAGGCAAATCATGTAACGGCATGGCTTGTACCGGGTTCATGGAATGTACTTAAGCAGATAAAAGAAGAAGGTTTGGATAAAATTCTTACCGAATCAGGTTTTGAAATAAGACAACCGGGATGTTCTGCCTGTTTAGCTATGAACGAAGACAAAATTCCTGCAGGTAAATATGCGGTATCAACAAGTAACAGGAATTTTGAAGGTCGCCAAGGTCCCGGTTCGAGAACACTTTTAGCGAGTCCACTTACAGCTGCTGCTGCAGCTATCACCGGAGTTATAACAGATTGTAGAGACTTAATGTAACATGATATGAAACAGAAGTTTACAAAATTCAGAAGCAGTTGTATTCCTCTTCCTTATGAAAATGTGGATACAGACCAGATAATACCTGCACGTTATCTTAAACAGACCACTAAAGACGAAAAGTTTTTTGGAGATGCCTTATTCTATGATTGGAGATATAATAAAGATGGCTCTCTCAATAGTAATTTTGTACTAAACAAACCCGAATACAGTGGTTCTGTATTGGTGGCAGGCAAAAATTTCGGTTCCGGCAGTAGTCGTGAACATGCAGCATGGGCTATAGCCGGCTATGGTATTCGTGTAGTAATAAGCAGTTCCATTGCTGACATTCACAAAAACAACGAACTGAATAATTTTGTTCTTCCTATAGAAGTGAGTCCTGAATTTCTGCAAGAACTTTTTGACACCATTTCATCCAATCCGTCTGCGCAAGTTGAAATAGATTTGGAGCATCAGACTGTTACCAACATAGAGACAGGAAGTTCATACACCTTCAATATAAACAGTTACAAGAAACACTGCCTGTTGAATGGACTTGACGACATAGACTATCTGGTGCAGAACAGAGATAAAACCGAAAGTTGGGAAGAATCTAATAAATCCGCTCTGTCTGTTGAAATTATGGACACCACTTTACGTGATGGTGAACAGACCAATGGAGTATCTTTTATACCGCACGAAAAGTTTATGATAGCACGTATGCTACTTGAACAGTTAAAAGTAGATAGAGTGGAAGTAGCATCGGCACATGTTTCGGAGAAAGACAAGCAAGCTGTAAAAATGATTTGCGAATGGGCTTCAAAAAACGGTTATCTGGACAATGTTGAAGTATTGGGATTTATTGACGGACAAAAATCTGTTGATTGGGTTCGCGAAACAGGTTGCAGAACCATTAACTTGCTTTGTAAGGGGTCTGAAAAGCATTGCAAATATCAGCTTCAGAAAAACATTAACGAACATATTTCAGACATTACAAAATGTATTAAATATGCCCGTTCAAAAGGTGTTGCGGTAAACGTTTATCTTGAAGATTGGAGTAACGGAATTAAAGATAACCCTGACTATGTTTTCCAATTGATGGATTCATTGAAAGATTTAGACGTAAAACGTTTTATGTTACCCGATACTCTTGGTGTTCTTAACCCCACACAAGTTACTGAATATGTAGGTTTAATGACCGAAAAATACCCTCAGTTACATTTTGATTTCCATGCGCATAATGATTACGATTTGGCTGTTGGTAATATATTGGCAGCGGTTTTGAGCGGTTGCAAAGGTGTACATACAACAGTAAATGGTTTGGGAGAACGCGCCGGAAATGCCCCTATTGCAAGTGTTCACGCCATTTTGAAAGATCACTTCAATATATCTACAGGTTTGGACGAAAGCAGATTAAACGAAATAAGTAGAATTGTTGAATCTTATTCCGGCATAGTCATACCTGCAAACAAACCAATTGTAGGTGAAAACGTATTTACACAAGTAGCAGGTGTACATGCTGACGGTGACAATAAACGCGGTCTATACTACAACAATCTGCTCCCGGAAAGATTTGGCAGGAAACGCGAATATGCCATGGGTAAAAACAGTGGCAAAGCCAGTATAAGCCGCAATCTTAAAGAATTAGGGTTGGAACTAACCAATGAACAGATGCGTAAAGTAACAAAACGCATAACCGAACTTGGCGATAAAAAGGAGACCGTTACCATAGAAGATTTACCATACATTGTTTCAGACGTTTTGAAACATGAAGTTACAAACGAACGTGTTAAATTAAAAAGTTACTTTGTAAATTTGGCATACGGTTTAAAACCTATGGCCACTCTGTGCATAGAAATTAACGGCAAAGAGTACGAAGAGAGTTCTAGTGGAGATGGTCAGTACGATGCTTTTGTACGTGCTTTACGTAAAGTTTATAAAGTTACCTTAGGCCGCACATTTCCTATGCTCACCAACTACGCAGTGACCATTCCACCGGGCGGACGCACCGATGCCTTTGTACAAACTGTAATAACCTGGAGTTACAATAACAAGACATTCCGAACAAGAGGATTTGATGCAGACCAGACAGAGGCAGCTATAAAAGCTACGGTAAAGATGCTGAATATAATAGAAGATGAAACAAGTGAAACCTATTAAACTGAACTATTATGGATTTTAAAATTGCAGTTCTGGCCGGTGATGGAATAGGACCGGAGATATCAAAAGTAGGAGTTGATGTAATGAATGCTGTATGTAAAGGCTTTAATCACAACGTAAATTACAAATATGCTATATGTGGTGCCGATGCCATTGACAAAGTGGGAAATCCGTTTCCAGACGACACATTCAATATATGCAAAGAGGCTGATGCCGTTCTATTTTCTGCAGTAGGCGATCCAAAGTATGACAACAACCCTACGGCTAAAATCAGGCCTGAACAAGGATTGTTAGCAATGCGTAAGCAGTTAGGGCTATATGCCAATATACGTCCGGTGCAGACATTCAACTGCCTGCTTCATAAATCGCCACTACGCGCCGATTTGGTTAAAGATGCCGATTTTATCTGTATCCGCGAATTGACCGGTGGTATGTATTTTGGAGAAAAGTATCAAGATAATGACAAAGCATACGACACAAACTACTACACTCGTCCTGAAATAGAGCGCATTTTGAAAGTTGGTTTTGAATATGCCGGTAAACGCAAAAAACACCTTACAGTTGTTGATAAAGCAAATGTTCTTGCATCATCCAGATTATGGAGACAGATAGCTCAAGAGATGGCGCCCCAATATCCCGACATAGTGACCGATTATATGTATGTAGATAATGCTGCCATGAGAATGATACAGGAGCCCACATTTTTTGATGTAATGGTAACAGAAAACACTTTTGGCGATATACTTACAGACGAAGGTTCATGCATTAGTGGCTCTATGGGATTACTTCCATCGGCATCAGTAGGTAGTGGTACACCGGTATTTGAACCTATCCATGGTTCCTGGCCACAAGCTAAAGGAAAAAATATTGCCAATCCGTTGGCTCAAATACTTTCGGTAGCCATGCTGTTTGAACATTTTGGGTTGGAAGCAGAAGGTAACGTTATTCGGGAAGCTGTAAATGCTTCATTGGATGCAAATATTCGTACTCCGGATATTCAAGCCGATGAATTGGAGGCCTGTTCTACAACTCAAGTAGGGAAATGGATAGTAGATTATATTGAAACAGTCATTTCACAACGTGCACAGTCAAAATCCACTCTAAAGGATTGACCATCGGACAAACGCAGATAAAACGGGGCTTTATGCCCTGTTTTTTTGTGATATTTTGGACATTCACCTAACATATATCTTATACAGTGACGGCTTCGCATAAGCACAGCACCTGGGGATATCTTCTTTTCAAAGGCATCTTCTATACTCTCTACAGCATGGTTCTGATAAAACTCTTTTGCCTTTGAATTATAGACATTGCCCAGATAGGTCAATGTTTTCTGAATATATGGATGGTCTTTTACAATCTCTCTTGTCTGCAACTGTTTAAAGTTATCTTTTCGAACCTTAGTAAGATTATCTATTGCATCACGTCGCAATTCTGACAGTCTTGACGATGGAATAAACCAATTATCGGACAATTCAACCTCTATGTTTGAAATAGCATAGTTAGTATTTCCCAACTTGGATATTTGATTGCATATATTGTTGTATTGTTCTGTTCGGGCAGTCTCCTTTGGAATTTCAATGGTTGCTGAACCTATATTGCCGTTTTCATCTATATATGCCAAAGAAAAACCATTATCTGTCTCTGTTAGAGTTGCAGTAACTTCCACTCTTCTGTCTGCACTCTCTTTTAAGAGTAGTCTGTCAAAATCGGCATCATTATTTCTATACACCTCTGTACCGGGTTCTATATATGGTAACTGACCACTATCAACATAGAGATATATTCTATTTACATCAACTCTGTTTACTCTATAACCTTGCAACTTTCCATCTTGAGTAAAGAAACATAGACCATCACCATTGTGATACTCTTTTCTACCGGTTATGGTAAGCCAGTTCCTGCCACATATTCTTATGCGCCCCATTGGTTCGCCAACCGCTTTTGGAGTATCTACAGACCAAATATCACTCTTACTCCCATTCAGCATATAGTCTGTAAAACCACGATTAAAACTTCTGTCAGGCTGCGGGCTGAATGTATATTGAACAAATCCAGCCGAAGACTTTACAAACTCTTTCCTTCGCTTGAATACTCTGTCTAATTCCTGTCTATAAGCTGCAGTAATATTTTTTACGTATGTTATATCCTTTAATCGGCCCTCTATTTTTAATGATACTACACCCGCATCCAACAGTTTTTCCAACTGACCTATGCGATTCATATCTTTAAGTGACAACGGATATTTCTCTTTAAGCAGAAGATTTCCGTCAGAATCTGTTACGCTGAATGGCAAACGGCAGAACTGGGCACATTCACCTCTGTTGGCACTACGGCCAAAACAGTAGTGTGAAGCATAACATTGTCCGCTATAACTTACACATAACGCACCATGCACAAAACATTCCAATTCTACATCGGGACAAGCATTATGAATAGCATATATCTCATCTAACGACAGTTCTCGTGCCAGTACCACTCTGGAAAAACCTGCTTTTGCAAGAAAACGTACCTTATCGGCAGTTCTGACATCTGCCTGAGTACTTGCGTGCAATGCTATTGGTGGAAGTTCCATCTGAAGTATTGCCATATCTTGTACCAATATTGCATCTACCCCAATTCTATACAGATTCCAGATAAGCTCTTTTGCAGGTTCAAGTTCCTCCTCTTTTAGTATTGTATTTACGGTAACATAGACTCTGGCATAATATGTGTGGGCATACTCTACAAGAGTAGCAATATCTTCCACACTATTGCCGGCAGCTGCACGTGCACCAAAGCTTTCGGCACCGATGTAAACTGCATCGGCGCCGTGCTTTATAGCCTCTATTCCGCACTCCACATTCTTTGCCGGAGCCAGAAGTTCTATGGGTTTTGCCTGTATCACAAATTACCAGATTTTTGCCCTTTTTTCAGGTGCTATATAGAGTGAATCACCCGGCTGTATATTGAAGGCTTCATACCACTGATCTATATGCGGAAGTGTACCGTTGACTCTCCAATATGCAAGTGAATGAGGATCACTCTTAGTCAGATTACGAATCTCTTCTTCGCGTATCTGACTTGCCCATACTGCTGAATAGGCTAAGAAGAAACGCTGTTCAGGGGTAAAGCCCAGTTTATCTTCAAGTGGAGCATCCTTTGTTGCATTCTTAAATGCCTGATAAGCCACCATCAAACCACCATGGTCTGCTATGTTTTCACCCTGAGTAAGTTTTCCATTGGCATATAAACCCGGTAACACCTCTATTGCATCAAAGTGGTCAATTATTACCTGCACATTCTGCTTGAATTTTTCTGCATCTTCGGCTGTCCACCAATCGGTAAAATTACCATCCTTATCAAACTGACGTCCCTGATCATCAAAACCATGAGTCATTTCGTGACCTATCACCACACCTATAGCTCCGTAGTTGAAAGCATCATCGGCATTCATATCAAAGAACGGATACTGCAAGATACCTGCCGGGAAGCAGATTTCGTTTGTAGTTGGATTATAGTATGCATTAACTGTCTGCGGTGTCATAAACCACTCTGTATTGTCAACAGGTTTCTTAAATTTCTTCTCTACGTGATCAGCCCAGAAGAATTTCTGCGCTTCAACAGAGTTTTCAAAGAATGATTTATTTGGGTCAATAACCAGTTTTGAATAGTCCTGCCATTTGTCCGGATAACCTATCTTCACATAGAATGTAGATAGTTTTTCGTGAGCCTTTGCCTTGGTTTCATCGCTCATCCAGTCTTGTGCATCAATTCTTTCCCCTAAAGCGACCTGTAAATTTGCCACAAGTTTCTCCATTCTCTCTTTTGCTGCAGGTGGGAAATGTTTTGCCACATAAAGTTGACCAATAGCTTCACCCATCCAACCACTTACAGTGCTTGTAGCACGTTTCCACAATGGTTTCTGTTCCAGTTGACCGCTCATTACGCGACCATAAAAATCAAAATTAGCTTCGTCTATTTCTGTAGTTAATGACGATGCGTTGGCATCTATAAGCTGCCATAGCATTAGGTTCTTCAGATCTTCCACTGAAGCATCAGCAAGTATTGCCTCAACTTCGTGCAGAGGTTCCGGCTGATTCATATCAACCTCTTCAACACCCTCCATACCTAATGTTGTAAACAGCATATCCCAATCAATACCTTTAAACTCTTTCTTGAGTTCTGCGTATGTCATCTTATGATAGTTTGCCGCCGGATCACGCAACTGAACATTGTTGTAAGATTTTTCTGCAATTCGTGTCTCTATACGCATTACAGATTCCATCTTCTTTTGCGCTTCAGCTTCTGAATATCCGAATAGAGTAAACATTCTTACCACATGTTTCTTGAAGGCCTCGCGTATCTTCACTGTTGCCTCATCTTCGTCAAGATAGTACTCTTTTTCACCTAATGAAAGGCCGCCCTGACCTATTGAAACAATATTCATTTTACTGTCCATCATATCGGCACCGATACCTATACCGAACAGGCCACCTACTCCATAGAAGTCCATAGCTGTCATCTCTTTGAAGATTTCAGAACGGCTATCAATGGCTTCAATTCTTGCTATCAATGGTTTCAATGGTTCTATACCCTCTGCATTCCTTTTTGCAGTATCCAATACCATATTGTACAAATCGGCTATCTTCTGGGCATTGGTACCATACTCATTGTCGGCAGTAGCTATACTGTCAATAAGTTCCTTTAACTGTTCACGTGTATCTTCTGCCAATTTATCAAAGCTGCCAAATCTTGAATATTCCGCTGTTATTGGATTATTTTCCATCCAGCCACCATTGGCAAACTGATAAAAGTTATCGCCAGGTCTTGCACTCTTGTCAAGATTTTCAAGTTTTATTCCTGCATCCATCTTTTTGTTTGTACAAGCAGTTATTGACACAGTCAATGCTGCAATAATAAATAAATACTTCTTCATATTACATAAATTTTGTCTAACTCTCACTTTCAAGCATAGCCTCTTCCCATTTCAATTCGGCCTGCTGCAATTCGGATTTTAATTTTCCGTAGGATTCAAACATAGCCTGATTCTGTGCTCCTGAAGGTGTAGAAAGCCACTCTTCCATCTCTTTTATAGATGCCGATATCCTATCTACTTCCGCTTCGCACTCTTTTATTCGTTTTTCTAACTTTCTTTTTCTCTTCTCTAACTCTTTTTGTGCCAGATAATCGCCCTTACCCTCACTTGCCTTATTCTCTTTTACGGGTTGGTCTGCTCCACGCATCTGACCTATATCGGCCAAAGAGTCTAAGTTTTTCTTGCGGAGAAAATCATATATACCACCAATATGCTCGCGTACTTTTCCGTCGGCAAATTCATACACTTTATCTACCAGCCCATCTAAGAATTCTCTGTCATGACTTACCACTATTACAGTTCCATCAAAAGCTTGAATAGCCTCTTTAAGAACATCTTTCGATGCCATATCCAAATGGTTTGTCGGTTCGTCAAGAATTAACAGATTAACAGGAGTCAGCAACAATCTTATCATTGCCAGGCGACTACGTTCACCACCGGAAAGGACCTTCACTTTTTTCTGGTTTTCTTCTCCACCAAACATAAAAGCGCCCAATATATCATTTATACGGGTTCTTATAGGACCGGTTGCAACATGGTCTATTGTATCATAAACAGTCAGTTCATCTTCAAGTAACTGTGCCTGATTCTGGGCATAGTAACCAATCTGTACATTGTGGCCTATTGTCAAAGTGCCATCGTATGGTATTTGGCTCATTATACACTTTACAAGTGTTGTCTTACCTTCACCATTCCTACCTACAAATGCAACTTTTTCACCGCGTTTTATAGTAAGATCCACACCGCTGAACACAACATGTGCATCGTACGATTTTGCAACGTTTTCACATATTACCGGATAATTACCACTACGTATTGCAGGTGGAAATTTCAGATGCATAGCTTTATTATCTACTGCATCTATCTCTATAGGGACAATCTTTTCAAGCGCTTTAATTCTGCTTTGTACCTGAACAGCCTTAGTAGGTTTATAGCGGAAACGCTCTATGAATTCCTTTGCATCGGCTATCTCCTTTTGCTGATTTTCGTATGCGCGCAACTGCTGTTCACGACGCTCCTTACGAAGCACTACAAATTCGTCGTATTTAACCTTGTAGTCATAAATTTTACCACAAGATATTTCAATAGTCCTATTGGTTACATGACCAATAAAAGCCCTATCGTGACTAACCAGTATAACAGCCCCGCTACGTTTGGCAAGAAAGTCTTCCAACCATTGGATACTCTCTATATCCAAGTGGTTTGTAGGTTCGTCAAGCAATAGAAGCGATGGGGCTCGCAACAGCAACTTAGCCAGTTCTATACGCATTCTCCAACCGCCACTGAATTCACTGGTTGGTCTATCAAAATCGGTGCGTCTGAAGCCCAATCCCAAAAGTGTCTGTTCAAGTTGCGCCTGATAATTACCACCCCCCATCATCTGATAGCGCTCACTTTCACGGGTAAAATGGTCTATCAGTGCCTGATACTCTTCACTTTCGTAGTCGGTACGCTCTACAAGTTGGTTATTGAGGTTCTCAATAAGAGCCTGCTGTTTGTGTATCTCTTCAAATGCTTTCTGCGTCTCTTCTCGAACGGTAGTTGAATCGGTAAGTTTCATAACCTGAGGCAGATAGCCAATAGTCATATCATTCGATACAGATACTGTACCCGATGTTGGTTGCTGCAAACCCGCTATAATTTTAAGCATAGTGGATTTGCCTGCACCATTTTTACCTACTAAAGCTATTCTATCTTTATCGCCAACCACATAACTAACGCTATCGAACAATGGTTTGGCCCCGAATTCTACTTTAAGATTCTCAACAGAGAGCATTTCTATCTAATTAAGAAAAAAGTTTTGAAGGATATGTTCCTTCGTTTACCAGTTCCTGAATCTTAGCCACTACGTCAGGACGATCGGCTGCGTATGTTACACCAAACCATTTTGATGTTGTATCCAACACCTGAACAGTTGCAGTTCCGTTTGTAATAAGTTCATTCACCATCAGAGGTATGTAATACTCTGATTTAGGCTTCTCAATATTCTCTTTCAGGAACTCTTTGAAATACTCTTCAGAATATTCAAAGTAATCGGGTGTAAATCCCCACACATTCATAGAAACAGGAGTATTATCAGGAATCAACACCCAATCTTCTCCATCCTTATAACATACATCACCGCTTTCTCTACGTACTATCTCTGTACGTTCAACTACGGTAACCAATTTTTCTTCGGCATTAACTTCACATACGCCTCTGGAAACCTTTCCGTTTTCACTCAAAGTGTTAGCAACGCGGAATCCCACCATAGAATAGGTATTCTTTGCTCCTTCCGGTAAATCAGAGAGGAACTTACCCATAACTGCAAATGCATCTTTGCCATAGAAATCGTCTGCATTGATTACACAAAACGGTTCATTAACCACATCTTTTGCCATAAGTACTGCATGGTTTGTACCCCATGGTTTTGTTCTCTCTTCCGGACAAGTAAAGCCTTCCGGCAGATTGTCTATACTCTGGAATACCACTTCTGTTGGTATATGTCCCTGATATTTGCTAAGCACAAGATTTCTGAAATCTTCCTCAAAATCTTTTCTTATAACAAAGACCACCTTTCCAAAGCCACCTCTAATGGCATCGAAAACAGAATAATCCATTATAGTTTCACCACTTGGGCCTAAAGTGTCAAGCTGTTTTAAGCCTCCATAGCGACTACCCATTCCGGCAGCCAAAACAACGAGTGTAGGTTTCATTATATATTTATGTTTATGTAATTTTGTGCAAAGTTACATTTTTCATAACTTTGTTTCAATTAAAAATCACTTAATATGAAAAGGTTTTTTACAGGTTTATCAATGTTTATGTTTTTTACTCTGCTTATAGGTTGCCAAAGCAAGAGTAAAACAGGTGTTGTAGATGAGATTGATGCAGATACTGTAATAGTTGATGCAGACCAGTATGTATTGTTTGAAACATCAAAAGGCAGTTTCACAATAAAGTTGTATAGAGAGACACCTCTACACCGTCACAATATGGTGAAACAGGTCCGTAAAGGTATTTATGACGACCAGCTGTTTTTTGGTGTGCAAAAAAACTATAAAGTTCAAGCAGGCGATCCTAAATCGAGAGGAGCCAAACCGGGAACTGTACTTGGAGTGGATGAAGAAAACGACACCATAATGTCAGAAATTCAGCCAACAAAGTTTTATCACAAACGCGGCGCAGTAGGTCAGGCAAGTTTAAGACAGTTTAATTTTTCAACAAGTCAACAGTTTTACATCATTACCGGTACAAAAAGTAATGATAAAACTTTAGCCAACCAGGAAGAGAAAATCAACAAACGTTACTACAAAGCTGTAAAAGATTCTCTTACACAACCTTATGCAAAAGAAATTATGGAGTACCGTGAAAAGAAATATAACAACAAGATAAGCGTACTCAATGACAAGCTAAATAAGGAGACCGATAAAATTATGGCCACACGTCCGGTCTTCAAATACTCTGCAAAACAGATAGAAACCTACAAGACTGTAGGTGGTGCTCCTACTTTAGATGGTTTCTACACGGTTTTTGGCGAAGTTATAGAAGGCATAGAAGTAGTTGAAGCCATTACACAGATGCACACGGATAAGAACTATCGTCCAAGTCCCGACGTAAAGATTATTAAAGCTACACTTATAGACAACCCTCAGGCAGCAACTGCTGAGCCTGTGCAGTAAAGCTACTCCAAAGCGCATCATTAGGCAATGGGGCGCTTACACATATAGTATTGTGTGACACAGGATGTTCAAATTTTATATAATATGCGTGCAGGGAGATTCCACCATCAGGGTTAGATCGCTCTGCACCATATTTTAAATCGCCCTTTATAGGCATACCCATCTTTGAAAGTTGACAACGAATCTGGTGGTGACGTCCGGTCATAAGCTCTATTTCCAGCAAATTGTAGTTTGTAGAACTTCCAACCAGACGATATTTCAGAACAGACTTTTTACTACCGGCAACCTCTTTGTTATATGCAAAAGAACGATTTTTCTGCTCATTGCGGACAAGATAATGCACCAATTCCGATTCTATTTCAGATGGCCTGTTTTTTACTATAGCCAGATACCTCTTATCCACTTTTCCCAAACGGAACATATCATTCAGTCTGGAAAGAGCTTTGCTTGTCTTTGCAAAAACAACCACACCGCTTACCGGACGGTCAAGCCTATGGGCAACGCCTACAAAGACATTGCCCGGCTTATTGTATTTTTCCTTCAAATAAGCTGCAACCATATCAGACAGGGGAATATCACCTGTCTTATCGCCCTGCACAATTTCGGACGAACTCTTCGATACTATTATTATATGATTATCTTCGTAAAGGACCTTCATTACATACCCATTCCACCATCAACTTGCAGTACCTGACCTGTTATATATGAAGACTGATCTGAAACAAGGAAAAGAGCAGCCTTTGCAACCTCATCTACATCGCCACCGCGCTGCATAGGTATGCCTTTACACCACTCTGCCAGCATCTTTTCATCAAATTTGCCTGTCATCTCAGTCATAATAAAGCCGGGTGCCAAAACATTGGCTCTAATGCCGCGCGATGCCAACTCTTTGGCAATAGATTTGGTAAAGCCTACCAATCCGGCCTTTGATGCGGCATAATTCGCCTGTCCTGCATTACCATGAATACCAACAACCGATGATACAGATAGAATATTTCCACTACGCTGACGCATCATCAATGGCACGCAAGCGCGCACATAATTGAAAGCCGATTTCAAATTTGTATCTATAACATCATCCCACTGCTGTTCATTCATTCGCAGTAACAGACCATCTCTGGTTATACCGGCATTGTTTACCAATATATCTATTTTGCCAAACTCTTTTACTACCAACTCTACTACTTGATTTGCATTTTCAAAACTTGCTGCATCAGACTGAAAACCTTTGGCTTTAACTCCAAAATCTGCCAACTCCTGTTCTACTTGATTTGCACGTTCTACACTATTCACGTATGTAAATGCTATCTCCGCACCTTCGGCTGCAAAGCATTTAGCCATTGCATAACCTATTCCTCTTGTTGCGCCTGTTATGAGAGCAACTTTTCCTACTAACTGTTTCATTATATGTTATTTATATTCTATCTATACATCCTAAGATACCAAATACCATTCTTTGTGTATCCTGTTTTATCTCTTCTCTTGTATTACCTTTCCACAAACGTCCACTTATATATGGCACTTCAAAACCGCGCATACAGTAATTTATAACATCTGCCGCACGCTTTACATTCGACACATGAAAAACCCCAATAGATTTACCTTCCATAATTACACTCTGCAGTATCACCTTCTCTTGTTCATCAAAGTCCTTTCTAAAATGCTCCAAATACCAAATATTCCTAAAGAAAGATGATTTTAGCGTACCATTATTATCGACCACCTCTTTAAGTACTTTAAAATGGGCATATATCAATTCCATTATCTTTTGATGAACAGGCATATCAAGCGCAACGACCATTTCCAAACGCTCCACTACTCTGGACATTTCATTTGAAATTACAGCCCTATATACATCTATTTTGCTTTCATAATACGAATACAGAGTTCTACGGCACAAACCCGATTCAGCTGCAATATCACTCATTGTTGTATTATCAAACCCCTTTCTTATAAAAAGAAGTTTAGCTGCCTCTATTAGCTGTTTTTTGGTCTTTTCTTTCTTCATTACAGAATTTCCGTCAGAATTTCTTCACAAAAGTAACTATTTTGTGTATTAGAAAAGAATAAATCTGCAAAAAGTTGCAACATACATAAAAAGTACTTACCTTTGCACCATCAAAACATCGCGGAGTGGAGCAGAGGTAGCTCGTTAGGCTCATAACCTAAAGGTCGGAGGTTCGAATCCTTCCTCCGCAACTAAAAAGAAATGCAGGACTTTTCAGCCCTGCATTTCTTTTTTATTATTTTCTGCTTACCACAAACTTTGAGAAGTAATAAACTACCATTCCTAAAATGGGAAGAACCCAGATAACTATCCCCCAAAGGAGTTTCTTCATATTATCTAAATCCTTTCTATACATTATAACATCAAATAATGTTAGAATATTTGCAATAACTACCAATATAGGAATCAACGCATCAAACATAATTCTTATCTGCTTATTCAGTTATGGTAATATTCTCTTCTACCTGTTCTACAACTTCTATCGGAGCCTCCTCTTTATTCTTATTCCATTCCAAACCTATGCAAGCAAGTTTGTTATTAAAGAAAAGAATTGCAAAAACAGCAACAAGAGCAATAAAGATTGTAATGGTCCACTTTTTCCAAGCAGCCATCTCTTTATCGGCAAATGGATCTGACTTAATATTCATGGCAGGAATCTTTGCAAGTTTTGTCAATGTTGCACCAAACTTAACATTAACCTTAACCTTAGCATTCATAGCCCAACCATTAGCATTAAGAAGTGGAGACAAATCACGCTTGCGCAACTTCATTTTTGCCATCAACATAGAAGGTCCTGATATAATAAGCATTATCACCAATATTACCACAAGAACCTGCCAAACTGAAAGATCGATAAACTTGTCGAATATTGATGCCAAAGCTGTTCCCAAAGCGCCAACAGCCATACCTATTGCAGCAAAGATACCTGCAAATTTTGCTATATCAAATGGTGGTTTAACCTCTGCTGGAGCTGTTCCCGCAGCTGCAGTTGCCGGAGCTGCTGAAATTTTGGTTGTTGCATCTTTCATTATCTTGGCATCTTTTTCGGCTGCAAACTTATTGATTGTATTCTCTACTGCCTCTGCCATCTTTCTATATGGCGAGAAGAACGCCTGTCTAATGCTAATTGGGTTATCTACAATCTTCACAACTGTAGCATCCCAATCTTTTCCGTCTCTATCGTAAAAGATTGCATTTTTACCAACACGCAAATCGTTTATATCGCCATCAGTAATTATTGCAGCAATAGTCATCTTGGCAGCACTGTGCTTAGCCACACAGTCACAATACAAAATATACATTCCGCTCAATCCTGACGATGCTGCCGATTTTGCCATATCAGGCACTTTAACACATAGTTCACAGCAACGCTGATCTATAAACAGATTACCTGCCAGGAATAGCGCCTTTGACTTAGGTTTATAGAATTCACTGAATGTAACAAAGTTGCATAGCAAGGAATAGTAATCTCTATATAGGTGCAATAACTTATCTACTGCATCAATTGAATTTGCTTCACCCTCCAATGCTTTATCTTCGGCAACAACAGCGAGCAAAGCCTCTTTCTTGTTACTATCTAACAACTCGGCAACTCTGTCATAGCCTAACTTTTCAACTATATCGCCAGCTTTTGATGATTTCCAAGCAGTATATGCAGCAAACTTTGAAAGAATAGAATTCCATTCAGTCTCTGTAATAAATTGGGCATTTGGATAATCTACATCTAAAACAAGAGCTTTCAAATTTGCCATGGCAGACTGCCAAGCCGGATTCAATCCTTCACTTACTGGAAGTTCTCCTGCAGCTGTAACACGTGCCAATGGATATAGTGCTATCTCATCATTGCATAGGGACAAATCCTTATCACTAATAGCAGCTATTCTATCAGCTGTTGCATCAAGTTTTGCAGTAGTTTCAGAATTGAATGCTGCCAGTTTACATCTCATAAAGTAATCGGCAATCTTCTCCTTTACGGCTAAACAAGCCTGCAAAGCAGCTTCAGTATTATCACCATACGGAAATTCTGCTTCACCTGCAGCATCCTTCCATGCTTTATACTGTTCCAATGCAGCATAGAATTGTTCCAATTGGTCAGCGGTAATACCATTATCACCACTTCTATCCATAGTACCACCTGTTGCCGATATACAATCTGCAATAACTGCCTTCAACTCAGCATCATCAGTAGAGAAGTCTGTTATCACTCCGTCACCATTGAACTGTGTCTTTGAAAAAATTGCAATACTATCAGCTGTATCGTTTATAGAGATACTATCTTTCTCTAATCCAAGATTCTTTAAAATCTGGATTGCAGATGCTTTCAGTTGTTTTCCTTCTACATCATCTTCATTGAATGCAGACAACGGTATAAAATCGTCCTGTTTCAGCAACAAATCAGGATCATTAATGATTTTTGTCAGCCATTTTGCTGCTGCTACCATTTCATTAACATGAATCCTTCCATCCGCGTTGGTATCAAGTATTGACAAAGTTTTCTTGTCCAATACAACACCATCCACAGGACAACTCAATACAGTCCATAATTTCTGGTCTAATTCGTCCAAATGAGCTATTGCCTGACCATTATCAATGCAAACTCTGGTTACGCCACCTATTGTGGTAAAATTCCATTTATACTTATCCATATATATTTATAAGATTATTCGTTTTGAATTGCAAACTTACATAAAGAAAATGACTTATATATCTTTTTGCAGAATTTTAATAAAAAACTGTTAAGTAGTTTTATTACAAAAGTTCATTTACCATTACTGAAAACTGCTGTGGTTTAATTCCCCACGACGGCGCAAGTAATAGCCCGGGAGGTGTTTCTGAAACAAATCTGTCAAGAGCAATATCTTTGCGCAGCAGACGAATAAAATCTGCTACCAGTTCTGCATATTCCGTAGGAGTAAATAGATGAGCTACATCTTTATTCTCTTGGTACATCTTTGCCAATGGAGTATTCTTTATTATTTGCAACTGGTGCAGTTTTAGAGTAGATATTGGTAATTCTGATATACGGGTTGCATGATTTAACATCATATCTCTGCTTTCACCCGGTAGTCCTAAAATTAGATGTGCGCCTACTGACACACCTATATTATATAAGGTATTGATAGCTGAAACTGCACATTCATAAGTATGTCCTCTATTTATATACCGAAGTGTGGTATCAGAAGTAGATTCAACCCCAATTTCTACTAACAAATAGGGATGTTTTGTCTGTGTCCTGTTGCCAAACCGTTCTGCAAAATATTCAATCAATGAGTCTGACAGACAATCCGGTCTGGTAGCTATTACAAGTCCTACTACGTTAGGAAATGAGAGAGCCTCTTCATATAACTCAATCAATGTTTCCGAATCACCATATGTATTACTATAAGACTGGAAATAAGGCAGATAGCCAAATGAAGTACCTTTCTTACTAAAAAAGGAGACTCCTTTCTCTAATTGTTTAGTTATACTCTCTTTTGACAAATTTGCATAAGCGGGATTAAATGAAGCATTATTGCAGTATATACACCCACCCGTACCTATCGTACCATCTCTATTTGGGCAACCAAGCGAAGCATTTACCGCAATTTTCTGCACCCTACCGGGAAAAATTTCGGCCATATACTCTGCCATTGTGCGATAATGCAGCTGCATATAGATTTATCAATTGTCAAGTGATTTAACAATTTGACCGAGCCACTGTTTCAAATCACTTTTCCACTGTTCCGCATATACAAAATTACTATTTGCAAACCATCCATGACCGCCTACCGGATAAACATGCAATGTTGCCGACACCCTATTTGCTTGTAACGCATTGTAATATTCAATACTATTCTTTACTGGTACTAAACCATCATCAGAATTAGCCATAATAAATGCCGGTGGAGTATCTTTTGTAACCTGTTTTTCATTACTATATAATTCTATCATTTCAGGAGTAGGTGTTCTGCCTAATAAACCATATACAGATCCTCTGTGTGAAAAAGACAAATCGGCAGTAATAACCGGATAAAACAAAATTTGAAAATCAGGACGATGCTCCGGAGTATCAAAATGTGTAGCTGCAGTAGCAGCCAAATGACCACCGGCTGAACAACCCTGAATACCTAATTTTTTAAAACCATATTCAGCCTGTTTCTCCTTCAAAATATCCATTGCTCTATGCACATCATCCAAAGGTACCTCAGTATGCCCATTTGGTAAACGATACTTTAGGACAGCATAGACAATACCTTGTTCTGTGTACCAGTCAGCCAATGAATAACCTTCACCTCTGTCCCATACATCAACATATCCTCCACCGGGACAAACTAATATAGCCAATCCATTACATTTTTCCGGTAAAAAAACAGACAATGTTGGTTCAGTTACATTCGAAACATGATCTCCATAATCAATCTCATCACCTGTCAAACCATTTTCTGTTGGGGCACCATTAGGCCACAAACCAAACACTACATCAGGCGACGGAAATTGAGCATATAGTGAAACACCTATAGCTAAACAAACAATAAAAACTAGACACTTTTTCATATTAGTTATTTTTTCCAAAGGTAACAATCATACAATAATTATACAATATTTTTATGCGTATAAAAACCGAATAAATATATAATTCAACAGCATTATTTTGCAAAAAAAGTAAAAAGGAACAAATATTAATCATTTTGAACCTTTTCTTAATCTATTTCTACACTATTTGCAACACTGGAATTTGTAGCAAAATTAAGAAATGGGTAAATTTGTAGTAGATAAGATGAGAGAATAAATTATAAAACTAAAACAAAAAAAAGCAATAAAACTAAAAGGACAAGGAATAGAAAATGATAAATAAACAAGAGAAAAAATAAGCATACAATATAGGCTAAAAACATTCCATAAACAACTCTATTATTATCGTTCTACATTTTGGAATAGTTTTGTAAAATACCTTGATTACACACACCGCAGGCAGAAATTTTACTCTCCAAAAATTTCTGTCTGCACTTTTTCTTTACATTCTCAATCACTTCCCTAAAACAATACCAACCCAATGCCACTACCCAACGTCTTTATAAAGAGTTTACGCTATAAGTTTAGTAATAGTAAGCATTTTATTTAATAACGATGATTTTGAAAACCTAAAGTAACAACAATAGACTTTTGGATTTAAGACAGAAGACACAAGGCGGCATTGGCTCCCGAAAAGGGAGGGGACCCACGAAGGT
>CALFTK010000033.1 GCA_937916465.1 uncultured Bacteroidales bacterium
TGGGGATTACCAAATCCTTTACCTCTTCTCCATTCAAATATAAATGATGAGCATATTCTAAAGGATTAGAATCAAAGACATCAAAATCAATCTTGCACCATGCTGCAATATCAGAGATATGAACAGAGGTCAAACCAAAGCAACCAGAGAAAGCATACCGCCCTATGCTCGTCACACTATTGCCGATAGTAACCGAGGTCAAACCATTGCAACAATTGAAAGCCTCATCCCCTATGCTCGTCACACTATTGCCGATAGTAACCGAGGTCAAACCATTGCAATAAGCGAAAGCATAATCCCCTATGCTCGTCACACTATTGCCGATAGTAACCGAGGTCAAACCTCTGCAACGATCGAAAGCAGACTCCCATATGCCCGTCACACTATATGCAGCGCCCTCGTACTCCACAGACTCTGGGATAACAACTTCACCAGAATACTCGCCACTGCTCTTCTTTATAACAGTAGCCTGCTTTACCTTGGCAACAAGTTCATAGTTTATCCCATCAATCTCAACCTCTACTGCCAGCATGGGCAGGGACAGGAGCACTGCCAGGGACAGGAACAGCGCCCTCATGGAATTGTGTAAATAATGTTTCATAAAAATATTGTTTATAGATTAGTAATTTCAATAACACCTTTTTCGGTAAAATCCTTCCTCACACCACCGCTGTGGCGACTGAATTCAAGGCAAAGATAATATTATTTCCCGATGCAGAAGTGGTGGAAGATGTTGGCGAGGACTTGGTCGGTGGTTACATCGCCCACTATGTCGGAAAGGTGGTGGATGCATTCGCGAAGGTCCTGTGAAACAAAATCACCGGAAAGGTTCATCTGCAGGCCATCTTGCACGCGATGTATGGAATCCAAAGCGTGTACCAAGGCTTCGTAGTGGCGAGCGTTGGTTACAATGATATCGCCTTGAGAAATCTGCGGCAGTGCAGCACATTCTACAAGCTGTGAATGCAGTTTGTCAATATTTAAACCGTTTTTGGCAGATATTGCAAGTTTGTGGGCATCGACATTGTCAAACATTGACATCACTGTAGATAGTTCCAAATCCGTTATTCTGTCGCATTTATTAAAGAGAATAATAAGTTGTTTGCCGGAACAATGGGGTAGTATTTCGGCTTTAAGATGTTTTAAAATATTAGACGCACTTAAACCATTATTTGAACTCTCTATAAAACAATCTGCTTCTTCCGAATGTCCTATACAACCATTCTTCTGTAGTGTATTCGCGCTATTTGCACTGACAGAAAGAGCCGGTGTGTCAATCAACCACAATACAATAGATGCCTGTTCCAGCTTTTGGAAAGTGCGCTCTATGCCAATGCTCTCTACAACATCGTCAGTCTGGCGTATGCCGGCTGTATCTATAAAGCGGAACATTGTGCCACCTATAATAATTGTATCTTCAATAACATCGCGGGTAGTACCATGTATATCGCTTACAATGGCCTTATCTTCGTTAAGCAGCGCATTAAGCAGTGTTGATTTACCTACGTTGGTTTCGCCAATAATAGCCACAGGAACACCATTCTTTATGGCATTTCCCACGCTGAATGAATTTGCCAAACGTGATATAACCTGTTCTATGTCTGTAGCTATCTGTTGCAGTTCGCTACGGTCTGCAAATTCTAACTCTTCGTGGTCGCTGAAATCCAGTTCCAGTTCCATAAGCGATGTAAGATGCAGCAATCTGTCGCGCAGTTCCGATAACTCTCTGCTGAATCCTCCGCGCATCTGATTCATGGCCAGTCTGTGTGTGGCTGCCGATGTTGAGGCAATAAGATCAGCTACAGCTTCAGCCTGGCTCAAATCCATCTTGCCGTTAAGAAAGGCTCTTTGTGTAAACTCTCCGGGTTGTGCCATACTGCAGCCTGCTTCAATAAGCAAAGCAAGAATGCGGTTGGCTATATATGTGGAACCATGGCAAGCTATTTCAGTGCAATCTTCGCCGGTATATGATTTTGGGGCACGATAAAGGGTTGTTACAACTTCATCTACCACACTGCCTTCTGAATCTATAATTCTGCCATACGATACAGAGTAGGGGGCACGCTCTGAAAATGGCATACCTTTGGCCGGTTTGAATATACGGTCTGTAACCTGAATGGCTTGTGGGCCGGAAATCCTTATTACACTTATGGCGCCTCCCTGTGCTGTGGCAACTGCGCAAATTGTACTGCCTATATTCATCATACAAATTAAATTCTATCCAATACTTTTATAACCAACTGTTCCATTAGTGAATGGTAGTCTGTGTTCATCTCTTTGGCATATCTGTTGGCTATTACCAGGCAGACTGTCATGGCTCTATGTCCCAATAGCTTAGCCATTCCAGCCACTGCAGAACTCTCCATCTCAAAGTTGGTTATCTTATAGCCATTGTATTCAAAACTCTCAATCTTGCTGTTTTGATCCGGGTCAGACAATGGAATGCGCAATACTCTGCCTTGCGGTCCGTAGAATCCGCCACATGCTATGGTAACACCGGGAACCATACTGTCATCGCCAGCCGTAATGCGTTCCAACAGTTCCGTATCAGAATCTACTACGTATGGGGCGGGCTTGCGTTCAGACCACTGCATATATTCACAAAAAGCGCGTTCAAAATCCATATCGCACACCTCTGTAGAACCATCATAATAGTTCAGCAAACCATCAAAACCTATGCTTTTAACCGAACAGAGGTAGGTGCCTAACGGAGTGTATGGCTGCAGCCCTCCACAAGTACCTATACGTACAATATCCAGTTTGCGTAAAACTGCCTTCTGGGTACGTGTGGCAAAGTCAATGTTAGCTAAAGCATCAAGTTCGTTCATCACTATATCTATGTTGTCGCAACCTATACCTGTTGCTTGTACGCTTATTCTTTTGCCTTTGTAACAGCCTGTTACAGTGCGAAATTCGCGGTTACTGACACTACATTCTATGGAGTCGAAATACGAAGAAATCATATCTACACGTCCCGGATCACCCACCAAAATTACTTTGTCGGCTAACTGCTCGGGTTTGAGATGCAGATGAAAAACAGAACCGTCTTCATTTATTATCAGTTCCGATGGTGCAAAATATCTCTGTTCCATATACTATCTTGTAAGATATTTGATTTCGGTATTTCTTATTTCAATCTCCATGCTGATAATGGATTTTTCTGCTGACAAAACGGTGTTCTCCAAATCTAAAATCTGGTTCTTCATCTTCTCCTTGTCCTGCTTTGATGCCTGATGATACCTGCTGCGCAGGTTGTCTAAACGTGCAGCATCTTCTGTATAAGACCTCTTTGTCTCTAACCAACGCAGATAGAGTGTACGTGCTTCCGGGCTCTGAAAATCGGATTCTGAATAGTAGTCAGTCAGGTCATCTATAACAAATGATTTACCGGTCTGTTGCTTCTTATCACGAATGTCGTATGCCAGCAGTGTCAGTCTTTGGCGTGCAGCGCGAACTTCTTCTAAATCGGTTTGAGTCTCTTTTATTGACAGAAGTTTTGCTGCATTGTGTATGGCTGCCGTATCGCCCCCTTCGTAGTTGTATTTTGTACGTCTTTCCGATGGTACAAATACATATATGCAAACCGTATCTTCAGGTTGACGACGGTCTGTGGCGAACCATCCCAAATTGTTTACTTCGTCTATTACATATAGGTAATCGTTTGCAGGTGAATTGAATGGCATGCCAATGTTTTCCGGCACAAGATAGCGATCGGTGGCTGAATTGTAGCGAGAAACAAAGATATCGTATCCACCAATGGAATTACTGCCGTTATCGGCATAATAGATGGTAACTCCGTCATTTTGGATAAACGGATAACGCAGATTACCATCGCTTTCCAATCCTTCCAGTGCCTTTTCATCAACCCAACTGTCAAAACTTCGGAAACTTTGAAATAGGGAGAATTTTCCATTCTCTTCGCGACTAAAGACCACACTGTTTTCCATTTCCGGTAAATAAACATCGCCCTGAATATCCTGATTAAAGAACTCTGAGTACGATGAAAAACTGCCTGTGGAGGCATCGGTTATATAGGAATTGAAGAGCGCATTCTTGCTTATTACAAAACTGTCTATTACACACACTTTGTTTGTGTTGCGTATCATTCTGAATAGTGTACGAAGACTATCTGCTTTGTGTGTGTACAGGTTTTCTATGCTATCATTGTGCAGTTCCTTGTCGGCCTTGAAACCCTGTACAAACAGTTCATAGTTGTCTATGGCTTCTGCATATAGTTCTTTGGCACAATAATAGTCACCTATATAGCGATATGCCCTGACAATTTTGGGAATTGATTTGTTCAGATACCCTATAGCCTCTTCCGGATAACCCGTCTCTAACAGACATACCCCGTACCAATAGTTGCGACTGGCATCAGACGGCTTCTGTTTAAGGTATTTAAGCATGATAGGTTTGGCAGCTTCGTAGTTGCCTTTGGCAAAAAGGTTACGTCCTTGTTGCAGAGTCTGTGCTTGTAACGAAATACAAAATATTCCGCTGAAAATCAGTATAATAACTTGTCTAAACTTATTCATCAGATACAAAAATGATATAATACGAACTATAAAGGTATGAACTTTTTTGAAAATTATCGTCTTCTTTTGTTAATTTCGCGCCAAATTTTGAAGAATTGAGTATATGAAAGGACTTTTTACAATTCTGATGCTGGTAGTATCCAACATTTTTATGACGTTTGCGTGGTATGGTAATTTAAAATTACAGGAGATGAAGATTTCAACCGATTGGCCGCTATTCCTTATAATATTGGCATCGTGGGGAGTGGCACTGTTTGAATATTCCTTTATGATACCGGCTAATCGTATAGGGTCAGATATAAATGGTGGACCATTCAATATTATACAGCTTAAAGTTATACAGGAAGCGGTGTCATTATGCGTGTTTACAGTTATAGTGACTTTGGTATTCAAAACCCAGAGCTTTCATTGGAATCATATAGTATCATTTTTATTGTTGGTTCTTGCAGTCTATTTTGCATTTATCAAAACAGGGAAATAATTTTACAAATGATAAGATTGTGAAAATTATTTTGCCACATATATGAAATTGAAAAAGAAAATGGCTTGATTAAGTGCCCGATTTTTGCGAAATTTGCAATCCTGAATAAATTTTGTTCAGTTGGTGTTTTGAAAGAACTGAAAATTAATTAACAACAAAATAATAGAGAAAAATGACAAAAAGTGCGTTACAGTTGGCTCGTGCTGAATATCAGCCAAAATTGCCAAAAGCTTTGCGCGGAGCGCTGAAAGTAGTGGAGGGTGAACCTACACAGTCTGTGGCAGACCAGGAAGAGGTTAAAAAACTTTTCCCAAATACCTATGGTATGCCTTATCTGAAGTTTGAACCATCAGAAGGTGAAATTTCAAAGAAACGTATCAACGCTGGTGTTATCCTGTCAGGTGGTCAGGCTCCGGGTGGTCATAACGTAATAGCAGGTCTGTTTGACGGTTTGAAGAAATTGAATCCTGCAAACAAACTTTATGGTTTTATACTTGGTCCCGGCGGTTTGGTAGATCACAACTACATGGAGCTTACAGCCGATATTATTGATGAATATCGTAACACAGGTGGATTCGATATCATTGGTTCAGGTCGTACAAAACTGGAAAAGAAAGAGCAGTTTGATAAAGGTTTGGAAATCCTCAAGGCTCTCGATATAAAGGCTCTTGTTATTATTGGTGGTGACGATTCCAACACCAACGCATGTGTATTGGCTGAATATTACAAAGCTATTGGCGCAGGTGTTCAGGTTATTGGTTGTCCAAAGACTATTGATGGTGACTTGAAGAACAGCGAAATTGAGACTTCCTTCGGTTTCGATACAGCTACTAAGGTCTATTCAGAAGTTATTGGTAACATAGAACGTGACTGTAACTCAGCAAAGAAATACTGGCACTTCATTAAACTGATGGGTCGTTCAGCAAGCCACGTTACTTTGGAATGTGCTTTGCAGACACAGCCAAATATTACATTGATTGGCGAAGAGGTTGAAGCTAAGAACCAGACACTTGACGATGTTGTTACATATATAGCAAGTGTTGTTGCAGAGCGTGCATCACGTGGTTTGAACTACGGTATAGTACTTGTTCCGGAAGGTCTTATTGAATTTATCCCTGCTATCAAGAAACTGATTGCTGAACTTAACGATGTTCTTGCTGCAAACCAGGCAGAATTTGATATGATTCAGCGTAGCAAGAAGATCTCTTATATTCTGAGCAAACTTTCACCTGAAAATGCAGCAATCTTCCAGAGTCTTCCTGAGGGTGTAAGCCGTCAGTTGGCATTGGAGCGCGATCCACACGGAAACGTTCAGGTATCTCTCATTGAAACAGAGCAGTTGCTTGCCGATATGACAGCTGTTAAACTTGAAGAGTGGAAGAAAGAGGGTAAATTCCTTGGCAAGTTTGCTACACAGCACCACTTCTTTGGTTACGAAGGTCGTTGTGCTGCTCCATCTAACTTTGATGCTGACTACTGCTATAGTCTTGGTTACAACGCATCAATGTTAATAGCTGCAGGCAAGACTGGTTACATGTCATCAGTTAAGAATACAGTAGCTCCTGCAGAAGAGTGGGTTGCAGGTGGTGTGCCTATCACTATGATGATGAATATGGAGCGCCGTAATGGTAAGATGAAACCTGTTATTCAGAAGGCACTTGTGGACTTGAATGGTGCGCCATTTAAGTACTTACAAGACCATCGTGCAGACTGGGCTGACCCTATCACCAGTTATATCTATCCAGGTCCTATCCAGTATTACGGTCCTACAGAGGTTTGTGACCAGCCTACTCGCACTTTGCTTTTGGAGCAATCTAAGTAATGTATGCGTAAGATAGCCGTATTTCTTCTATGCAGCATGTTTTTGTGCATGTATGCGAATGTACCATTCACAGCGGCAGATGAGCCGCTGATGAATGCGTATTTGGAGAATGACATGCCTGCGTGGCGCGCTTTTATCCATGCTACGGATTGGGAGCATGCCACGCAGGCTGAACGGCAACGCGTTTTAGCATACGAGTATGGTTACTGCGCGGCGATGATGGAGGTGGATAAGCATGAAGCGCAGCGCGCCACGCAGGTCTTTCACTCACATGTGGAAGCTATGGAAGGCTTGTTACCCAAGGGCTATTACGAGATGTATCTATCTGCCATCTACGCCTTTGAGTTCAAATTAGGTCAGTCATTCCATGTGTTTAGTATCCTGCGCTATGCGAATAAAGCATTAGAACTCGCACCTAACGACCCTATCGTTGTAGGTTATATGGGCAATGTGCTTTTCTATGCTCCCAAAGGGATAGGCGATAAGAAAAAAGCGCTTGCGCTCTTTGAGAAAGCCGCTACACTCTTTGAAACATCCCAATGGAAATACTGCTGGAATAGACCCGCGATGCTATTGGCTGCCGCGCAGTGCTATGAGAAAACAGGTGATAAGCAAAAAGCTATTTCTATAGCGAATAAACTACTGAATGAATTTCCGAATTTCACATATATTCGCGATATTTATCTGCCTGCTTTGCGCATCGCTAAATAGCTATAGCACAGAGCGATACAAGCAGACTATTCTCTCTCCCGATGGTCAATCCATTGGTGCGTTATTAGTTCCTATGGGCGAAGCTCCCTCGCATGGTTGGCCAGCTGTTTTATTGCTTCACGACCATGGTGCGCGTTATGAGAAGGGTTGGCGCAAAGTGATTGGAAATAATCCCGAACCGTATTACAGCGGCATGGCTATTGGCGACTCACTTGCGGCTCATGGTTATGTGGTGCTATGTGTAGATGCACTCTATTGGGGAAGCCGCCGATCGGCACTCCCGCAGCGCCTTTTTAGCGACTCGTTGGGCACAGGGAAATGGTTTGAGCAAATCCTATACGAAGATAAACAGTGTATTGATTGGTTGGCAGAGCAATCTTTTGTGGATAGCACGCGTATCGCCGTCGCTGGTTTCTCTTTCGGTGGGTATCGTGCATGGAATATAGCAGCAGAAGATAGTCGTATAAAGGTATGTATTGCTTCGCATTGGATGACTACCCTTGCGCAGAATAGGTATAACGACTCATGGTTGTGCATGTACCGCGAGGGACTGTATCCGCTGAGTTATGCGGAGTTTGCCTCCCATCCGTCTGCCTACCATAGTTTGCGCTTCGCGGAGATAGCTGCGCAGATAGTTCCTCGTCCTTTCTTATTGCAGTACGGTGCAAAAGATAAACTTTTTCCTGTGAATGCGGTAGATAGTTGTGTGCAGTATATTGACTCCATGCACCATGGTTGCTTTGAGCATGAGCGCTACGATTGTGGGCATGTTTTCACGCATGAGCATCTACTAAACTGGTTGATTTTTCTACAAAAACAACTTTAATTGCATTTTTTTGCTAAAATATTTTGTTGTTTCAAAAAAAAGCAGTACTTTTGCAGTCGCTTTTGCCATTGTGGCTCAGTTGGTAGAGCAACGCATTCGTAATGCGTGGGTCGCCGG
>CALFTK010000034.1 GCA_937916465.1 uncultured Bacteroidales bacterium
TATTATTATTATTATTATTATTATTATTATTATTATTATTATTATTATTATTATTGCGCAAAAAATTTAACATTTATATGAAATAAAAAATGCATATTAAGTTGTATTTTTATTTAAAATAGCATACATTTGCAGAAGAAATATGTTATGTGTAATAGAAATGGAACAAACAACAGAAGTAAAGAATCAGACAATCAGAGGAATGTATAAAGGAATAGGTAGAGTCCTTAATTTCTCCGCACTTAGTAATTTATACTTTTGTCGCACTCCACAGTGGATGATGCAACGTATTCATGGGTATAATGTAAATGGAAAACCTGCTTTTTTTAAAGATCAGGAGTGCGAACAAATGGCAAATGCGCTAAGAGATATCGCAAACCAGTTAAATGAAATTGCAAATAATATTGATACTGCAAAATAATGCATTTTTTAATATAAAAGTATTTTAGTCTTATCAAAATTATTTACAAAAATATAACAGACAATATATCTATGTGTTGTCTGTTTGTTTTTGTACCATATTTATGGCGATTTATATAAAACAATTATTCCCAACAGTTCAAACTATTGGGAATAACCATTAATCTTGCGGAAGAAGAGGGATTCGAACCCCCGGACCCGTGAAGGTCAACGGTTTTCAAGACCGCCGCATTCGACCACTCTGCCATCCTTCCTTGCAATCTACAAGACCTTTCTTGCTTTTGCGATGCAAAGGTGGGGTTTATTTTTGAGAAAAACAAACAATTAGCATCTTTTTTTTATATCTTCGCGTTGATTATGATTTACCCGAACAATTTTGAGTCTAAAATAGGCTTTGACGAGATAAGAGAGATGCTATCCAATAGATGTATCTGCTCTTTGGGAAAACAGAAGGTTGATGAAATGGTATTCCTTACCGACTATACTACCATCAACACTCTGCTTGACCAAACTATGGAATTTGTCAGAATTATACAGGAAGCCACATCATTTCCTGACCAGAACTACTTTGATGCAAGAGAATCACTAACTCGTATTAAGGTAATAGGTACTTGGATGGATGAAACTGAAATGTTGTCACTGTGGAGATCGTTAGAGACCATAAGTGCAATAGTTGAATTTTTAAACAGAGAAGAAAACAGTTCGCTCTACCCTAACCTATGTACATTAACACAATCAGTATCTGTATTCCCTGCAATTTGTCAAAATATTAGCAGAATGTTGACAAAATTTGGAAAGTTGAAAGACAATGCATCGCCTCAACTTTACCAGATAAGAATGGATTTGGCAAATACCACATTCAGCATTTCGCGCATATTAGGCAGTATATTAAAACAGGCACAGCGTGATGGATTGGTTGACAAAGATGCGTCACCTGCTATGAGAGACGGTCGTTTGGTACTCCCGGTAGCACCAGGTCTGAAAAGGAAAATAAAAGGTATTGTTCATGATGAATCTGCATCAGGAAAGACTGTATTCATTGAACCTGAAGAGGTGGTTGAAGCCAACAATAAGATAAGAGAATTAGAAGCTGAAGAGAAACGAGAAGTAATCAGGATTTTGACAGCATTCGCCGATTCTATTCGTCCTGACATTCCGGCAATTCTTGATTCATACAAATTCCTGGCTGAAATTGACTTTATCAGAGCCAAAGCTAAACTCACACTTGATTTTAACGCAGGTAAACCAATATTTGAACGAAAGACCATTGTTGACTGGGTTCAGGCCCAACACCCATTACTTAAACAATCGTTGGAGAAGCATAATAAAAGTGTTGTTCCGCTTGATGTTAATTTAGATTCCAAAAACAGCATATTACTTATATCGGGACCTAATGCAGGTGGTAAATCTGTCTGTTTGAAAACAGTAGGACTTTTGCAATATATGTTGCAATGCGGACTACCGGTTCCTATGCGCCATAACAGTCATGCGGGTGTCTTTAAAAGCATATTCCTTGATATTGGTGACGAACAGAGCATAGATGATGATTTATCTACCTATTCCAGTCATCTGTTAAACATGAAACAGATGATTAAATTTGCTGACAACAGGAGCCTTATTTTAATAGACGAATTTGGTAGTGGCACAGAACCCAATATTGGAGGTGCCATAGCAGAAGCGGTATTGATGCGTTTCAATATGAATAAGGTGTATGGTATAATAACAACACATTACCAGAACTTAAAGCACTATGCCGATGAACACGATGGCATAAAAAATGGAGCTATGTTATATGACAGACATCTTATGCAACCATTATATATACTCCAGATAGGAAATCCGGGAAGTTCATTTGCAGTGGAAATAGCAAGAAAAATTGGATTGCCCGAAGATGTTATAGAAGATGCTTCGCAAATAGTTGGTCGCGATTATATCAATGCTGACAAATATCTTCAGGATATTGTCCGTGACAAACGATATTGGGAGAACAAACGTCAGAATGTGCATCAGAAAGAGAAACAGCTGGACGAACAGATAGCGCGTCATCAAGCCGAATTAGATAATTTGCAAAAAGAGCGTAAGACTATTCTTAAAGAGGCAAAAGAGAAGGCCGACCAACTGCTGCAAGATTCAAATGCAATGATTGAGAACACCATTCGTACTATTAAAGAATCGCAAGCAGAGAAAGAACTTACACGTTTGGCACGTCAGGAACTGAGTGAATTCAAAGATGCTATAGATAACAAAACCAATAGTGCCGAAGAAGATAAGATACTGCGTAAAATGGAACAGATACGTCAGGCGCAGGAACGTAGAGCCAAACGCAAATTAGAGAAGCAGAACAAGGCTGCACAAGAGATAGCTACAGGTGGTGCTATAAATCAACAGACCACTTTAAAACAGAGTCAGAGTGTAGCAAAAGGTTCTACATCAGATTTTAAAGTTGGTGACACTGTTCGAATAATAGGTCAAACTGTAGTTGGCGATATAGTTGCTATAAACAAAAACAATATCACTATAGAATTTGGCAGCGTTCGCAGTACTGTGAAGAAAGATAGAATAGAACATGCCGAACGCAATATAAAACAGGAAGAGAGTACAAAGAATGCTACATATATAAGCAAATCTACCCGAGAGGAGATTTACTCCAGAAAATTGGCATTCAAACCCGATTTGGATGTACGTGGAATGCGTGGTGACGAAGCAGTTCAGACTGTTATGCATTTTATAGATGATGCAACGCTGATAGGCATGAGCAGAGTGCGTATTCTTCACGGCACAGGTAATGGAATATTAAGACAACTGATAAGACAGTATCTGCATACCATTCCTGCTGTCAGTCACTATCAGGATGAACATGTACAATTTGGAGGACATGGTATAACAGTAGTAGATTTAGGATAATTATGAATACAAAATTTATAGGACCTCACGTTTCAGCAAGTGGTGGCGTTTTTAATGCCCCAAAAAATGCAGTAGAAGTAAATGCCACTGCATTTGCACTTTTCACCAAGAACCAGCGTCAATGGTTCAGCAACCCACTTTCTGAATCTGAAATTGAAAAGTTTAAAACAGAAAGGGAGAGGAGTGGCATTGATCCACAATATATACTTCCACACGATAGCTATCTTATCAATTTAGGTAGTCCGGATGCGGAAGCACTGGAAAAGTCGCGCAATTCATTCTTTGACGAAATGTATCGTTGTCAGCAATTAGGACTTACTATGCTGAACTTCCACCCCGGTAGCCACCTAAAGAAAATAAGCGTGGAAGAGTGTTTGGAACGTATATCGGAGAGCATAAACATGGCTCTAAGCAAAACCAAAGGTGTGACTGCTGTAATAGAGAATACATCTGGTCAAGGCAGTAATGTAGGTTTTGCATTTTGGCATATTAAACGTATTATAGATGGTGTTGATGACAAAAGCAGGGTTGGTGTCTGCATAGATACCTGCCACACATACACAGCCGGCTATGATTTGAAAAACAACTACGATTCTGTGTGGGAAGAATTCGATACAGAGGTGGGAATGAACTATCTGCGCGCCATACACCTGAATGATTCCAAAAAAGAGCTTGCCACACGAGTTGACAGACACGATTCAGTAGGAAAAGGTTTCTTAGGTATGGATTTCTTTAAACGTATTATGGCAGACCGCAATCTGGATCATATACCGTTTATATTAGAAACTCCGGATGAATCTTTATGGGCAGAAGAGATTGCTCTGCTCAAGGAATTATCGGCTTATTGATACCTATTCCATAAAGAGCAAAATCACCGCGTACAGGGTCATCGGGCCAAATTTCCTTCATGTGGTCTGTTATCTCTGTCGCGGTTTTTATATCGGCACACTTTCTATTTGTCAGGCCTAAACGCAAAGCCTCTTGATAAACATGTGTATCTAATGGAATAATAAGATTCGATGGAGAAATAGAACTCCACAGACCAAAATCGACGGGACTCCCCACCCTGACCATCCATCTTAAAAACATATTCAGACGTTTGTTTGCCGATGTACTGTTTTCTAAAGGAATGCCGTTTATTCCGGAAAACAATCTGCGTAATTCAACACTCTCCGATTCCAACGTTCCATTAGCTTTTAGAACATCTTGTATCCTACCTGCCAAATGAATATAATCACTCCATTTGTAGAATCGGTAAAGAGTATCATTACTCACATTGTTATGAATAAGAAAAGCACCATCCATAATATATTTGTATGGACCGCCATATTTATCCATTTCGGAATGCAATACGTCAAGAATCTTCAAAAAGACTTTTCTACTACCGTATGCCATCCAAGCCGAAACGAAAGCAGAGACTTCTATGTCTTCCTTGCAACTATACCGGTGAGGAAACTGTATTGGGTCAGAATGAATAAATGCAGTAGTTTCATACTTTTCTGCAGCATCATTCAGTAGTTGTTTCAGACTTTTCTTCATCATTTATTATACCCTTTTGTTTCAGATATTCCGTAGGAGTAATTCCAAAGAACGATTTAAAAGTAGTAGAGAAGTGAGTTTGCGATGAGAACCCAACTTCGTAGGCTATCTGTGATATATTAACGTTCTTCTCCTTCATGAGCAAGACTTTAGCTTGCTGCATACGAATATTTTGTATAAAGCGAGCAGGTGAAAAACCTGTCATATCTTTAATCTTTCTATTCAATTTACTCTTACTTACTCTAAGTTCTTTCATTAGCTGTTCCACACTGAATTCACTATTTGAAAGATTCTTGTTAATCAAATCGAGAATCTGTTTCATAAACTGTTCGTCAGTCGATTCTATATGGATGGCCTCAACTATCTTCTTCTGTTCCTGAGCTCCTGAATACTTGCCTTTCATAATGAGACGATTACTGATAAGATTAGCAATAGTCGATTTAAGCTCATTCATATAGAATGGTTTTGGCAGATAAGCATCGGCACCGGTTTCAATACCTAACATTCTATCCTGGAGTTTGTTTTTACCTGATAGCACAATTACCGGAATATGGCTGGTATCTACATTCATCTTTAATTTTCTAAGTAGAGTTATACCATCCATTTCGGGCATAACTACATCAGTTATTACTAAATCGGGCTTTTGAGATACTGCCATACGTAACCCCTCTAAACCGTTCTTACAGGTAATAACCTTATATATGTGTTTAAGATTATCACTTATATACTCTAACATAGAATCGTCATCATCAACCACAAGCACCTTTCTATAATGCGAAGGATTTGATTCCACTTCCAATAGTTCTGTCTCGTTAATTCTCATCATAGATAATTCTTTTCTTACCGCTTCATTCTCTTTATCTATGTTTTCCTCCTTAATATGAGCTTTACCCAATGGAATACGGAATGTAAATATTGAGCCTCTTGTATCTTTACGGTTTTCGGCCCATATTTCGCCCTGGTGCATTTCTATAAGAACTCTACAGAAATTCAGACCGATACCCATTCCCAAAGTCATGGAAGTTAAAGAATTCTGCGCTCTATAGAACCTGTCAAAAACTCTTGTTACATCTTTAATATCCATTCCTATACCATTATCTATGATAGATACCTGAGCATAGTTACGCAAAGGGCCTTTAACAGATTCATTTATACCTACATCCAGTTTTACTTCAATTGTACCACCATCGGATGTATATTTAAAAGCATTAGACAAAAGATTCATCAACACTTTATCTATGCAATCCTCATCTATATATATGGGAAGTTCCTCTATACTATGTGAATACGAAAATTCTATCTCTCTACGTTCTGCAGTCTGTGTGTAAAGTTCAAAAGCACCCATTATAAAGTTTACGAAATCCACCTCTGTATAACGAATGTGCATCTGCCCTTCATCATATTTCCTTAAATCTAAAAGCTGATGTATCAGACTTAATATTTTGGTAGAACTTTTATGCATCTGTTGAAGCTGCTTATGTGTACCAAGATTCAAATCTGACTGCAGCAGGAGTTCTTCCAGTGGAGATATAATCATGGTCATTGGTGTACAGATTTCATGAGCAATGTTTGTAAATGCCTGCAATTTGGCTTCGCTAACATTCTGTTCTCCCCTTCTTTTAACAGAACGAATTATGGTAAATATAACAACTGCTACTAACAGCAGGTAAAAACAGTATGCATATATACTCATATACCATGGTGGTGCAACTCTTATGGTAAAGGTTTTTACATTTGAATGGCTGTCGTTCATTCTGGCTCTGACACTCAATTTATGTGTGCCGGGATTCAGATGCGAAAAGTTTATAACATTTACACCTGTTGGAGTTGTTGACCATTTATTGCGAGTTAGATCGAATGTATATTCATAGCTGATACAATCCTCTTCACCAAAATTCAAAGTAGAAAATTCCAATGTAAATGAATTGTCTTTGTATGATAATTCAAACATATCGGCATCAATAAGCGATACATTTTCTTTGTTCTTACTGTTTGATATAGAAGTCAATGAGATAGGTTCATTATTGATGGTAAAAGCAGTAAGCAATATGTCGTTTACCATAGTGGATTCACTTATAAGCAATGGATTGAAAAATGTAATACCATTATTGCTTGCAAAATAAATCAACCCCGATTGTGTGTTGCTGGTAGATACCTTATTATATGTTCTGTCTCTAAGACCCGCACCGGAATAGTAACGATCTATTTCAGATGTTTCAGGATTTATCTTATTCAGTCCGGATTGGGTACTTACCCAGATATTTCCGTATTTATCCTCTTCCAAACCATTAATGATTTTATCGGACAATCCCTCATCTTCTGTATAAAGTTTAATCACATCTGCTGTTCGGTCAAACATCATAAGACCCATGTTTGTACCAAACCACAATCTCTCTTCTGAATCTTCTTTAATTACATAACAACTTGTAGCACTTATAGTTTGACGTATTCTATCAACATCTAAAAATCTATTGGTTTTAATATCATAACAATCTATACCATTATCATGTCCCAACCAGAGTCTGTCATCACTGTCTATAAACATTGCATAAACCCAATTGTTGGATAGACGGAATTCACTGTCTTCCGATATTAATGTTGACCATGGAATGGAAGCAGTATCGCCCGGAACATATTTTGTAAATCCATCACCCAATTCCGAAAGATAAAGATTTCCCTTACTATCCTCTGCCATTGTATAAATTGCTGCATATTCATTTGATATGACAGGTGTAAGTTTTCCTGTTTTGGTATTGAGTAGCGACAATCCACCACTGGTTAAACCAACCCACAATTTACCATCATCTGCTTGATAGAAACAACTTACATAAGGATAAACACTATTGTTTACGGTTACTGTTCCATTTTTATCAATACATGTTAACCCTTTATTATTGTAACCAATCCACAAATTGTCTTCATTGTCAAGCATCATTGCAGTTACCACACCCGAAATATTTTCTTTAAAATCGGAGAATTTATAGTAGCCAAACTGACTGGAATCTATTGTGGTCATAGCCAATCCTGACAAGAAACAACCCAACCACATATTACCCTGACTATCCTTATAAAAAGCACTTATATCCAGATTGTCAAGTTCCATATCGTTTATAGTCTGTTTGATACGTTCCAAAGTTTTTGTCTCTTTATTGTATTTAAGCAGACCATTACCTCTTAATGACACATATAGTTCTTTATTTATATCCATATATGTATGGGTTATCTCCCAGATACCATTATTAGGTGTTATTCTATCTAAATGTTCATTCAGACTATTCCATACATAAATGTGGTTATTTGTCGATATAAAGATATTTCCTTCATCATCTTCATGTATTCCGGTTATGTCTCTATTTATAACATCGCGTTTAAAATGTGTTATACGCATAGTATTAGGGTCACATAAAGAGACACCTATAGGAGTTCCTATCCATATTAATCCGCCATAATCTTCAATAATTGTACGACATACATCAAGTCCTAACTGAGGTGTTATCTTGTCCAGATTAATAGCTTCGTACAGATTGTTAGGATGAATACAGTATATACCTTTTCCAGAAGTGGAAAACCAAATATCTCCATTACTTAACTTAATTATTCCGGTTATAAACACGGTATTGGCATCGGGCAGTTTAACCGTATGTAATTCATTGCTATTTGGATACATGAACTGAATTCCCTTACTTGTACCCACCCATAGAATACCATCGTCTGCACAATACAGGGTACGTACATAGTTACTCATCAGTGACAAAGAATCATTTGGATTGTGAAAGAAATTTGTGAAATTGTATCCATCATATTTATTCAATCCATTCTCTGTTCCTATCCATATAAAACCTTTACTATCTTCACATATTGTTTGAAGACGGCTATTGGATATATTATCTTCTGTAGTGTACCAATATGTTCGTTGAGCCGATATAAACACGGTGCTCAACATCATTAGAGTCAATAATGTAAAACGTCTTAGCATAAGTATATGTTTTGATTGTAAAGTTATTCATTTTTACACTTCCTTACAACATTTTTTTTAACCTTATTTTTTTGTTGTTATAATATTAGTGTTAATAGTTATACTTTTAGTAACTTTACGGACAGAAAGTATAATCATTAATCAAATTATAATTATGAAAGTAAAAAGTTTATTGTTGGCATTGATACTGCCATTATTCATCTCTGTACCTGCTATGGCAGGCAAACATTGGGTAGCTACTTGGGCAACTGCAGAACAGGTTGTTGAACCTCACAACTGCCCTCCTGCTCCATATCTGGAAAACAATTCAATCAGACAGATAGTACAGGTATCTATCAGCGGTAAGAAAATCAGATTGAAATTTTCAAATGAATTCAGCAAAGGTCCGGTTACCATTAATGCAGCCGAAGTGGCTATTGCAGCTACTGCAGGTAGCAGCAGTGATATTGTTGCCGGAACAGAAAAGAGCCTGACTTTTAACGGAAGTTCATCTGTAACTATCCAGCCGGGTGAACTTGTAGTATCAGACCCTATCAATTTTAAATTGAACAACCGTGAAAATGTGGCTATAACAATGCATCTTGGTGAAGCATCATCAACAAGTGTTACAGGCCATCCGGGCTCACGTACCACATCATACATTGCTGAAGGACAGACTTCAGATTTCAGCAATGCTACAGCTACAGCACATTGGTACATAATTAATGCAATAGAGGTGTTTGCCGAAAAGAAAGCACGTGCAGTTGTGGTACTTGGTAACTCTATCACAGATGGTCGTGGTTCTACTACTGACCAGCAGAACAGATGGACAGACAACCTTTCACGCAGACTATTAGAGAATAAATCAACAAAACGCGTAGCAGTTCTAAACATGGGACTGGGTGGCAACTGCATTCTTAATGGCGGCCTTGGTCCGACCGGACGCAGCCGTTACAACCGCGACCTTTTCCAGCAGGAGGGCGTAAAATACATCATTCTTTTTGAAGGTGTAAACGATTTGGGTGGTTATGGCGATGCAGTAGCAAAAGCAAAGCAGATAATTGAAGTTTACAAACAGATAATAGACGAAGCTCACGAACGTGGCATATATGTATATGGTGGTACAGTAATGCAGTTCAAGGGTAATAACTACTACAGCGAAAACCACGAAGAGGGACGCCAACTATTGAACGACTGGATTCGTAATGGTGGTTATTTTGACGGTCTTATTGACTTTGACAAAGCAATGGGTAGCGAAGACGATCCTGCCAGACTAAATCCAAAGTTCCTGTTTGAAAATGACTGGTTACATCCCAATGCTGATGGATATGTGCACATGGGTAACTGCATAGATTTGGAATTATTCTCCCGCATGGGTAGCCCTGCCAAATAAGGGCTATCCCCATTCGGGGATTGTCAAACTAAATATGTTATTATGCTTAAACTTACAAAAAAAGAGTCAATTATTGGATTAAGCCTGTTATTATTGTTTGCTACAGGCAATGTATGGGCACAGTTCCCGGGTTTTGGAGGTGGTTTCGGATACTTTGGACGATTTCACAGTTTTGGACCGGACGTTTCACAAAACAACCAACAATTTGGTTTTGGAATGGAAAATGAACAGGGAAACAGTGTAGAGTTTACATCGTCAAACCTGCCTATCATTATTATAGATACTGATGGTGGCAGAATTAATGCCGACAAAAAAATAACTGCAACAATGCAGATTATTGACAACGGGACAAACCAGAGAAACAACATTACAGATTCCCCAAACAACTACAACGGACTAATTGAAATAAAACTTAGAGGTAATTCATCACTCAGTTTTGAACAGAAGCGATACACTATTGAAACTGTTGGCAGTGATGGTAAGAAGTTTGACACACCACTGTTGGGTATGCCTGCCGATAATGATTGGGTACTTCTTGCTCCATATAATGACATATCAATGATGCGCGATGTTTTTGCATTCGATTTATGGAACAAAATGGGATATTGGGCTCCCAGAACCCGCTATGCCGAACTGGTAGTAGATGGTGATTATCGCGGAGTCTATATACTTACCGAAAAGATTAAACGCAGCAAAGACAGATTGGATATAGCAAATCTGAAAGAGGTGGATAACGAAGGTCTGGAACTGACAGGCGGATACATAATGAGAATAGATGCCTACGATGCAGACGATTTGACATTCACATCAAAAGTACCTGGTATAACCTCTATGCCGTCAATGGGCGGTGGCGGATTTATGAGTTTTGGTGGAGGGATGAATATGATGATGGGCGGTCACGGTATGAATAGTGTTGTATGGTCATACTATTCACCAAAAAAATCAAAGATTACCACCGAACAGGCAAATTATATCCACAACTATATAGACGAAACAGAGTTGGCTATTCAAAGCGATAACTTCAAAGACCCCGAGAATGGTTATGCCAAATATATCAAAACATCGTCATTCGTAGATTACTTCATCCACACTGAACTAAGTCTTAACGCTGACGGTTTTAAACGCAGTGCCTATTTCTACAAGACCAAACAGAACGAAGATGGTTCGGGCGGCAAACTACATGCAGGTCCGGTATGGGACTACAATCTGGCATACGGCAATTGTAACTTCTGTAATGCAGACCAGATTGACGCATGGGTGCATGAAGGTGGCGAAACCAATCCTACCCCGGCTATGTGGAAACGTCTTACAGAAGATCCAGCCTTTATGGACAGAGTAAAAAAACGTTGGAAAGAGTTGCGCAAAGATATACTTAGCATAGAGAGAATAAATAGTTTTATAGACTCCAATGCCAAACTGTTGGCAGAAGCACAGGAACGCCAATATGAGAAGTATGATGACCTATTGGTTCCAAAGAATTCCAACAATCAACATCAAAATGGAATGATGGGTGGATTTGGAGGAATGATGGGCGGACCTGGTGCTATGATGGGTATGGGTGGCAATAGCATATCATGGTTTGCAGCTTATCGTGTATCAAGCTATGAAGAAGAGATTGAAACTCTAAAAAAATGGTTTGCAGCCAGGATAGAGTTCCTTGATAGCCAATGGCAATAATCACACCTTATTCACGTAAAGCAAATCGCCCGATTTTAGAACCGTATTACCATTAGGAATAATACGTTTGCGACCACGTTCTATAAGAATAATTTGAGTATGTTCCTGGATAGGATAATCCTTTAGTTGATGTCCTATCCATTTACTATTATCATCAATAAGATACTTTACAATCATAAGTGTACCATCACTATTATTGTAAGCCTGAGTACAGATTATCACCTTATCGCCCAGCTCTAATAGAGTATTTCCATTTGGCAGAACCAGTGTACCATCCTTTTTGATAACCTGACATAGCAACATGGCTCTGGGTAATCCTAAATCTTTAACCAATTTGTTACACCATTTGTTCTCTTTGGTAATTTTTATTTCAGTGAACTGTAAATCGGTCTCATCAGAAAAGTCGGTAAAGGTCTTCATAACATCGGCCTTTTCATCAATTTGTCCAAGTCTCTTTGACACATAAGGCAACAGAGTACCTTGTAACGATATGGATACCAGCACAATACAGAACACGACATTGAAAATATCGCGCCCTACAAACGAAGACGATGATGCCGACATAGCCATAATGGCAAACACAATGGATGCAGCTCCACGCAAACCTGCAAATGATATAAGCACCTGTTGCTTGAAATCATATTTACGGAATGGAACCAGGCATAAAAAAACCGATATAGGACGACTTACAAAAAGCAAAATAAGGAATATAACAGAACCATCTATCAGATTAGTCTGAAGATTATTTGGTTTGGCCAGCAGTCCTAACATAAAGAAGATGACCACCTGCATAAGGCTGGTAACACCATCAAAGAAATGCACCAGTTCTTTCTTGTTGCTTATAGTTTGATTTCCAAGAATAATACCAACAATGTAGGCTGACAAATAACCGTTACCATTTACTGCTGATGGCAATGCATAAGAGATAATAGCCACAGCAAGAACAAAAAGAGAATCGTAACCGGAAGAGCGGAATTTTACATGTTTTATAAACCATGTGGCAGCCAAAGCTATACCCACACCAAAAATTGCTCCGAATCCAAGCTGCGATAACAGAGTGACCACAATATTTCCTGCCGACACCCCACCCTCTATCAGCGATAGCATAATCACTGTCATCATATATGAACAGGGGTCATTGGAACCCGATTCCAGTTCCAGCAACGAAGCAGAACCATTCTTCAAACCCAGTTTTCTGGAACGCAGAATTGAGAAGACCGATGCTGCATCGGTAGAACTTACAACAGAACCCATAAGCAGACTCTCTATCCAGTTCCATCCCAAAAGAAAATGGCAACACACACCTGTTATACCGGCAGTTAGCACAACACCTACTGTAGCCAGTAAACCGGATTCAACTGCCACGGGCTTTGCTGCACTCCATCTTGTACCATATCCACCATAGAACATTATAAATATAAGTGCTACTGTACTAACCTGTTCTACCACTTTGTATGACGCCTGACCGCCTATATCAAAGACCTGAAGATGATTACCAAACAGCATACCCAACAGAATAAAAGCCAGCAAGACCGGCATACCCAATCTGTTTGTTGCATTATTCAGTATAACACAAATAAATATAATAACCGATACAAGTATAAGTGCAGAAATCATCCTATATATTCTCCTATTTATTCCAAAAATCTTGTTCTCAAAACTTCTAAATCATTATCAGACAGTTTCAACTGGTTATGCAGATATGACTCCATACCACCATAGTTGACATCAATATAGTCAAGTGCTTTTATAAACCAATTCACATTTACTCCAAACAGGCCTTGGACCACTTCCAGTTCAAGAGTTGAGCCACCGGCATCAATAACCCTTTTTCTAACTGTTGTCAGTTCATTAGTATAAGCGTGGTTAGAGTATTCAAAATCGTCAATGATACTATTCCTGTCAACACCTAATGCCGATAACAGAAAAGCAGCAGCGAGTCCGGTTCTGTCCTTACCCTGTGAACAGTGCCACATAACAGCCCCCCTTTTCACATCATCAATAATCAATCTGAAAAACTTGCTATAGTTACTCTGACTGACACTATCAGCCACAAAAGAGACATAGAACCCATGGGCCATCATTGATGCCTTACCGCTTAGTACATACCCAAGAAGCCTGTCCTGCAGGCTCATGGTATCACCAGGCTGTGGTTTAAGCAAACTCCACAATTCACCATTTGTATTGATAATGCTGATATGATGGTTCGCAGCACCTTCAACACTTCTGTCCGGAGCAGTATCACGTTCATAATCGGTACGGAAATCAAAGACCAGAGATACTCCATACTCTCTTTCAAGTTTCTCCACATCACTGTCGGAAGCCCTGAAAAGGTCGCCACAACGTATAAGAAGATTATTCTTTACCTTGCGACCATTACAGCCTATCATTCCACCCAAATGTCTGGCATTGACTATGCCATCAAATATTATATCTTTATGCTCCATATCTATACAAGCGGACAGGAAAACAGACTATTCTGAATTCCTGTCCAACACTGCAAAATTAGTTATTATTCTCTAATTACAGGCGATTCATCCATGAAAAGATAACTCTTCTTGTAACCACCGCAATCAACTACTATCTTTTCAAATACTGTACCCGGTTCAATAGGACGTACTGTCAATGTATGCTCACCCTTTGACACCTGCATTGGGAACTTGACCTTGCTCTCCACTACTCTCTTGGCCACTGTTGGGTAATAAATGGAGTAGAGATTAGCAGGATCTTCGTTCAAACGTTCGTTAAAGTTTACAATCTGTTCTTCGCCGCCATCAATACTTACAGCATAACGGTGTCCTTCAAGACGATAGAATGTAAGTGTTGAATTTACTGCAATCAGTACGTCAACAGCATCAACATCGCTTGTCAGATTAAACTTATAAGTCATGGTTGCACCATCAGGAAGCACGCTGTATGGCATAACTGCAACACCTGACAATGTACGACCCATATAAGGTATGGTTGTCCATTCACCGGCATTGCCATTTTCCTGCGCATAGAAGTGTTCAGCCTCCATGGAAACAATGCCATTCTTTTCGGTAAATACATAGCCACCTATCTTATCGGTCTCCTCCACTCTTCTCAATCTTGGTAGTTTGTCTGCAGGGAAGTTATCATTCCATGATGTGTAACCAATATGTTTCTGTGTCATCATACCATTCCACTTACCGTTTGACATCACCTTGTTATAGTTTGCACATAGTTCTGCGTCGCGAGCGAAAGCCTCTTCACAACGATCTGCCCAATAGTTTGCAGCTGGATCATTGTTGGCAGCAAGTTTCAGGTTCATAGCCTGCGCATAGTACATATCGTAAAGATTTGCCATAGCCTGAATTGGGAAGAGAATAAGCTGCTGATAAGCATCTTTTGCCTTTGAATCCAATTCCATGTATTGGCGCAAAGCAGCAACTTCCAAACGTGCATAATCATCGCAAACCTGTTTGAATTCACCTGTTTCAAGATTATATGTTGTAGCATCAAGCATTTCAGGAGTAATTCTACCATTATATTTGCTTACTAAGTTCAACAAACGAGCAGCCTCTTTTGCCTGATCTTCACCAAATGCCTCTTTACAGAATTCATAAACATGATCAAGCAGATTTTCTGCATTGAATTCTGTTGGGTTCCAAGCCATATCCAGGAATAGAGTAATAGGATATTCCATAGGTTTCAAATCACCTACATTAAGTACCCATATCTTATCTACTCCATAGTCATAAGTAAGCTGCATCTGTTCCCACAAGTGCTGAACAGGAGTTACATTAAGCCATTTTGAGTTTCGAGGTGCGCCTACATAGTCTACATGATAATACATACCCCATCCACCCGGATGTTTCTGTTCTTCTGCATTAGGCAATCTGCGAATATCACCCCAGTTGTCATCACTAAGCAGAATAATTACATCGTCAGGAACACGTAATCCTTTGTTGTAATAGGTCTGAACCTCTTTATACAGAGCCCAAACTTGTGGAGTCTTCTTTGCAGGTTTTCCTGTAACCTCCTTTATAATCTGGCGCTGGTCTTCAAACAGGCCCTCCATCATTCTGATGTTGTCTTCGTCAGAACCTGCCAACTCTGCATCGCCATCACCACGCATACCAATGGTGATAATATCTTCAGTATCTTTTGCACGTTCTATACCTTCGCGGAAGAATGTAGTCAAACCTTCAGGATTCTGATTGTAATCCCAAATATTGCCATACTTGCTGCGGTTTCTTGTCCACTCCTGGTGGTTACGTGCCATAGGTTCGTGGTGAGATGTACTCATTACAATACCCATATCATCGGCAGTCTTTGAGTTTAGAGGATCATCTGCATAGAATGCCCATCCCCACATTGCAGGCCACATAAAGTTACCACGCAAACGGAGAATAAGCTCAAATACACGAGCGTAGAAACGATGATCGCCAAAATCTGTTCCGTAGGTATTCTTTACCCAGCCTGTCAAACAAGGAGCTTCATCATTCAGAAATATACCACGATACTTCACTGCAGGTTCACCTGCGGTATATGTTCCTTTTGCAAGAGATATATTCTTCTGTTCATAAACAGGAACATCAGCCCAATCATACCAAGGAGATACACCAATCTGCTCTGAAAGTTCGTATATACCGTAAATAGTACCACGTTTGTCACTACCTGCTATAACAAGAGCCTCATCAACACCCTCTACCG
>CALFTK010000035.1 GCA_937916465.1 uncultured Bacteroidales bacterium
TTTTCAGGAGCTTGCGAAGCCACCACATACAGACCTATATCCTGATATTTTTCATCTTTTTCAAATTTGAATTGCTTTTTCATAGGTTCTATTCTATCATTGCAGGCATCAATCATACTGCTTTCATATTCAATGGTACGCAACTGTTCTGCCTCTTCTACCTGCAACATCAGTTTAATGCCCTGTTTTCTGGCTTCAAAAGCATTTGGGAAAAGTATCTTCACACTATCTATCAACTGTTTTGCTTCGCTATAGTTTTCTGCTTGAAAAGCCTTATTTGCTCTATCCATATAACGCTGTGCCTGTTCTTCCACATTTTCACCACAGGCTGTAAACAACAAGGCTAATACCACAAGGAATGAATATTTTTTCATATTGGTCTTCACTTTTTATAAATTACTTGCACAAAAGTACTCTATTTTTGATAGTAAAATGGTGTTAATGCACTAATTTTGCAGTAAATCTGTTTTGAATATGAAGTTATACAGTGACGAAGAACTATCAAAACTGCTTGACAAAAAGGTCTTCAGGACCCTATCGCAAACCGCCGACCATTTAGGTTTGGAGTGTTATGTTGTAGGCGGATATGTTAGAGACCTGTTTTTGGGGCGTCCAAGCAAAGATATTGATGTAGTAGTGGTAGGAAGCGGTTTGGATATGGCTAAAGCTTTTGGCAAAGCATTAGGTAATGCACACGTCAGTCTGTTTAAGAACTTTGGAACAGCACAGGTAAAAAAGGGTGATATTGAAGTGGAATTTGTTGGTGCAAGAAAAGAGTCATATAACCGTGATTCCCGTAACCCTATAGTAGAAGACGGTACGCTGGAAGATGACCAGAACCGACGCGATTTTACTATAAACGCCATGGCTATATGTTTGAACAGCAACCGGTTTGGTGAACTTGTCGATCCGTTCAATGGCATTTACGACCTTGAAGATGGCATTATAAGAACCCCTTTAGATCCGGACATCACATTTAGTGATGACCCATTGCGTATGCTCCGTTGCATCCGATTTGCCACACAGTTGAACTTCCAGATTGATTATGATACATTCCAGTCATTGGAAAAGAACAGAGAACGTATAAAGATTATCAGTAAAGAACGTATAGTTGAAGAACTGAACAAGATACTGCTTTCCCCTATCCCATCAAAAGGATTCATAGAGCTTGACCGATGCGGTCTGCTGGAACTCATATTCCCGGAACTTTCTGCACTTCAAGGTGTGGAAACCGTCAATGGACGCGGGCACAAAGATGTATTCTATCACACATTAGAGGTACTGGATAATGTTGCCCAAAAGAGCGATAATCTATGGCTCCGCTGGTCTGCCCTGCTACATGATATAGGCAAGCCACGCACCAAACGTTGGGATGCTGCCCACGGTTGGATGTTCCACAACCACAACCTGATGGGCATGAAGATGATTCCCGGCATATTCAATAGAATGAAAATGCCAAAAAATGAAAAGATGAAGTATGTTCAGAAGATGGTCGATCTGCACATGCGTCCAATAGCTATAGTGGATGACATAGTTACCGATTCTGCTGTTAGACGTCTGCTCTTTGAAGCCGGCGATGATATAGACGATTTAATGACTCTGTGTGAAGCAGATATCACATCGAAGAACGAACTGAAGAAGAGACGTTTGTTAGACAATTTTGCTCTGGTTCGCAAAAAACTTATAGATTTGGAAGAACGGGACAGAATTAGGAATTTCCAGCCCCCTGTAGATGGCAACGAAATAATGGAGATGTTCGGTTTGGGTCCTACGGCTACTGTAGGACAGTTAAAGAGTGCTATTAAGGAGGCTATTTTAGAGGGAGTCATCCCTAACGAACACAATGCAGCACTGGCATTTGTAATAGAGGAGGCTAAAAAAATTGGAATAGAGAGAGTTAAATAAACAATACTAACTAAAACTTATACAAATGAGAATTACCCGTTTATTAAAGTTTACGGCATTATGCACTGCCGTAGTAGCATTAGGTTCTTGTAACAAGACACCTATGTTTGGAAAAGTTTCTATTGATAAAATCATTAAGGAACTTACATTAGAAGAAAAAGCTGACCTTTTGGTTGGTACACACGCCTTCTGGGGTGACACTATCGACCCGGCTATTCAAGAAGTAAAAGCTTTCCTACCCGGCTGTGCAGGAACAACTACACCTATTGCACGTCTTGGTATTCCCGGTATTCAGTTGCCGGACGGTCCTGCAGGCCTTAGAATAAACCCAACCAGAGAGGGCGATGAAAAGACTTACTACTGTACAGCATACCCTGTAGCAACAATGCTTGCCACCACCTGGAACAGAGAACTTATTGAAGAAGTGGGTATTGCCATAGGTGATGAAGTAAAACAGTATGGCGCCGATGTTTTGTTGGCACCTGCCCTGAACATACACCGTCATCCGCTGTTAGGACGTACATTTGAATACTTTTCAGAAGACCCGGTTGTATCGGGTAAAGTAACCGCATCACTGGTAAATGGTATTCAAAGTAATGGCGTGGGTGCTACCCTAAAACACTTTGCTTTCAATAACCAGGAGACCAACCGCGGAAACAACGATGCACGTATGTCAGACCGTACAGCAAGAGAAATCTATCTGAAAGGTTTTGAAATTGCAGTTAAGGAATCGGATCCTTGGGCTATAATGACATCATACAACAGAATTAACGGACCTCACACTGCCGAAAGTTACGAACTTCTTGAAGGCATACTTCGTGGTGAATGGAACTATCAGGGAGCTGTTATGACCGACTGGGGTGGCGGTAAGGATGCTGTTGCCATGGTAAAGGCAGGCAATGATTTGCTCATGCCGGGTAATACTAGACAGAGACAAGCCATTATAGACGCAGTTAACAATGGCACTCTGGATATAGCCGATGTAGATAGAAACGTAAAACGTATTCTGCAGATGGTAGAAAAATCACCAAAATTCCACGGTTATCAGCCAACTAACAATCCTGACATGAAGGCACATGCCGAAGTGGCACGCAAGAGTGCTGCCGAAGGTATGGTCCTGCTTAAAAATGATGGAAATGTTCTACCATTTGGCAAAGAGATTAGCAGAATTGCTCTTTATGGTTTAAGCTCATACAAATTTCTGGCAGTAGGTACCGGTAGTGGTAGCGTAAACTGTGAATATGTAGTAAATATGGAAGATGGTCTTACTGCAGCAGGTTATAAAATAGACCCTGCAATAGCAGCACCATACAGGAAACATGTTGCAACCATAAAGCCAAGAAGCGCAAGTGACTTTATGCAGTTGGAAAATGTTGTTATGCCGGAATCACTTCTGTCACAGCCATTCAAGCTGAGAGCAGACGCCATTGATAACGATGTTGCAATTATCACCATTGGACGCAGTTGTGGCGAAAGCAGCGATCGTGAATACGAAGGCAACTATACTCTAACCGATGTGGAAATAAAAATGATTGATGATGTATGCACAGCTTTCCATACAAAGGGTAAAAAAGTGGTTGTAGTACTGAATATTGGCGCTCCTATTGAAACATCAAACTGGAAAAACAAACCAGATGCTATTCTGTTGGCAGGTCTGCCTGGACAGGAAGGTGGTTATGCTATTGGTGATATTCTTAAAGGAACTATCACCCCTTCAGGTAAACTTGTTGATACATACGTAAACAATTTTGAAGATATACCTGCAGGTAAAAATTTCCCGGTCAACCATGCAGAACTTAATGCAGAGAGCCGCAGAAACAGGAACAATCCGGACAGAAAGCCTATCAAGAACTTTGACTATACCGATTATGCAGAAGGTCTTGATGTTGGTTACAGATATTTTGACAAATATCCGGAATTGGTTTCTTATCCGTTTGGTTACGGTTTAAGTTACACTACATTCGAATATTCAAATCCTACCATTAAAACAGAAGCCGATTTATTTAAACTTACTGTAACTGTTAAAAACACCGGTAAGTACGCAGGTAAAGAGGCTGTTCAGGTTTATGTAACTGCTCCTGAATCTGAGTTGACAAAGCCTGTTAAAGAGTTGAAGGCTTTTGCTAAGACTAAAGAATTAAAACCAGGTGAAGAAGAGGTTCTTGAATTTACTTTCAGCCAATACGATTTGGCATCATATAATGAATCTATGGCTGCTTGGGTTACTGAAGCCGGTTATTACCAGGTAAGTTTTGCAGCTTCTGCTCAAGACATTCGCCAAACCGCGTCCTTCAATATAGCACAAGAGATAGCATACCCAACCACTGCTACTCTCCAGTAAGCTAAAATCCACAGCATTTTATAAATCACAGCGGATCTCCGGATCCGCTGTTTTTCTATTCCCCTTTAACCCTACTCAGTATATCTTCCGGTATAAAACTGAGTTTGATTACAGTGGTAAGACCACGTCCCATATCCTTGACCGACGCTCCAAGAAGCCATACTTCGTTATCTTATTGCTTAAGTACATTTGTGGCCCATTGGCGAAAACATATTGCATTTAAATGTTGAATATAGAAATTTAACTTAGATACCTGTATTAAAAAGCGGAAGTATTATACGAATAGCCAACGATGAGAATTTGAGCCATCTGTTGCAGAAGAAGTAATTTTTAATATCTAAATTTCGGCAATATTTTCGATTATTGCCGAAATTTAGATACCTTTGTGCCAAAAATAAGAAGATTCAAATATGAATAAGAATGAGAATGCCATATTAGAATATGCAAAATCTCGCAGACATTTTAATAGACGTGAGGTTTTTACGCATTTATCTGATAAAATGCCTATTTCAAAAGCATCTTTATCATGGTATTTAAATGTCCTTACTCAAAAACGATTATTAGCTCGCATTGGGCACGGCTTATATACAATAGCGGATAAAAATATTTTTGCTCCTAAGCCATCTGAAGAAACCAAGAAAGTTTTTTCATTTTTGAATGAAAATTTTCCATTTGCAAAATTTTGTATCTACGAAGGCAATATAATATCTCCTTTACAACATCATTTGTCTCAGAATAATATCATCTATATTGAAACTAACAGAGAAGCTGTTGAAACCATATTCAATATATTGAAGGATAATGGAAAAACCGTTTACTTGAAACCCGACAAAAATCTAATATATCATTATATAGATTTAGGAGAACAAGCATTTTTCATTAAACCTTTAATTTCAGAATCGCCTTTACAAATTATTGATGATATTCCAACTCCAACAATTGAAAAAATTTTGGTGGATATTCATAAGGATAAGGATTTCTTTTATTTACAGGGTTCTGAAAGCAACTATATATTTGAAAATGCGTTCAACCTGTTCATTATTAATGAAACCAAACTGCTACGTTATGCAAGTCGTAGAGGTATAAGAGAAGAAATAAATTCACAACTCAACTTATTGAAACTGTAATGATTAGCAAAGAATGTTTTTCGGCTGAATGGATTGAGAAAGTATCCAAAGAGTTGAAATATAATGATAAGAATCTTATAGAGAAGGTCATAAGAGCCTTATCGCTATTGGAAATGCTGGTAAAAGCTGAATGTCCTTTAATCTTCAAAGGAGGTACAGCCTTAATGTTGATATTGGGTAAATCTGCCCATAGGCTTTCAATTGATATTGACGTGATTTGCCCTCCTGGCACTAATATCGAAGACTATCTGAAATCATTCATGGATTTCGGATTCTCGAATCTTGAACTTGTTGAACGTAAACAGCGTGGAAGCGACATTCCAAAGAGCCATTCTAAATTTTTCTATCAGATTGCCTATCGTAATGATTCCGATGCCCAATCCTACATATTACTGGATGTCTTATATGAGAATAACCATTATCATCATACAGAACAGATTGCAATTGATAGCCCATTTATAAAGCTTGATGAACAGCCATTGATGGTTACAGTACCATCGGCAGAAGATATTTTGGGTGATAAGTTAACAGCTTTTGCCCCTAATACTACGGGTATCCCTTATTATAAAGGAGACAAATGTTGTTCTATGGAAATTCTGAAGCAGTTATATGATATAGGACGGTTGTTTGATAATGTATCTGACTTAGAAATAACAACCCAAGCATTCAAACGAATAGCTGAAGTTGAACTTTCATATAGAAGTTTGGACAATGATTTGAAACAGATCTATGAAGATATTCGTCAGACAGCACTATGTATAGCAACAAGAGGGAAAGTGGGTAACGGCAATTTTGAACTGTTGCAAGATGGAATTATCAGAGTAAAATCTTTTATGTACAAGAATAAATACCAAATAGAGAATGCTATCATTGATGGAGCACGTGCAGCATATTTGACAACTTCTATAGAAAAGGGGAATATGAATATTGAACGCTATTCAGGTAATGTTATGGACATTAAGGATATGCAAATTCAAGAGTCCCTCACTAATCGCTTAAATAAGCTGAAAATCAATCTTCCTGAAGCATTTTTCTATTGGGCAAAAACCAGCGAATTATTATAAATACATAACTAAATATCGGCAATAAATAAAAATATTGCCGATATTTAGAGTGTTATTCATCTTCTGAACTTATCAGCGTAACTATGTATTGCCAAATCTGCTCCTTGTC
>CALFTK010000036.1 GCA_937916465.1 uncultured Bacteroidales bacterium
CAAAATAGCCGGTGTTATCAAAATGGAGAAACACTTTCTCCTGGGGCCAGATACTGTCAAACTGCATTATATTACCGGCATAGCGCATTAAGCCGGGGTTGTATTGTGCTTTTATAGGAACAGCAAGAAGCAACAGGCAAACCACTGATAATATAAACACTCTGACTCTCATAACATACGCTATTATATTTCTGCGAATATAAATAATTTAGTTTAGAAAAGATAAGTTGACCCCAAAAGTTTTTGAACTCCCAGGGTCATTCTATTATTTATCAATAATCACATACAGGACGAATACAGAGTTCACGCTTACGCTTGGATTTTTTTACACTTTTAAAGAAATAAGCCGCATAGGCATATACAGCATCATCAGTTAACGTTGCTGTCCAGCGCTCAGGTATAGCATTGCGAGAACTATATGTTTCATCACATTTATAAGGAACAAAAGATTTAATAGTAATCGTTTTTTTACTTGGACTGTTCCATATAAAATATGCCAAATCTTCACTTTCTATATATTTCTCTTCATACGTACAATGATTATAGAATTCCTCGACTTCCTCTCTGGTAGGCATACGCCATTTACCACCCCAGTATTCACGTACAGCATCATATTCTGTACCACTTATGTTTGTGCCCAAATCTACATATTCACCATTAACATAGTGCTCGTATGCATCAAGTGTACCCTGTTTATTGGGAACAACAGAACCCCAAGCGAACGGTATGCCATCTTCAAATGGATCGTCGGCACCTAAATCACAACTTGCCCACATAACACTCAAACCTAAATCTACGGCATAATCATCGGCATTTTTGGTAGTGAAAGATGATATATCGCCTAAGTAATACTTTTCGGATGCTTTATGATATAGGTAAGAGCGGTAGTAGTATGTGGTGGAAGATTTCAGCATATCTTTCTTAACTGAAAATGTGCCATCTGTGGCCTTACCGCTATAAACAACTTTGCTGCCGTTTACATTGATACCCTCTTCGGTAGTGGAAAAGAACATTCCTATTTCACAATCTTTGGTAGTAGAACCATCTAAATTGACTGTTCCTGATAACAAACAATCCATGACACCTATATCCTGAGGTGATGCATCGGTCTGAATGGATGGAGCAAAGACCTTAGTGATGGTATTTTGTACACCACCTATATAGGTCTTATTGTCTTTGGTAATGAAAATACCACAATAATAGA
>CALFTK010000037.1 GCA_937916465.1 uncultured Bacteroidales bacterium
TTTGTGCATAATGAAACCCCAAAAGTTTTTTGTCTAAACTTTTGGGGTCACTTCATTGCGATATTCAGTCTCTTGTTTTATTCAGTTCTTTGCTAAAAAGGTGGCTGCTTCTACTGCAAAACGTAAATGAGTGCCTTTTCCAATTAGCTTTTCTCCTTCGAATGCTTCTACATTAAAACTGAGCTTTTTACCGGAAACGGATGTTAAAACTGCTTTGGCAGAAACCTTTGCTCCAGGTTTTGATGGAGCTAAATGAGATGTCTCAATATGTCCGCCTACAGTGGTATAACCCATTGGTAATAGTGGCGCAACGCAGTTCATAGCGGCATTCTCCATAAGCGATACTAATACCGGTGTTGCCAGTACGGGTAAATCGCCGGACCCTACGTTCATAGCCAAATGCATCTCTTCTACTTGCATTCTACTTTCAAACTCTCTGCCTATAAAGGCTGCATCTATAATATTCTGTTTCTCTGCCATATCATTACAATTTTCTATGCAAATTTATATTCTGAAGAATAATAATGCACTATGTTTTCACATTTATTTGTAATTAGTTTTTTTGTATGAATAAAAGTTGTACCTTTGCACCGCAAACGCGAAAGCAACTGCGCGGGCGTGGCGGAATTGGTAGACGCGCTAGACTTAGGATCTAGTGTCTTAGACGTGGGGGTTCGAGTCCCTTCGCCCGTACAAGAAGAAAGAGGTTCAAAACGAACCTCTTTCTTCTTTGTACGGGCTGTTCCCCACCCTTATTTTATTCAGTTTCCTATCGGAAACTTATCCTAGAGTTATAGTTTGGGAGTAAGACGATATAGTACTACATCGTGAGTCGGAATAGTTACAGTCAGACTCTTTTTGGTAGTGCCTTTTTTCTGCTTCTTTTCATTCTTTTCCCAAAGATCTTTTATCTCATAGATTTTGCTGTCGAACGATGTTGAAAGTTTGGATACTTCGTCATCGGTAAAGTTGAACTCTTGCCAATCTATTGTGTATTCCTGATCTTCTGCGCCACGGTTAAGTATGCAGAAAGCCCAACATCCGTCAGACAAAGGTTTGAACCAAAATTCTAAACCATCTTCTGCCTTGAGTTTTAAGCCTTGAACACCCAGTGGATCCTGGTCTATGGCAATAACCTCTTTGTTCAGGATTATATCTTTGGTCTCCTGAGTCATGTTTCGGATGTCATTACCTAAAATCAGAGGAGCAGCAAGCATACACCACATAGTGAAGTGTGCTCTATCCTCATTTACAGGCAACCCATTACCTACTTCAAGCATATCGGGGTCATTCCAGTGACCGGGACCGGCATACTTTCTAAGTCCTTCTTGCATATCAAGGATTTCAAGAATGGTGTGGGCGTATGATGGCTTTTCTCCCTTCTCAAAAACCATAGCTATGTCTCCTGTGGTTCTCCAAGAGTGGCCAACTTCCGATGCCCATGTCCAAGGTTTACTATTTCCCCATTCACACATACTGAAGAAGATAGGGCGTCCGGCTTCGCGCAGAGCATCGCGCATCAGGGTGTATGCACCTATGGGGTTGATATTCTCTGTTTCACACCAGTCATATTTCAGATAATCGATACCCCAGTTCGCATATGTTATAGCATCTTGATATTCGTGTCCAAAGCTACCCGGTCTTCCACCGCAAGTCTTTCTTCCTGCATCAGAATAGATACCGAATTTTAGTCCTTTGGAGTGTACATAGTCTGCTAATGCTTTGATACCTGAAGGGAAACGTGCCGGGTCAGGATGTATAAATCCCAAGCTATCGCGTTTGCCGTGCCAGCAGTCGTCCATATTTAAATATTCGTATCCGGCATCAAGTAAACCTTCTTCTACCATAGCATCAGCCATTTCGCGAATCATCTCTTCGTTAATGTTGCCGGCAAATTTGTTCCAACTGTTCCAACCCATTTGTGGGGTGTCTGCCAATCCTTCCCATTTCTGTGCAGAAATACCGACTGTGAACATTAAGAAGGTTGTAATTAATAGTAGATGTGATTTTTTCATATCTATAAATATTATTGGTTAGTCAATATATCTTGCAAAGAAGTCCAGGAAGTAGGGCCAGTTTGGACCAGCTTCGTGACCGCCATCGTGCTGACGATATACCAAATCGCCATCAAGCAGACCTTCGTTCATTAAAGGAAGAACATCGGTTGGCAGACCTTCTGCGCCAAGAATCTCCCATGCAGGCGATGCCTTTGCTGCCGACATAAACATACCAACAATATCCTGCCATTTATCTGCGTCGTGACGTCCGCCGGAAATGAAACAGGCTCGTGGAGCGCAAAGCGCAATCAGTTGATGCTGATCTACAGGAATGTCGTTGTCGGTCATACCTACTGCACCATATTTGAGGAAGTTTCCTGCCATCCAGTGGTATTCTCCCGGTGATGTGATGTTTCCGGTACTTTCGCCCAAATCTCTGCGCCATCCGGCTGCACCTGCTTTACCTGATGAACAGATAAAACCTGCAGCTATTCTTTCGTCGAATGCCATAGCTACAAGAGCTGCTTTACCATATCTGGATACACCTTCTATTGCCACTTTGGTAGCATCGAATGTGTAATCAGTTTCAAAATAGTCTATCAGTTTTGAAGCGCCCCAGCCCCAGGCACGTAATGAACCCCAATCTGTGGGCTTTCTGAATTCGCCTTTATTGCATAGGCCAATGATGCCGCTTGTAAGACCATAACCTGCGTCGGCCTGAATAGAACCCGGTACAATTGTGGCTGCTGCCCAACCGCGTTCAACAACCATCTGTTGCCAAGGTATGCTGTTACCAAATGCGCGTGGCAGACCCGATGCAAAGCCAAATTCTACCACAACAGGCATATTTTTAGCACCGTTATCGGGGTATATTACATTGGCTTGTATGTTAACACTGATTTCTGGGTATGATGAATTATCAACAACACCTTTTAAGGTGCGTATTACAACATCAGTATTGCCCAATTTCGCTTTTTGTTCATCTGTAACTTGCCAATCTACTGATGGTACATTTTCCGGAATGCAACCGTAAATCTCTTCTTCAAAAGTCTTTACCAGTTCAGGACGGCGTATCTTGTTCCACATTTTTGCATTCTTTACCTGTTTGCCGCTGTTGGTTACAAGCAGTTCCGGGTATATGCAGTATGGGTTACCAATTAGTTCGTCATAGTTTGGATGTTGGGTTACATCTGTAGTGTTGGGGTTACGTCCGGGTTTCATCTCCTTTATACCCAACTGCTCCATCATATTGGCGTAGTCGGCTTCTGCAACCTTGTTCAAACTATCTCTGTTCATGTTCATTCCCATTCCACCCCATTGGGAAAATGCAGATAGTGGAACTTGCAATAGCAACGCTAAAATCGTAATTTTAAAAATCTTCATTGCATTTACTTTATTTGTTTATACTTTTTGCAAATATAGTGATAATAAAAGTTCTTGGTACACTGTTTTTTTTAATTTGTTTAACGAAATGTAAATAGTAAAGTTTGAAAATGTTATTTTTACAGCCACTAATGAAATACTAACTTATAAATTTGCTATGTTTATGAATGCTAAAAAGACTTGTTTGTTGTTTCTGAATGGTTTGTTGGGCTTAAATTTGTATTCACAAGAGATGAATTTGCCGATAATACAGACTAAATATACTGCTGATCCGGCTCCGTATGTACATAATGATACAGTATATCTTTACACAACTCACGATGAAGATAATTCAGAAGGTTTTAATATGAAAGATTGGTTGCTATATACATCAACTGATATGATTAATTGGCAGGACCATGGTGCTGTAGCATCGCTTAAAGATTTTAAGTGGTATACCGGTAATAATGGCGCTTGGGCAGAGCAGGTTATCGAACGCAATGGAAAATGGTATATGTATTGTCCTATACATGGAAATGGAATTGGAGTACTAGTCTCTGATTCTCCATATGGTCCGTTTAAAGATCCAATTGGTAAACCATTGGTTTGGCAGCGTGAGCATTGGAATGATATTGATCCCAGTGTTTTGATTGATGATGATGGCCAGGCTTATATGTATTGGGGAAATCCTGATTTATATTATGTGAAATTAAATGAAGATATGATTTCTTATAGTGGAGAGATAATAAAATTGCCAAAGATACAAGATTATCAAGAGGGACCATGGATATATAAACGAGAAGGTCATTATTATTTGGCATTTGCCTCAACTTGCTGTCCTGAGGGTATTGGATATGCTATGAGTGATAGCCCTATTGGACCTTGGAAATACAAAGGACATATAATGGATCATACTCTTAGAACGCGTGGAAATCATCCTGGAATTATAGAATTTAAGGGAAAATCTTATTGTTTTGGTCTTTGTTATGATATTCTCAGATTGGAAACCGGACGTCATGCTGAACGGCGTTCTGTAGCGGTCGCAGAGATGACTTACAATTCTGATGGAACAATTCAGATGCTTCCTTACTTTCAAGATTGTGTCTTGAATCAAGTGGAATCTTTTAATCCGTACAGAAAAGTTGAAGCAGAGACAATTGCTTGGGGGTATGGTTTAAAAACAGCTCCATATAAATCTAAAGATAATCATATTACAAATCAGATAGTTCAGAATATTGATGATGGAGAATTTCTTTTAGTTAAAGGTGTTGATTTTGGTAAAGGAGCCAAGAGTTTCAGAGTTTGTGTTTCCACTCATCTAATAGGTGGGACAATTTAATTACATATAGATTCAAAAAATGGTCCAATAATCGGCGGTATTAAAGTATGTAATACTAAAGATGAATATTTGGTATTTGAGTCAGATGTAGAAAAAGTTAAGGGAGTTCATGATTTATATATGGTGTTTAAAGGCGGTGATTTCCAACAACGTAATCTATTTTTTATGGATTGGTGGGAATTTACTGATAAGAATTCTAAAACAATAGATAAAAAGAAATATAAACGCAATAACATTCTAGCAAATCGATATTATAAAATTGATAATTCACTAGATAATCCGCGTAATTGGACAGCGTCGAAATATTACATTTATTATTTGCCTGAATCGGCATGGTGATGGTGTAATTTGGTTAATGGATAATTTGGTTTGCTATTATTAGCGACAAAAAGCGAAAATGATTTCAAAAATTGAAGTGTCTCCCGAATGTTAAACAATGACCTGACCCCAAAAAGTTTTGCATCAGACTTTTTGGGGTCAGGTCATTGTTTAGTTGTTTTATGCTTATTTGTAGTGAACTTACAACTTTTTTATATAATCTGTGTGAACATATCCAGTACTAGATTTATATTTAATTTTAGCCCACTTGTTGTTGATAGATATAACCTCTATTAGTTCAGATGGTTGTAAGTTTCCTAATATTTGTCCGTCTGTCGATGGCGTACTACGAACTTTTAAATTATTTTGAGAAATAACTTTATAATTTCCTTTTTTATTGGATACTTGGACTTTTCTTATCCCCTTAGCATTTATGTAGGCCGTTTGGTTGTTGAACTTGATTTCTGCCCAACCATCCTTAATTCCATAAACAATAATTTGTTCTTTTGGCGCGATAGTTCCTAATATCCATGTGTCTAATCCAGGCAAACTTCTTACGTTTATTTGCGCTTGTGAAGAGACTTCATATTTGACTTGTGCATTAATAGGTTCAATGCAGAATAAAATATCAAACAACAAAACGATAGTAAATAGTTTAAATTGTCTCATTTTAGTATTTTGATTAATCTTCATTTAATTATAAATTTAAATATTGATAGTCGCTTACTTTCTTCATTTTGTGATGTATTTGAAGTTCTTGACGGTTACTCCATCGTTAACCATTATAGAAGGCCTTAATGCAAAGAAACCCTGATAAGTGTTGTGATGATATGATGAAACGTCCTGATTTTTAATTACCTGGTTCCACTTTTCTCCATCGGTGCTGCTCCAAACAGAAACCACATTCTTGTCATTCAGTATTCGGATGTAGAAATGGGAATCATTCAGTTGTGTGCCGGTGTATGCTTTTTCGTTGTAGAACAGGTACAAACCGGCAGCAGCTCCATTCGATTCAAATTCAGCAGTGATTTCATAAGATTCATCTATTGTAGTTGTGTTCCATAATGTACCTCCTTCAAAACCGGGTTCCCATTTGGTCCACATAATAGGATTGCTAAAGTCCTTCAGATAATCAAAGTTGCTATTTAAGCCTTTGTTATCCCATTCCACCCCATTGTGAGAATGCTGATAGTGGAACTATCATCAGCGATAATGCAATCGCGCTCTTTAAGGTTCTTACTCTCATATCAATGTTTGTTTATAGTTTTCTACTAAGTTTGATGCGTGCTTCTTCCATAGCTTCAATCACATTGTCGCACCAAATGTCAAAATCTGGATCCTCTTTTTGGTATTCAGGATGATTCAGAATGTAATCTATTGTTTTGCGTACGCCCTGATCAAAACGAACAGTTGCACAGAATCCGGGTACAGCTCTCTTTAACTTACTGTTGTCAAAAACAACGCTGCAGGTTTTGTCTCCAATCAAGCTTCCGGTGTAATCGTAATTACTAACCTTTGCCAGAAAATCGGATGGAACATAATAAGGTTTGAATTCTACACCAAGGCACTTTGCTATCTCACTATAGATTTGATTCCAGGTAACCGATTCGTCGGATGTAATTTGGAATGCTTCGCCAATAGCGTGTATATTGCCCATCAACCCTATAAATCCTTTTGCAAAATCGCTGTTGTGTGTGAGCGTCCAAAGTGAAGAACCATCGCCGTGAATAATGACCGGTTTACCACCCAACATACGCTTTATAACTTGCCAACTGCCATTGTTGCCATGAACAGCCAAAGGCACAGAACGTTCGTCGTATGTGTGGCTTGGTCTTATTATAGTTACCGGAAAACCATTTTCACGGTGCATCTTCATAAGAAAATCTTCACACTCTATCTTGTCTCTGGAATATTGCCAATAAGGATTGGCAAGCGGTGTACCTTCATTAATCATAAAGTTGCCTACCGGTTTTTTGTATGCCGATGCGGAGCTTATATACATAAACTGACAGGTCTTGTCTTTGAACAGGCGATAATCGCGTTCTAATTGTGGCTTGACAAAACCAATGAAATCGCAAACGCAGTCAAAATGCAACGATGCAATCTTTTCGGCCACTGCCTTTTCATCGTTTATGTCAACAATAATCTGTTTGACATTGTCAGGAACTACAGATGCTCTTGTGCCTCTGTTTATAAGATAAAGTTCCCATTCGTCTGTCATTTGTGACAGTTGCTTTGTGATGGCTGTACTTATGGTGCCTGTGCCACCAATGAATAGCGCTTTCTTCATTTTGTGACGTATTTGAAATCTTTAACTGTTACTCCATCGTTAACCATTATAGAAGGTCTTAATGCAAAGAAACCCTGATAAGTGTTGTGATGATATGATGAAACGTCCTGATTTTTAATTACCTGGTTCCACTTTTCTCCATCGGTGCTGCTCCAAACAGAAACCACATTCTTGTCATTCAGTATTCGGATGTAGAAATGGGAATCATTCAGTTGTGTGCCGGTGTATGCTTTTTCGTTGTAGAACAGGTACAAACCGGCAGCAGCTCCATTCGATTCAAATTCAGCAGTGATTTCATAAGATTCATCTATTGTAGTTGTGTTCCATAATGTACCTCCTTCAAAACCGGGTTCCCATTTGGTCCACATAATAGGATTGCTAAAGTCCTTCAGATAATCAAAGTTGCTGTTTAAACCTTTGTTATCCCATTCTGCACCATCCTGATTTGCCAGTACAGGCCAACCATCTTCAGTCCACACTACGCTCTCTATGATAGTGCTGCGTCCTAAAGTGTGATAACCATTTCTATAAGCGTGATAAACTATGTACCAGTTTCCATCGGCATCATCTATAAGAGTACCGTGTCCTTTTGACCACCAATCTTCATCGGCAGAATAAGTGTGTACCATAGGATTGTATGGGCTGTTTTCCCAAGGGCCGGTAGCCGATTTGCTACGAGCTACTACACACATGTGGCTGGTTGGAGGACCTGCAGTTCCACCTTCGGCTGTAATTAGGTAGTAGTAATCTCCATGTTTACAGAATTTTGGAGATTCCAACCACATACCTTCTGTTTCCCATTCTGACGGGAATTCCCAACCATCATAGACTTTTTTGTTCCTGCCAACAGCTGCAAGACCATCGTCAGTAAGCTGAACCATAAAACCGTTGTTGGTATAAAGGTATCTTGTGCCGTCGTTATCTACTACGTGCCCGGGGTCTATGCCGTTTACATCAATTTTGATAGGTTCGCTCCATGGACCTTCTATTTTATCGGCTGTAACAACAAAGTTTTCTCCACCGCTTGTTGGGTAGTAGATGTAATATTTGTCACCGACCTTACAGATGTCCGGAGCAAAAATCGAGTAGTCCTGCCCCTGTACTGCGCGTGCAACAGGCTCCCAGTTAATTAAATCGGTAGAATGCCAAACAAGCAGACCTGGATAGTAGGTAAAGGACGAATGTGTCATGTAGAAGTCATTACCGTCACGCATAATTGTCGGGTCAGGATAGTCGCCCGGGAAAATACAACTCTTTATGTAGTTGGTTTCAGTTTTTTGTGTACAGCCAATGTTGGCAAACAGTGTGATTACTGCTGTTAAAATCAGGAACGTTTTTTTCATAATTTAATCGATATTTTGGTTTACATTTTTTTGCTTTTCGCTACGTTTTGCAATGTTAAGCAAAATTCTTCTTATTATAAAATAAGGAGGTATGATATTTTTATGTAAGTTTGCGCTAATAAACAGGAAATAGAGAACAGATGATAGAGTTGGCGATTTTGGCTTCTGCTAACGGTACCAATGCGCAGGCTATAATTGAAGCTACTAAAAGTGGAAAACTGGATGCAAATGTGCGCGTAGTTCTTACAAATAAACCGGAAGCAGGAGTCATAGAGAGAGCAAAAAAAGCGGGGATACCGGTGGAGATAATTCCTTCACGTGGTTACAAAAACAGGAGAGAAGAGTACGATACCTTAGTAGTTAAGGCATTGGAAAAATATAATGTTGATACCATTGCATTGGCGGGTTGGATGCGCATTCTAAGCCCTGTCTTTATAAATGCATACGGTGGTAGAATTATAAATCTGCATCCTGCAATACTGCCCAGTTTTAAGGGACATAAAGGTATTGAAGATGCGTACGCATACGGAGTGAAGATAACAGGTTGTTCTGTACATCTGGTAGTGCCGGAATTGGACGCAGGTCCGTTGATTATTCAGGCTGCTGTACCGGTTAAAGGCGATATGGATATGCTGGAGGCCCAGATTCATAGAATGGAATACAGAATATTACCTCAGGCTCTGCAGTGGTTCAGCGAGGGAAGAATTTCACTTGATGGACGTCATGTAAGAGTTGCCGAATCAGCAACCGAATGCAGAAAAATTGAGTATATCGAAGGCTGTCTGGTTTCACCGGCGCTGGAGGAAAAAATATAATGGTTATGGGAAAAGGGAATACACCAACATCGCACATAGGTGCCAAATATGGCGAAATAGCCGAAACAGTAATAATGTCAGGCGATCCGCTACGCGCAAAGTTTATTGCAGAAAATTTTTTGCAAGAACCGGTTCTGTATAATCAGATACGTGGAATGTATGGATATACAGGCCTGTATAAAGGGAAACGAGTATCTGTGCAAGGACACGGTATGGGTATTCCATCTATTGGCATTTATACATACGAACTATTTAACAACTATGATGTTCAGCAGATAATCAGAGTAGGTACTGCAGGTGCATTGGTGCCGGATTTAAAGTTAGGCGATATGGTTTTTGCCATGGGAGCCTGTACCGATTCCAACTACGGACATCAGTTCTCAATTCCGGGTCATTTTGCTCCGATAGCCGATTATGGCCTTCTGGAAAATGCTGTTCGCGTGGCTCGTGAAAACAGTTTTAGTTTCAAAGTGGGTAATGTCTATTCTGCCGATGTCTTTTACGATGAATCTGAAAAGCAGATGCTTTGGGGTGAAAAGATGGGAGTATTAGCGGTGGAAATGGAGACCACAGCACTATATGTAAATGCTGCAGCAGCAGGACGTAAAGCTTTGACTATTTGTACTATATCAGATCAATTGGTTACAAAAGAATTTGCTTCGGTGGAAGAACGTCAGACAAAGTTCCGCAATATGATGAAAGTTGCATTGGAAATAGCTTAAACCAAATAAGAATATGAAGAGAGTATTGTTTTATATTGCAGCAGCCTTGATGGCTGTATTTACATTTACAAGTTGTGTAGAAGATGAGTATGGATACCCTCCGGTTTATGGTAAGGTGTATTGTGTAAACGAAAATCCTGTTGCAGGCGATTCTTTGATCTTCAGGGTAGAGATTAAAGAACCCGGTAATGGCGCATATAAAGCTACCTACACATGGAGAGTGAATGGAGTAGAGTATAAGAAAGTAGATGTGTTAGACCCATTTGTAAAGGCCCCGGAGATAGGTTATCCAAATGCCAAGGCTGGAACATATAGAGTTTCAATGAGCGCGTCGTTCAAAATGGCATTGCCTATGGAGTCGGGTCAGATAGCATCTTCAGCATCGTCGCAGACCGGAACAATTACAGTGGCTGCAAAACAGTAGCCCTATGAAAGAGTTGTTGACACACATAAGTGACCGTTTGAACAAAAGATATAGTTCAGGCGAATTGGACGCTATTGTGGCAACTCTATGTCTGGATTATCTGGAAATTCCTCAAATAAAGTTCTATTTAAAAGAGAAAATAGAATTGTCGCCAGTTTGCCGGCAGAAGTTGGAAACAGCTCTAATCAGGCTTGAAAAAGGTGAACCTTTACAGTACGTAATGGGGTACACATCTTTTTGCGGATTACGTTTTAAGGTTGATAATTCGGTGCTGATACCCAGACCTGAAACAGCCGAACTGGTTGAATGGGTTCTGCAAACAACAAAAGATGAACCTTCCATATTGGACGTAGGAACCGGGAGCGGTTGTATAGCTGTTACATTGGCAAAAAGGTTGCCCGGCGCAAAAGTAGATGCGTGTGATATTAGTTCAGATGCATTGAACGTAGCGTATGAAAACAGTGTCGTCAACGGTTCAAAAGTTTTATTTCATAAACGCGACATACTGACTGATAGAAATATAGACAAGAAATATGATATAATAGTAAGTAATCCTCCTTATATAACCGAAATAGAAAAAAAAGATATGGATGATACCGTCTTAAACTATGAACCACATACTGCGTTATTTGTAAACAATCCTAATCCTCTGCTCTTTTATAATGCAATAGCTGATTTTGGTCTGCAATGTTTAAATAGTGGTGGATCAATATTTTTTGAAATCAATCCTGTTTACCATAACGAAATGGTGTCGATGCTTAAAGAAAGAGGATATATAAATGTTGAATTACGTCAAGATATATTCAATAAAAACAGAATGATAAAAGCTGATATTTATGGATGAAAAGGATGCACTTTTAAGAATGGAGACATATTGCTCTTCGGCAGAACATTGTATATATGATGTTCGCCAAAAATTGGAAAAAATTGACCTATCGCAAGAACAGATGGATAGTATAGTCGAAGTACTGTTAAGAGAAAAATTTATTGATGAAAAACGCTATTCTTCTGCTTTTGTTCACGATAAGATAATGTTTGCCAAATGGGGTAGAAACAAAATATCTGCCATGTTGTGGCAAAAAAGAATTCCTCAAAATATTATATCGGAGGTGCTGGAAGATATTGATACTGAACTTTATCTGTCTGTTCTACAAGATGTTATTGCATCTAAAAGACGTGAAGTGAAAGGGAAAACCGAATACGAAAAAAATATTAAGCTTATTAAATCTGTAGCATCAAGAGGCTTTGAAATACCATTGATAAAACAATTCGTTAATATAGAGGAAGAGTGGTGAATATTCTAAAATCTCTATTGGAGATATTGCTTCCACGCTATTGTAAAGTGTGTGGACGTCGTTTGGCAGTTACTGAAGAACATTTGTGTGTAAACTGTCTGCTATCTATGCCATATTATAACAATTATAAAGGCGGAATGAATATACCGGAGGAGTTGCTTTTTTCTGTACGTACTCTTGTAAGGGCAGAATCAATGTTGACATACGACAAAGAGAGTAACTATAGAAAAATTCTGTATCATCTTAAATACTATGGACATCCCGAAGTGGCAACGTATTTGTCACGAATGGCTGCATATAGATTGCAAGAGAGTAATTTCTTTGATGGGATTGATTATATAATACCTGTCCCTTTATCAAAAAAAAAGAAAAAAAGCAGAGGATACAATCAGTGTAGCTATATTGCAAAAGGTATTAGTGACGTAACCGGAATAGAGATAGCCGATAATATAATTCTACGTTCTGTCACTAATACACAACAGGCAGCAAAAGGCAAATTGCAGCGTTGGGAGAATGCAGAAGGTATATTTCAGGTAATGCATCCCGAATTGATAGAAAATAAACATCTGTTGATAGTGGATGATGTTATGACTACCGGTTCCACTCTGAATTCCATGTTGTCAGTTATAGAAAAGAGTGTACCTACTGTAAAACAGAGCGTATTTACTCTGGCTCTTGCTAAGTAGAATCAGGGTATTAACAGTGAACTGTCTCCATAGCTAAGGAAACGAAAATCGTTTTCCAAAGCATAATCATACATCCTTTTCCAGTCGCCGTTGATAAATGCAGATACAAGCAGAAGCAGAGTGCTTTGTGGCTGATGGAAATTTGTTACCATCATTTTTACTATATGGAACTTATATCCCGGAACTATGATAATCTGAGTGCTGGTTTTAAGAGCATCCAAACCATGTCTGTCCAGATAATCAATTATACTTTGTAGCGCTTGAACAGTAGTTAGTGTGTTGTTCTGTTCGTTGTATGGTGCCCATTGCGGAACGTGCATATCTTCTTCAGAGGCATCAGGGTTATTACTTAGATATACACCTATATAGTAGAGACTCTCCAGGGTTCGTACAGAGGTGGTTCCCACTGCAATGGCATTTCCGTTGTGGGCTATCAGACGCTCTATTGTCTTTCTGTTTACAACAATATATTCGGTGTGCATTTCATGCCCGGCAATGTTTTCGCTTTTTACAGGTTTAAATGTACCTGCACCAACGTGAAGCGTAAGCTCTTCTCGTTCTATACCAATAATGTCAATATCCGATAGCACTTTGTCTGTAAAGTGTAGTCCTGCAGTAGGTGCAGCTACACTCCCTTTGATTTTTGAATATACAGTCTGGTATGTGGTTTTGTCGCTATCTTGCGACTCTCTATTCAGATATGGAGGTATAGGAATCTCACCAATAGTTTCCAATAGTTCGGCAAAAGTTAATCCTCCATTCCAACTGAATTTTATAGTATGCCCGGAATTGGAAGATTCAACTCTTTGGGCAGAAAGCTGCAACTGTTTGTCACCTATAGTTATGGTTTTGGTTAAACAGCCCTCTTTCCATCTCTTCAAATTACCAACCAGACAGTGCCATTCACACTCTTCTGTCTGATTGAACATAACCTGGTAGTCATTCGGGCATACAGGCTCCAAAAGAAAAATCTCAATAAGAGCTCCCTGTGATTTAGGGCCTCCTGTAGGCTCTTTCCTAAAATGAAGTCTGGCTTGAATAACTTTAGTGTTGTTGAAAACCATAACAGCTCCCGATGGTAAATAATTCGGTAACGATGTGAATACATCATGACTGATATTGCCTTTGTTGTATATTAACAGTTTGGAACTGTCTCTGTTTGGTAGTGGGAACTTGGCAATTCTTTCATCCGGAAGCGGATAGTTGTAATCTGTAGTCTTAATAGCTTTGAATTCTTCCATACTGTACGGTTTTCTACCGACAAAATTACACATTTATGTGGTATCAGATTTCTAATACAAGAATAAAAAGGTAATTTTGTAAAAAAATAGATTGAATGAAAGTTCCTACAGTAGCATTAATGTATGATTTCGATGGCACTTTATCGCCTGCAAATATGCAGGAGTATGATTTTATGAATGCCATTGGCTTGAAAGAGAAGAATACCTTTTGGGATGACGCATACAAACTGGCAAAACAACAGGATGCCAGCTCTATTTTAAGCTATATGAAGCTAATGGTGGATAAAGCTAAAGCAGGCGGATTAAGCATCAGAAGACAACAGTTTGTGGAATTTGGCAAGGGTATAGAGCTATATCAGGGAGTAGAAGATTGGTTTCCAATGATAAACGAGGAGGGTAGGAAGATGGGTGTAAATGTGGAACACTATATAATATCGTCCGGTTTGAAGGAACTGATAGAAGGTACATCCATTGCAAAATACTTTAAGCAGATATATGCTTGTTCATTTATGTATGAAAATGATGAAGCCATCTGGCCGGCGGTTGCAGTAGATTTTACATCGAAGACCCAATTTATTTTTATGATAAACAAAGGCATATATGAAATCTACGAAAACTCAAAAATTAATGACTCCATGCCGGACGAAGGTCGTCCGGTGCCATTCCAGAATATGATATATTTGGGTGATGGTGAAACCGACATTCCAAGTATGAGAATTATCAAATCTGAAGGTGGACACTCTATTGCCATTTTCAAAGAGAATGTAGATAACAGCAGAGCTCAGGCAAAAAATCTGGTAAAGCGAGGAAGAGTAAATTTTGCGTGTCCCGGTGATTATCGCAGGGGAGGTGAATTATACAACGCTGTAATGGCAACAATGGCAAAGATAAAAACCGACAGCATATTCCATAAATTGGAAAAAAAGAATCAGAGTAAAATATAAACTGCTGTCACTGCTTATTAGATACTTTTTCTTTAGCCGACAATTCATTCAGAATACCTATAACAAAAGGTAGCGCCAATAGAAATGTACATGTATCGGCAATAGCCATGGTGGCTTCCAATCCGCGAATGCCCCATATCTGTGGTACTATAAGTATGGCGGGAATAAAGAACAGACCTTGTCTGCTCATGGCTAAAATTGTAGCCGGCAAGGTTCTGCAGATATTTTGCAGCAGCATATTGGTAGGGGTAGTCAAACCAACAAAAGGAAAAGCCAGACATTGCCAGCGTAGCACGCGTGCTCCTATCTCTATGAGTATGGGATCTTCGTCACGGAAGAATGCTACAATTTCTGGTGCAAAAATTATTCCTGCTGCAGACATAGAGCATATAATGATGGTACTTGTTTTCATTGTAAACAGATACGATTCTTTAACCCTTTTGTATAATTCTGCTCCCCAGTTATAACCGCATACAGGTTGAAAGCCCTGTCCGAACCCCAAAATTATTGACATGGCGAACAGCATAATTCTGGATACTACTGCAAATGCGGCAATGGTAGATGACTCTTCTCCGGGAAGGGCAAATTCAGCTGCTCCCCAATTTAACAGTATGGTTGCTATACACCCCAACGATTGCCTTAAAAATGATGGTATGCCTCCTCCAAATATATTCTTGTAGTAATATGCAGTAGGCTTGAATCGTTTTATGCGAATGTGGACATTGCCTTTGAATGTTGTAATAGTAAACAAGATACACCATGATATTGTCTGACTTATCATAGTTGCCAGTGATGCACCCGAAACGCCCAGATTCAGGTGATATATAAAAATAGGATCTAATATGATGTTGATTATAGCTCCGGAAACCAGACCTATCATAGCCTGCGAAGCATTGCCCTGTAATCGTAATTGGTTGTTTAAAACCATTTGTGAAATCATTATTGGAGCAGCAATAAGCAGATAGCGCAGGTAATCTGTTGCATATCCTTCAATTTCGGGTGTGGCTCCAAGTAGCTTTGCAAAAGGGTGAATGAAAATCAGACCAAATAGGGTAATAACAGTACCTACTATAAAAGAAGAAAAGAATCCTGTCGATGCCATATATTCGGCGTCAGCCTCTTTTCTTGCACCCAAAGCTCTTGAAATATAATTTCCGGAACCGGAACCGAAAAAGAATCCAATAGCTTGTATAAATGATTGATAAGCAAATGCTATACCTACTCCGGCTGTGGCATTGGTACTGAGATGACCTATAAAGTATGAATCTACCAGATTGTACATGGCTGTAACGCTCATACTGATTATGGTAGGGACAGCTAACTTCAGTATAAGTTTACGGACCGGTTCCTGAGTCATCATAGTGTGCCGGTCTGCTTGGCGTCTTTTTTCTTCTATATAACAATCGGTGCCAATCACATTGCGAATTTACTCAAACTGATTCGATTAACAAATAAAAAGCTTTATTCAAGTTATCTTGTTGAAACTATTTTTCTCTAAATGTTCTATATTGTAGATTTCTTTTTTTAATTTTGGGGAAACAATAATAATTTGTGTCCTATGAGTAAAATACAGGCAGAACGAATTAGCAGTATAGAGATTAAATCAATGTGGGGTAGAAAGCATATAGTGTGGGAACTTCGCCCCGATATCAATATATTGAGCGGTGTGAATGGTGCCGGTAAAAGTACTATATTGAACAAAGCCGTGGCAAAACTTGATTTTCTGTCTGAAAAAAGTGATGATGATTGCAATGATGTAACCATAAAGTTTTATCCTCCGGAAGCAGATATTATATCATACGATGTAATAAGGTGTGTTGATCGTCCTTTGATGCATAGTAATCTGCTGGAAAAGATGGCAGATCGTAATGTAGTGTCTGAACTGGACTGGCAGATTTATAAATTGCAGAGAAGATATCTGGACTATCAGGTAAATATAGGTAATCGTACTATAGAATTGCTTACATCAGGAGATCCGGATAAGATGCTTTTGGCACAGAAAACATCAGCAAAGAAGGTTGAATTTCTTGATTTTGTAGATTCTCTTTTTGCTGAAACTGGCAAAAAGATTGTTAGAGACAGCAATGAAATTCTTTTTGACCTAATGGGTACACGATTACTTCCTTACAGCCTCTCTTCGGGCGAAAAACAGTTGTTGGTAATTTTGCTGACTCTTTTGGTCCAGGATATGAAACCATGCGCAATCTTTATGGATGAACCGGAGGTGTCGTTACATATTGAGTGGCAGCAGAGATTGATATCGGCTGTTAGAAAGATGAATCCAAATGCCCAGATTATTCTAACTACTCATTCGCCGGCGGTAATTATGGATGGATGGTTAGATGTGGTAACCGAAGTAGATGATATTACAGTTGAATGAAAAGATTAAGTGAAAATGTAAATTCACGATATGTAGAGGCACTTAATCACTTCTATTCAGGAAAAAAGAAGAGAATAGTAGCCTACGTAGAGAGTTATGATGACATAGCTTTCTGGCGTTTGTTGCTGGATGAATTTGAAGATGATGAACGCTGCTTTCAGATAATGCTTCCTTCGCGTTCAAGTCTTACAAAAGGTAAAAAATCGGCTATCAGATCCTGTCTGCAACAATGTTCTTTAGGAAAGAGTATGATAGCATGTGTAGATAGTGATTACGATTATTTGATGCAAGGTACTACCGAAGCTTCTTTCCAGATAATCAAAAACCCATTTATACTGCACACCTATGCTTATGCCATAGAGAACTACAAATGTTATGCAGACAGTTTGCATAACATCTGTGTGCAATGCACTCTTAACGATAGAAGAGTGATAGATTTTGAAAAGTTTTTTCAACTTTATTCTCAGACAGTATATCCGTTGTTCGTCTGGAATGTCTGGTTTTACAGGACAAAAAGGCATAATCAATATAGTATGCTGGATTTTTGTAGAGATATAAATATCAAGACTATAAATATAAAAGATCCATATTCTTCCGTTGCACTTTTGGCATCGCGTGTAGAAAAGAAGTTGGCATATCTAAAAAGGAATTACCCCAATTATGTGTTGGAAGTTGAAGAGTTGTCTCATACACTACAAGAACTTGGGGTTACTCCTCAAAATACTTATCTGTTTATCAGAGGCCATTCTATTCAGGACCTCATTATAAATAAGGTGTTGACACCTATATGCACTTCGCTTATATCAGAACGTGAACAGGAAATATATAAGTATGCTGTTCATACCGAGCAGTTGAACAATGAAATTAGTTCATACAGACATAGTCAGATGAGTATCCATGATGCAATTCGAAAAAACACTCACTACAGAGAATGTGAATTGTACAGCCGGATGCGTAGTGATGTTCAACACCTGCTTGATATGTCAGAATCGGAAGTTTTATCTGTGCTTCCAGAATGCGGGTGTGAAGAGAATCAAAACAGCAAATAACTCTAAACGTCCAATTAGCATCAGAAATGTAGAAAACCATTTGCCAATGGTAGGCATATCTGCCCACGATATATTACATCCATGATCGCCTATAGTTAAACCCAAGTTGCTGATACATGCTAAAGAGGTGCCATACGCATCTGTAATGTTAATACCTATTGCTATATAGAAGAACCATCCTATAAATACAATAGCCACTAAAAAGATAATGAATGTAAGCACACTTTGTCTAATGGAAGAGGATAACACCTTGCCACTTATTCTAACAGGTAATACAGCATTGGGGTGAAGTATTCTATTGAATTCATTGCGCATAGCCTTAACCAAAATAGATATTCTGATTATTTTGGCTCCACCGGTTGTAGAACCTCCGCATGCACCAAAATACATGCAGAATCCAAGTATCATCCAAATAAATGGAGGCCATAATGTGTAATCGGTAATTGTATATCCGGTGGTAGTTATAATTGAAACTACGTTAAACAGTGCCTGTCTAAATGATTCCGGTATATCATATTGTTTGGTGATTGACAGACTTATTCCAACAATTAATGTGAAAAGCAGTATTATTCCCACGTACCATTTGAATTCAGTGTCGCTCTTTAGCTTGCTGAACTGACCCTTAAAGGCAACCATAAACAAAAGACCATAGTTTATACCGGATAAGAACATAAACAGTGTGGAGACATTTTCAATAGCACGAGAGTTGAAATAGGCCAAACTTGCATTTTTAGTGGAAAAACCTCCTGTGGCTGTAGTACATAGTGCGTGATTGATACTATCAAAAAAATCCATGCCGCATAACCATAAAGCAATAGCACAACAGATAGTAATAACCAAATACACAATAAGTATCCATCTACCGCTAATACTTATTCTTGGATGTAATTTACCTCGTTTAGGGCCTGTTGCTTCGGCAGCGAATAGTTGTACTTCGCCTATACCGAATATAGGCAATACCGCTACTGTAAAGAATACTATACCCAAACCTCCTATCCACTGTGTCAGACTTCTCCAGAACAGAATACCATGTGGCATAGACTCTACATCATCAATGATGGTTGATCCTGTAGTGGTAAATCCGGACATAGTCTCAAAAAATGCGTCGGTATAGCTGGGTATATATCCGCTAATAAAGTATGGCATTGCTCCAAATAGTGAAAAGATAATCCACGATATACTTACAACAATATAACCATCTCTACGTGTCAATATCTCTTTGTTCCTGTTTGAACCACCTGTTGAAACAAGCAACATTCCGGCACAGGCAGAAATCAGAGCAGAGATTACAAATGAAAAGAAATCGTTTTCCTTGTATATTAATGGAACAAAAGAGCACAATAACAGCACACCGGCTTCTATCAGAAGCAGGATTCCAACAATTCGTTCTATGAGTCTAATGTGTATCAAATGAAATATTTTTCTACAGTTTTAATCATACCTTCCAAACAGAATACCACAACGTGGTCATCTGCCTCTATTCTTGTGTTACCTGTAACCAGTATGGCCTCTTTATCTCTTATAAGTCCACCAATGGTTACGCCGCGCGGCAAAAGAATGTCTTTCACTGCGCTTCTTGTAACTCTTGCTCCGGGTTTTACATTGAATTCAGCAACGTCTGCACTTGCAAATGTCAAGCATTTAAAGTTGCTGACATCGGCATCAAGCATCATCTGGTAAATATGGCTGGCTGCAATTTTTTTCTTGTTGATAACAGTTCCAATGTCCAGTTTTTCGGCCATATTTATGTAGTCAATATTTTCAACCTCTGCAATAGTTTTGGTTACGCCTAATCTTTTTGCTGCAAGGCAGGCTAAAATATTGGTTTCGGAGCTATCCGTTAGAGCAACAAATGCTTCTGTGTGAGCAATACCTTCGCTTGCCAACAGTGACAGGTCTCTACCATCGCCATTGATTATCATCACCTTGCTGTTTACAAGCTCTGTAAGTCGGTTACAGCGTGCAATGTCGTTTTCAATGATTTTCAAACTCATATAGTCGGGCATTAGTTGCGATGCTCTGACAGCAATCCTACTGCCCCCCATTATAATGACATCCCTTACATCCGGTAACTCCTGTTTACCTGCTATCTTCTTAATGTATGGAATGTGTTTCTTCATTGTCATGAAATAGACTAAATCGCCGGCCAGAATTACGTCATTGCCACCGGGGATAATGGTGTGCCCATCTCTAAGTATTGCTACTATATGGTATGGCAGATTGGTACCCAACTTATACAGAGGGGTGTTAAGTAACTCTGCGTTCTCCCTAAGTTTTATACCCATCATAACCAATGCACCACCGGCAAATTCCCACCATTGGCGTATCCAACTTAATTTCATGCCGTCAACAATGTCTTTTGCCGCAAGTAATTCAGGGTATATAAGTGAATCTATACCTTTTTTAGCAAAGAATTCCTTGTTTTTAGGCAACATATATTCATGGTTGTCAATTCTTGCTACAGTCTTTTTTGCACCAAGTTCGTGGGCTAACTGGCAGGCTAACAGATTCCTACTCTCATCGGGTGTAACAGCAACAAATAGATCGGCGCTGTTCACACCTGCTTCGCGTAAATCGACAAACGATGTAGGTGAACCATCAATTGTAAGTAGATCAAAGTTGGAATCCAAACGGTTAATCTTCTCTTCGTCTTCATCAATCAAAATTATGTCCTGATTTTCGCCCGAAAGAAGTTTTGCCAAATGGGTGCCTACATTACCTGCTCCCGCTATTACAATTTTCATAACCCTCTATCTTAAGATTTGACAATATCGTTCAATGTATTGATAATGGCATCCTTATCAATATTGCAAATTTGTAGCAATTTGGGAGTTGCACCATGCTCTATAAATTCATCAGGCAGTCCCAATCTTTTTATTGAAGGCTTGTAACCATTATCTGTCATAAATTCTGTAACAGCACTACCCAAACCACCTAAAATTGTACCATTTTCTATGGTGATGATATGCTTAAACTCTTTTCCTACTCTATGTAACAAATCTGTGTCAATAGGTTTAAGGAATCTCATATCGAATAGAGCTGCGCTCTTGCCGGAATTCTTTTCCCATTCTTGTATAGCTTCGTAAGCAAGATTGCCTATAGGGCCAATGGAGAGTACTGCAATCTCATTTCCGGACTTTATTTCCCTGCCGGTTCCCACAACTATAGGACTAAATGGCTTTTTCCAATCACAAATCAGTCCTCGTCCGCGTGGGTATCTTATTACGAATGGTCCTTGATCGGGCAGCTGTCCTGTGTACATCAAGTTACGCAATTCAATTTCGTCATAAGGGGAAGAGATGATGATATTCGGTATGCTTCTTAAATATGCCAAATCGAATGCACCATGATGCGTAGGACCATCTTCTCCTACCAAACCGGCTCTGTCAAGACATAATACCATGTTCAACTTCTGGATAGCAATGTCATGAATCAGGTTGTCGTATGCGCGTTGCATAAACGTGGAGTAGATATTGCAGAATGGTATCATACCCTCTTTTGATAATCCTCCGGAAAATGTTACTGCGTGTCCTTCGGCTATACCTACATCAAAACATCTGTTTGGATGAACTTTCATAGGAATGTCCATACTGCAACCCAGTGGCATAGCAGGTGTTACGGCAACAATTTTCTTGTTTTCGTTCATTAATTCCAAAAGTGTCTCTCCAAAAACATCCTGATAAAGTGGGGGAAGTTCTTTGTCGCATTTTACAATTCTCTCACCGGTATCTTTGTCAAATAATCCTGGGGCATGCCATATATCGGAATCTACTTCTGCCGGTTTGTAACCTTTGCCCTTTGTGGTTTTAATATGCAGTAATTTTGGCCCGTGCATGTTTTTTATGTTTTGCATTACACGTACCAATTCCAAAACATTATGGCCGTCAATAGGACCAAAATATCTTATATCCATTCCTTCAAACACGTTATTGGTGTTGTTGTAACGCAATTTGAAATGGTTGTTTCTACGGATTATCCTTTTTCTGCGTTCTTCGTTCATCATTCCCAGTTTGTAAAGCACTCTGGATGCTAAATAACGGAATCTGTTGTAAGAACGAGAAGTTTGTAATCTAGTTAGGTAGTTACGCATTCCGCCAACACTATGTGAAATGCTCATATCGTTGTCATTCAATATGATAAGCAAATCGTTGTCGGTTGTAGAGGCATTGTTCAATCCTTCAAAAGCAAGGCCTCCGGTCATAGCTCCGTCACCTATTACAGCAACAACTTTACGTTTGGGATTACCATTCTTTTTGTTGGCAACAGCCATACCTAATGCCGCGGAAATGGAATTTGAGGCGTGTCCGCAGGTAAAGGTGTCATATTCACTCTCTGCAGGCGATGGGAATGGGCGCAAACCCTTAAACTTCCTATTTGTGCTGAATGCGTCGCGGCGACCGGTAAGAATCTTATGCCCGTATGCTTGATGGCCTACGTCCCATACAATTCTATCGTCAGGGGTATTGAAAACGTAATGTAGTGCTACTGTCAATTCTATTGTACCCAAACTGGAACCAAAATGTCCTGGATTACGCGACAACTCCTCAATTATCATTTGTCGTAATTCGTCGCATACTTGTGGCAGTACACTTTGATTCAATGCCCTAAGTTCTTTGGGACTGTCAATAGTCTTTAATATCTGTTCCGCCATAGACGGTTTTTCCTTTTTTCTCATATAAAAAATGTTGCAACAGCGTCACTTTTTTGGTTCTGGTCAGTGAACATACTGGTATGCAATCTGCAAAACTAATAAAAAAAGTGTGCTTTCAAATAAATGAAACTACAAAAGTGTGCGACTTATGAATATAAATTGTCTCTTTAGTGGGTATTTTCTGAAAATAATGGCTTATTTTGCACATTCAGTAATTAGTTTTTAGGAATATGAGATACACTATAGATACGGTGACATCAATGATAGGGGCGTCAAGGTATGGATATTGTCCGGCAACCATTGCGTGGTTGTTGACTGATAGCCGTTCGTTATGTTTCCCTGACGAAACACTCTTTTTTGCTCTGCAGGGCAAACGTGATGGTCATGACTATATAAGAGGACTTTATGATAAAGGCGTAAGAAATTTTGTAGTTAGCAGATTGCCTGATAGGATGGATGATTATCTGGAGTCAAACTTTTTGCTGGTAAAAGATACGTTGCAGGCCCTACAGACATTGGCTATGGCTCATCGTAAAGAGTTTGCAGTTCCGGTAATAGGTATAACGGGCAGCAACGGAAAGACTATAGTAAAAGAGTGGCTGTATCAACTTTTAGAACAAAATTATGTAGTTACACGTTCTCCCAGAAGTTATAATTCCCAAATTGGAGTTCCATTATCAGTTTGGTTGATGAACAAACAGACTCAGTTGGGCGTATTCGAAGCAGGTATATCGAAACCGAATGAGATGTCGTCTCTGTGTAAAATTATTAACCCTACCATTGGTGTGTTCACAAATATAGGAAGTGCTCATCAAGAGAATTTTTCTACTTTACAAGACAAATGTATTGAAAAACTGAATCTGTTCAGGAAATGTGATATTTTGGTCTATGATGCGGATAATGAACTTATTCAGGACTGTGTAAATAAGGCAGTTATGACAGCAGGCGAAATAGCTTGGTCAAAAAAGAACCAGGAGAAGCCTTTGTATATATCTGAAATAGAGAAGGATAGAACCTCTACTACAATCAAGTACAGATATTTGGGAATGGACAATAAATATACCATCCCATTTGTAGATGATGCATCTGTGGAAAATTCCATACATTGTTTGGCAGTATGCCTATACCTGATGCTTTCGCCCGAAGTTATAGCTGAGAGAATGGCAAAACTGGAACCGTTGGCAATGAGATTGGAGGTAAAAGATGGCAAAAACAACTGTATAATAGTAAATGACAGTTATAACTCCGATATATCGTCGCTCTCTATCGCTTTAGATTTTATGGATAGAAGGCAAGATGACAAATCGCATTCCAGAACTTTAATTTTGTCAGATATACTTCAGTCGGGATGGTCTAATAATGAACTCTACAAGCGCGTTAAGCAGTTAGTGGAAGGCAGAGGTGTGACAAAACTGATAGGTATAGGACGCAATATATCGTCAGTGTCAAAGATATTTGATGTAGAACATAAGTATTTCTTTGATACTACGGAAAAATTCCTCTCTTCGTTAGTGCTGAAAGATATAAAGAATGAAATGGTACTTATCAAGGGTGCGCGTAGTTTTAATTTTGATAGGATAACCGAACGCCTGGAACTTAAAGTACACGAAACTATACTGGAAGTCAATCTTACTGCATTGGTAAATAATCTTGACAAGTATCGTGCTATGTTGTCATCCGATACAAAAGTGGCTTGTATGGTAAAAGCTTCAGCATACGGATCAGGAGCTGTAGAAGTGGCTAAAACGTTGCAAGATTGTAAGGTCGATTATTTGGCAGTTGCGGTTGCTGATGAGGGTAGGGAACTGAGAAATGCAGGTATAACTACAAGTATAATGGTCATGAATCCTGAAAGGACCTCTTTCAAGTTGCTTTTCGATTATAAATTGGAACCTGAAATATATAGTTTTCACCTTTTGGAAGAATTGATTCGTGCAGCTGAACATAATGGTATAACGAATTTCCCTATTCATATCAAGATTGATACCGGAATGCATAGATTGGGATTTTCTCCATCCGACATGCCTGAGTTGGTACGCCGATTAAAAAGACAAACAGCATTGATTCCAAGTTCGGTCTTTTCACATTTTGTAGGTAGCGATTCTGAAATTTTTGATGATTTTTCAAAATCTCAGGTAGAACAATTCGTAAAGGCAGCGGATGTGTTGCAGGATGCTTTCAGACACTATATAACAAGGCATATTTGCAATTCTGCCGGAATAGAGAGATTACCGAATAACCACTTTGATATGGTAAGGCTTGGTTTGGGATTATATGGTATAAATCCGGTAAACAATGCTGTTCTGGATAATGTAACCACCTTGAAGACTACCATATTACAGATACGACATATTGCAAAGGGTGAAACTGTGGGCTATAGCAGAAAGGGCATTTTGGATAGAGACTCCAAGATAGCTGCTTTGCCTATTGGTTATGCCGATGGGCTGAATCGTCGTTTAGGCAATCGCAATGCATATTGTCTGGTAAACGGACAAAAGGCATACTATGTAGGTAATATATGTATGGACGTTTGCATGATTGATGTAACAGATATTGAATGTTCTGAAGGAGATAGCGTGGAAATATTCGGTCCATCACTGCCGGTAACGGTACTGTCAGATATTTTAGGTACAATTCCATACGAAATTTTATCTACCATTTCAACCAGAGTGAAAAGGATTTACTATAAAGAGTGATTCTTTATGGATGCAAAACTTGTATAATTCGGCATTTTTAACGAATATTGCAGTTACTAACAGAAGTATTACTAACAAAATTATAATTATGAGTCAAAACAAACAATCGGTAGTGAAGATGAGCAATTATCGTTGGGTGATGTGCGCAATGCTGTTCTTCGCTACAACAATCAATTACCTGGACAGACAGGTTCTTTCTTTAACTTACAACGATTTTATAGCACCGGAATTTCATTGGGATGATGCCACTTATGGAAATATAACCGGTTGGTTCTCCCTATTGTATGCTTGCGCAATGCTTTTTGTAGGCCGTTTTGTAGATAAGTTTGGAACCAAATGGGGATACATCTGGGCTATTGGCGTATGGTCATTGGGAGCATGTGCCCATGCAGTTTGTGGTGTGGCAACACAGTGGTTTGTAGGTCTGGAAGGTAAAGAGGCTATGATTCAGGCTACAGGCAATATAGCTTTGGCTATTTCAACAACCAGTATGTGGCTCTTTATAGCAGCACGTCTTATATTGGCGGTTGGTGAATCGGGTAACTTCCCCGCTGCGAACAAAGTGGTTGCAGAATATTTTCCAAAGAAAGACCGTGCTTTTGCTACCAGTGTTTATAACCAGGGAGCACAGGTAGGTGCTTTATTGGCTCCTCTTTGTATTCCATTGTTGGCTCAGAAATGGGGTTGGGAAATGGCATTTATTGTTATAGGTGCTTTAGGCTTTATATGGTTGGTATTCTGGTACTTTATGTATGATAAACCTGAGAAGTCAAAGTTTGTAAATAGCGCTGAACTTGAATACATTCATCAGGATAGTGATGAACCGGCTGTGGTAGAAGACAATAAAAAAGATGAACAGGTTATATCATTCTGGAAATGTTTTTCATTTAAGCAGACTTGGGCTTTCGCAGCAGGTAAATTCTTCTCCGATGGTGCTTGGTGGTTCTTCCTCTTCTGGATGCCGGTTTATCTAAGTTCTGTTTATGGATATACAACTGATACACCACAAAGCCGTTGGGGTTTGTTTACCATCTATTTCATCTGTCTATTCTCCGTAATTGGTGGCTATTTGCCAAAATATTTCGTAGAGAAGAAACAGATGGAACCGTATGCCGGAAAGATGCGTGCAATGCTTATATTCGCATTTATTCCTCTGCTTGCCCTGTTGGCACAGCCATTAGGATCGGTATCATTCTGGTTCCCGGTAGTTATAGTAGGTATAGCAGGTGCATCACACCAATCATGGAGTGCAAATCTGTTCTCTACTGTAAGTGATATGTTCCCACGTAGTTCAGTTGCTACCATTACCGGTATTGGTGGAATGGCAGGTGGTTTAAGTTGTTTCCTCTTTAACAAATTGTCAGGTATCCTGTTTGTTTATGCGTCAGGAACTACAATGGTAGGAGGTCAAGAGGTTGAAATGACAAAAGCACTACTTGAAAGCGGAGCACAATATGTTCGTCCTGCAATGGAATTTATGGGATTCACAGGTAAACCTGCCGGCTATTTCATTATGTTCTGTATATGCGGTTTGTGCTATCTTATAGGCTGGCTTATAATGAAATCATTGGTTCCTAAATATGAACCGGTAAAAGTTGACTAATTACTTTTAGAATGAAAATAACAGTAAAAAGAATAATCCTGCCTGCGTTAGTTGCGTGGGCGGGATTTGGTGTGTCATACGCTCAGAGTGTGCACCGAATGAATATCGATGTCAAGAAACCCGGTGTTGAGATAAGCAACACTATGTATGGTCTCTTTTTTGAAGATATAAATTTTGCAGCCGACGGTGGCTTGTATGCTGAACTGGTAAAGAATCGTTCTTTTGATTTTCCGTATGCGTTGACAGGATGGTTACCGGCAGGTAATGTAAAGGTTCTTAACGATGGCCCGTTTGAAAATAATCCCAATTATGTAAGGTTGGGTGGTTCAGGCCATGGCGCAAAATTTACAGCAATAACTAATGAAGGCTTTTTTGGAATAGGTCTGAAAGCCGGAGAAAAGTATCGTTTTACAGTATATGCAAGAACAGATGCTCCACGTGGGTCGTCCATAAGGATAGAGTTGATAGATAAAGCTGCTATGGGGGAACATCAGGCATTTGTCAGACAAAATCTGAGGATAGATTCAAAAGACTGGAAGAAATATACAGTAGAACTTACTTCGCCCATCACTATAAGTAAAGCACAGCTAAGAGTCTTTCTTACAGGCCAGGGCAATGTGGATTTAGAACATGTATCTCTATTCCCTGTTGATACCTGGAAAGGTAGAGAAAACGGATTGCGCAAAGACCTGGTGCAGGCTCTTGCCGATATGAAACCCGGAGTCTTCCGTTTTCCCGGTGGATGTATAGTGGAAGGAACTGATTTGGAAACACGTTACAACTGGAAGAATTCTGTAGGTCCGGTAGAAGACAGAAAACTTAATGAGAACCGTTGGCACTACACCTTCGATACCCGACTGTTCCCTGACTACTATCAGAGTTACGGTATGGGATTCTTTGAATTTTTCCAACTATGTGAAGATATAGGTGCAGAACCGTTACCGGTAGTTAGTTGTGGTTTGGCATGCCAATTCCAAAATGGAGTCGATGCTCATTGTTCTCTTGATGAGATTGATACTTTTGTGCAAGATGCCATAGATTTGGTTGAATTTGCTAATGGCGACATTAATACTGAATGGGGAAAACTGAGAGCAGATATGGGGCATCCCGAACCATTTGGAATGAAATATCTGGCTGTTGGTAATGAACAGTGGGGCGAAGAGTATATAGAGCATCTTTTGCCTTTCTTGGAGGCTTTGCGTAAAGAGTGCCCCGAAATAGAGATAGTAGGAACATCCGGTCCATACGCAAGCGGAGATTATTTCGATTATTTGTGGCCCAAAATGAAAGAACTCGAAGCCGATCTGGTAGATGAACACTATTATTGTCCTGAAGATTGGTTTATAAACAACGCAGCGCGCTACGATAGTTATGACCGAAAAGGACCTAAGGTGTTTGCAGGTGAATATGCGTGTCACGGGGCAGGAAGAAAATGGAATCATTTTAATGCTTCACTGCTTGAAGCAGGCTTCATGACCGGTCTGGAACGCAATGCAGATATAGTACGAATGGCTACTTACGCACCTCTGTTTGCACACGTAGAGGGTTGGCAGTGGCGTCCGGATCTTATTTGGTTTGATAATTTAAATGTTGCGCGCAGCTGTAGCTACTATGTACAACAGATGTACAGTACCAACAAAGGTACTCATACTTTGAAACTGCTAAATGAAAATGGTGTTCCATATACAGGTGCAAACGGACAAGATGGGCTTTATGCAAGTGCAGTCTATGATGACACAGATAATTCTATAGTCATAAAGGTTGTAAACATTAGTAATGAAGCTCGTGGCATTGATATTGTAATATCCGGAATGAAACGTAAAGAGGCAATACAGAGAGGTGTTGTAACAACACTTCATTCCGATGATATCTATGCCGATAATGTGCCTCATACCAATTTGGAAATCAAATCTGAGACAATAGTGCCTCAAACTTCTGAAATAGCTGTGAATGGCAATGGCTTGCAGACTACAATTCCTGCAAAGACATTTGCAGTTTACAGATTATACAAAAAATGAGATGAAAAAACTACTTTTACTATCTATACTTCCTCTTCTCTTGCTGGGATGCACGTCGACTGTCAATGAAATGCCCTATGTAGAGGATGGTAAATTTTATGTGGATGGTGAACCTTATAGATTTATAGGTGTGAACTTCTGGTATGGAGCAATATTGGGTTCACAAGGTGAGGGCGGAAATAGAGAACGTCTGGCTAAAGAACTGGATATGCTAAAGAGTATTGGCGTTACCAATGTAAGGGTTCTTGTGGGCTCTGATGGTGCGCCGGATACTTTATCCACATCTTTTAGTAGCGATATGAATAGCGGTGTTGCTAACATCAGATCGCATAAAGTTCAGCCAACATTGCAGACAGCTCCGGGTGTATATAATGATGAAATATTGGATGGACTTGATTGGATGATGGTGGAACTTGCCAAACGTGAAATGACAGCCGTTCTTTATATGAATAACACTTGGGAATGGAGTGGTGGATATGGACAGTATCTGGCTTGGGCTCATTCAGATGAAACTCCAGATGAACTTCAGAATCGCAATGGTCTGCTGGTAAGTCCTTGGGAGAGCAGGACAAATATGTTCTATAAAGATTCTGTGGCAACAGCAATGTTCGAAGATCATATCAAATTCATTGTCAGCAGAACAAATAGATATACAGGTGTAAAGTATATTGACGATCCAACTCTCTTCTCCTGGCAAATTGGAAACGAACCACGTCCGCTTGGCAGAGACAATAAAGAGGTATTTATAGAGTGGATAGATAAGACGGCCAAACTTATTCGTTCGTTAGATCCCAATCATATGATATCAACAGGCAATGAGGGTGAAATGGGAAGTGATAACGATATGGAGATAGTCGATGCTATAAATGCTATTCCTGAAATATCTTATATGACAATCCATATATGGCCGTTCAACTGGAGCTGGATAAGAGAGAATACTATTCAAACCAACTTGCCTGTTGCCATTGAAAATACCGGCAAATATATAGACAAGCATATAGGGATAGCATCAAAATATTCAAAACCTATTGCAATTGAAGAGTTTGGTTATCCACGTGATAATTATGCATTTAAACTTGGTACGCCTGTTACTGCTCGTAATGAATATTATGAATATCTGTTCAAGACCTTAGTTGAACAAAAAGAGCAGGATGGACCGGTGGCAGGATGTAATCTTTGGACCTGGGGTGGTTACGCGATACCTGCGGATGACCACGATTTTTGGTATAAAGGTGATGATTATACGGGTGATCCGGCTCAGGAGAATCAGGGGCTGAATTCGGTTTTTGTCAGCGACACAGTAACAATTGAATTGATTGAAAAATATAATAAACTACTTAATACCAAATAAATATGGATATAAAAGGATTGTATAAAGCAGACGAACAGCGATATGATGGTAGAATGCCATATAAAAAGTGTGGAAACAGTGGTTTGCGCTTACCTTCTCTGTCGTTAGGAATGTGGCACAATTTTGGAAGTGTTGATAGACTGGAGAATTGTGTGAAAATAGTGCATACTGCATTTGATAATGGTATAAACTGTTTCGATCTGGCCAATAACTACGGACCGGTGTATGGGTCTGCTGAAGAGACATTTGGAACTATTTTTGAACGTTCGCTTAAACCATACAGAGATGAACTCTTCCTGGTTACCAAAGCCGGTTATGATATGTGGCCCGGTCCATACGGTGATGGTGGTTCCAGAAAGTATCTGTTTAGCAGTATAGACCAAAGCCTGAAGAGAATGAAGGTAGATTATGTAGATCTATTCTATTCCCACAGATACGATCCCAATACACCATTGGAAGAGACAATGCAAGCTCTTGTAGATATTGTACGCAGTGGCAGAGCATTATATATAGGTATTTCAAATTATCCTGCTCATACATTGCCGTTTGTCTTTTCATACCTGAAAGACAGAGATGTCCCTTGTCTGGTATATCAGGGTAAATACAATATTCTTCATCGTGCTCCGGAAACAGAAGGAATATTGCAGGCTTGTCAAGATGCCGGGGTTGGGTTTGTAGCCTTTTCGCCATTGGCTCAAGGACTTTTAACAGATAGATATTTTAATGGCATACCATCCGATTCAAGAATGGCCAGAGAATTTTTCCTGAAAAGCGCTGTGCTAACTGAATCAATGTTGGCAGGTCTTAAAGAACTTGATGAAATAGCCAGAGATCGCGGTCAGAGTCTCTCTGCCATGGCTTTGGCATGGCTATTGGAAAAAGAACCGGTTACTTCTGCAATAATAGGAGCCAGTACTCCTGAACAGTTAAAGGCAAACATAAAAGCAGTGGAGAATATCCCATTTATGGAGAGCGAATTGCAAAAGATTGATGCCATTTCAAATAATATCTGATATGAGTATATTCGATGAAAGGAAAGATGTTATAGTTAATGAGTTCAATGCACTGTTAGCAAGAGAAAACAGACCTTCTTCAACAAACGGGGTGTGGACCAGATATAAGTTTCCAATTCTTACCGGTGACCATGCTCCTTTGGAGTGGAGATACGATTTTAATCCTATTACAAATCCATATTTTATGGAGCGCATAGGAATACATGCCACTTTTAATTCCGGCGCTATAAAAATGAACGGAAAATATCTGCTGGTTGTAAGAGTGGAGGGTGCCGATAGAAAATCTTTTTTTGCTGTTGCTGAGAGTCCCAATGGGATAGATAATTTCCGTTTCTGGGAACGTCCTGTAACTATGCCTGAAACCGATAATCCCGATACGAATGTCTATGATATGCGCCTGACAAAACATGAAGATGGTTGGATATATGGTGTTTTCTGTTCAGAGCGTAAGGACCCTGATGCCGCGCCAGGCGATTTGTCTTCGGCTGTGGCTGCGGCAGGAATAGCCAGAACAAAAGATTTGATATCGTGGGAGAGATTGCCCGATTTGAAATCTAAATCACAACAGCGTAATGTGGTGTTACACCCGGAATTTGTGGATGGTAAATATGCATTCTATACTCGCCCGCAAGATGGATTTATTGATGCCGGAAGTGGTGGAGGAATAGGCTGGGCTCTTGTGGATGATATAACAAATGCAGAAATAACCGATGAAAAAATAATCGATTTCAGATATTACCATACCATTAAAGAGGTAAAGAATGGGGAAGGGCCTCATCCTATAAAAACGCCCAAAGGGTGGTTGCACCTTGCTCATGGTGTACGTGGCTGTGCAGCCGGATTGAGATATGTACTGTATATGTATATGACATCGCTTGAAGACCCAACGAAAGTAATTGCTGCGCCGGGTGGTTTCTTTATGGCACCTCAAGGCGAAGAATATGTGGGCGATGTCTCAAATGTTCTGTTTACCAACGGCTGGATAGAAGATAATGGTAAAGTCTTTATCTATTATGCTTCGAGCGATACACGTATGCACGTAGCTACATCTACTGTTGATAAACTGATAGATTACTGTATGAACACCCCTGCTGATGGACTGCGCTCTGCAACATCAGTAATGGCTATAAACAGCCTTATAGACAGAAATAAATCGTTGTAGGATTTCTTCTAATAGTTAGACAATGCTGCCTGCTTTTACCTGTTATGAGCGGGCAGCGTTTATTATGCCTTTGGAGATGTTCCAACGCATTAGTAGTAGGTATTTTGATTGTATTGGTCTATGTGTTAAACAGAGTAATAAAGTTGCACCCCATTTGCATAACTCTTTAATTATTAGATTGAACCTATGGTTGTGCAGTGTCGCTCTGGTCCATTGGCCAATGCCGTTGTTGAATGCCAGACGGGAAAAATAGTCCCTGTTTAGTTTTGATTCCGGAATAATGTGGTACATAACTGCCCGAGGTACATAGTAACACTCCATACCCTTTGATTTCATACGCTCAAACAGGTCGCTCTCTTCGCCACCGGAAAGTTTTTTTCCTGTGCGCCCTAATGTGGTGTCAAACACCCCTATCTTTTCAAAAGCGGTTCTACGCATAGCCATATTGCCACCACCCGGTATGCGCCCTTTTGGGAAGGGTTTAATGGTTTCTCCAAAATCCATTGGATTTGCAATAGGTTCCTCTGCATATTTTGACATCCATTTCGGCCTGCCGCTTGGGTATTCGGCAATAATCTTTCCACCTGCCGACATTGCCTGCGGAACACTGTCAAATAAATCAATGTATGAATCTACGAATTCCGGAACTATATGTTCGTCATCGTCAATAAATGCAATAATGTCACCTTGAGCATTGCTGATACCTGCGTTTCTTGCATGTGACAGCCCTTGCTTGGTTTCCAGACAGTACCTGATGTTTAGTGATGGGTTGTCAGCAATGAACTGCTCAATGTTGCCGCGTGTGTGGTCTTTGGAATTGTTGTCAACAACAACACACTCCCAAATAGCCTTGTCGGCGGTCTGAGCTGCAACAGAACGCAGTGTTATCATAAGCTGTTCTGCTCTGTTATAAGTGGCTATGACTATTGTTAACCTTACCATCATTGCAAAGTTAAGGATTTATTCGGTTGATTCTATTTCTGTGGTTAATAATAATTGTCTCTTTTTTACCTCTGCCTGTGTAAACCTAAAAATAAGTTTATTAAATTTGCAAATCAGTAAACTAACCAATACTAACTAATTGTAAGTAAAATGAGACAAATTGCATTGACTACTGCCGATCTGCTGATAATTGCAGCATATTTAGGCATCCTGATTTTCATTGGTATCTATTTGAAAAAACAGGCATCAAAAAACCTTGAAACGTATCTTTTAGGTGGAAAAAACATCCCTTGGTACTTGTTGGGACTCTCCAATGCATCCGGTATGTTTGATATATCCGGAACAGTGTGGCTTGTAGGTATCACAGTTGTTTATGGATTGAAGAGTGTATTTATGCCTTGGGTTTGGCCTGTATTTAACCAGATTTTCCTAATGGCATATCTATCTACATGGCTAAGAAGGTCTAATTGTACCACAGGTGCGGAATGGATAGGATTCCGCTTTGGTAAAGATTCAGGAGCTAAGTTTTCACATTGGATTATAGTAGTATTTGCAATCATTGTATGTCTAAGTATGTTGGCATACGGTTTTATAGGCTTAGGAAAATTTGTGGAAATATTCCTTCCTCTCAAAACAGTATTCCCATTCTTATCGGCACTTCCTGATGCATACGTTCCTCATGTATGGGGAATTTTGTTCACTCTGTTTGCAGTCTTCTATTCACTGCTTGGAGGTATGACCAGTATAGTTTGGGCTGATGTGGCACAATATGTGCTGATGACATTGGCGTCTATAGCAATAGCTGTTATTGCAATGGTAAAACTAACCGATTTCGATTTAATGGCTATACTCCCGGAAGGTTGGACCTCTATGTGGTGGAAAGGTTCTAGTTTGGGAATCAGTTGGTCCGGAGCATTAGAAGAGTTTAATAAAACAATTGCATCCGATGGATATTCTCTATTCGGCCTATTCTTTGGATTGGTATTGGTAAAGGGTATTATGGTAAGTATTGCCGGCCCTGCTCCTACTTACGATATGCAGAAGATTCTATCTACAAAATCACCTAAAGAGGCATCTATGATGAGTGGTTTTGTAACAGTAGTATTGATGCCGGTACGTTATCTTATGATTGCGGGTATTGCAGTACTTGGCCTAATCTTATTTAGTGATATTGAACCATTGGTACGCAACAGCGCAGGTAATATAGACTTTGAATTGGTGCTTCCGGCTATTATTAATCACTCTTGCATACCTGCAGGTTTGACAGGTCTTTTGGTGGCAGGTTTGCTTGCTGCCTTTATGTCAACATTTGCCGGTACACTCAATGCGGCTCAGGCATACATTGTGAACGATATTTACATTAAATATTTCAAGCCGCAGGCTACTCCAAAACAAGCAACAAATGCAAACTACATAGTTGGTTTGGTTGTGGTAATAATCAGTATAGGATTTGGCGTTTTGGCGCAAGATGTAAACAGCATTCTTCAGTGGGTAACAAATGCTCTGTATGGCAGTTATGTTGCAGCCAATGTGCTAAAATGGCACTGGTGGAGATTCAATTCACGCGGTTTTGCATGGGGTATGGTATTTGGCTTGATTCCGGCACTGCTGCTTTCACAAATTCCATTCTTTAATCAGTGGGGTTCAGTTTCGGCTCTCTACTACTTCCCAATAATACTATTGTTCTCTGTAATAGGATGTTTGGTTGGTACATATACAACTGAACCTACCGATGAAGAGACATTGAAGAATTTCTACTACAAGACTCGTCCTTGGGGATTCTGGAAACCAATAAAAGAGAAGGTAATGGCAGAACATCCGGAATTCAAAGAGAATAAGAATTTTGTTAAGGATATGGTTAATGTAGCTGCAGGTATAGTTTGGCAGACAGCATTGGTTGCAGGACCTATCTATTTGGTAGTGAAAGACTTCGTAGGTTTAGGATTGGCTATTATGTGCATAGTAGTAGGTACAATCATTCTAAAGAAAAACTGGTATAACAAACTGGAAGATTAACACAAAAAACAATAACAATGAAAGAATACGGATTTTTTGATGATAAAAATAGAGAGTATGTAATTACAGAACCGCGTACTCCTTGGCCTTGGATAAACTATTTGGGTACAGAAGACTTTTTTAGTTTGATTTCCAATACTGCCGGTGGCTATTCATTCTGCAAGGATGCAAAATTCCGCAGAATAACAAGGTATAGATATAATAACGTACCAATGGATAGTGGTGGTAAGTATTTCTACATAAATGATGGAAAGGATATTTGGAATCCGGGGTGGAAACCTTGCAAGACAGCGCTTGATAGCTATGAATGTCGTCATGGTATGAACTATTCCAAAATAACCGGTAGCAAGAATGGTGTGGAAGCAAGTGTTCTCTATTTTGTTCCATTAAAGACTTGGGCAGAAGTTCAGAAAGTTACGCTTACCAATAATTCAAATGAAAAGAAGAGTCTTAAACTGTTCTCGTTTGTGGAGTGGTGTTTATGGAATGCAGCTACCGATATGGAGAACTTCCAAAGAAACTTTTCTACCGGCGAAGTGGAAATAGATGGTTCTACAATTTATCATAAAACAGAATACAAAGAACGTAGAAATCACTACGCGTATTATTCTGTAAATGTTCCCATTCAAGGTTTTGAAACAGACAGAGAGACCTTCTTTGGACTTTATAATGGATTTGACGAACCACAAACTGTATTAGAGGGCAAACCTACTAATTCAGTGGCACATGGATGGTCACCAATAGCATCTCACTATATAGAAGTGGAACTTGCTCCTGGTGAAAGTAAGGATTTGATTTTTGTCTTGGGTTATGTAGAGAATCCACAAGAAGAGAAGTTCGAAAGCAAAGGTGTTATAAATAAGGTAAGAGCTAAAGAGACTCTGGCAAAACTGGACACAGTAGCAAAGGTAGATGCTGCATTTGCAGAACTGTGCAACTATTGGGATAAATTGTTGCAGATATATACAGTTCAGAGTGGTGATGATAAGTTGGACCGTATGGTTAATATCTGGAATCAGTATCAGTGTATGATAACATTCTGCTTCTCCCGCTCAGCTTCATTCTTTGAAAGCGGTATAGGCCGTGGAATGGGATTCCGTGATTCTAATCAGGATTTGATAGGCTTTGTGCATCAAATTCCGGAGAGAGCCAGAGAGAGAATAATTGATATTGCATCTACGCAGTTCCCTGACGGTGGTTGCTATCATCAGTATCAGCCTCTTACAAAACGTGGTAACGATGGTATAGGCGGCGGTTTTAACGATGATCCTATGTGGCTGATATTCGGTACAATTGGTTATTTGCGCGAAACAGGCGATTTCTCTATTCTTGATGAACCAGTACCATTTGATAATCAGCCCGGAAGCGAAAAGAGTCTGTTTGAACATCTAAAAATATCGTTTGAACACGTTGTAAATAATTTGGGACCTCACGGTCTGCCATTGATAGGTCGCGCAGACTGGAATGATTGTCTGAATTTGAACTGTTTCTCAAATGATCCAAATGAGAGTTTCCAGACTACAGAAAACAAAACAGAAGGTAGCAAGGCTGAAAGCTTGATGATAGCCGGACTGTTTGTCTTCAGCGGACGCGATTATGTGGAACTATGCAAGCAACTTGGCAAGACAATTGAAGCCGAAATGGCTCAAAAAGCTATAGACAATATGGTTGAGGCTGTTAAAAAGTATGGCTGGGACGGTGAATGGTTCTTGCGTGCATACGATTATTACGGCAATAAGGTGGGTTCAAACGAAAATGAAGAGGGTAAAATCTTTATAGAATCCAACGGTTGGTGTACAATGGCAGGCATTGGATTGGAAGATGGTATGGTAGATAAAGCTCTGGATTCAGTGAAAGAGCGTTTGGACTGCGAACATGGAATAGTTCTGAATAATCCAGCCTTTACCAAATATTATATAGAGTATGGCGAAATATCAAGTTATCCTGCAGGTTATAAAGAGAATGCGGGTATATTCTGCCATAATAATCCTTGGGTTATAATAGGTGAAACCGTTCGTGGCAATGGTAATGCGGCATGGGAATATTACAAAAAGATTTCTCCTGCATATATAAAAGACCAGACACTGCATAAGGTTGAACCATACGTATATTCACAGATGGTAGCAGGAAAAGATGCATTCCGTCCCGGTGAAGGTAAAAATTCATGGCTTACCGGTACTGCAGCATGGAACTACTATACTATAACCCAGTTTATTTTAGGAATAAAACCTACTTATTCAGGCCTGAAAGTTGAACCATGTATCCCATCCAAATGGAATGGATATAATGTAAAACGTCAATTCCGTGGTGCAAGCTATAATATTGAGGTTAAGAATTTGTCGGGTTCAATGAAGGGTATTAAATCATTAAAGGTTGATGGTAAACTTATAGATGGTGATACTATTCCAATTATGCCTGCAGGTTCTGTTTGCAATGTAGAGGTGGAGATGTAAAAAGCAAGCAAAATACATACGATTTTAATTGATATGCCCCCAAAAAGTTCATTAACAACTTTTGGGGGCATATTATAATTATTGTGGCTCAAATATTACTATCTCTCTTATTGAAGTAGCTTGTCTGCCATTTCTGAAGCAAGTTCTCTACATTTGGAATAGACTGATTCAGTTGGAGATTGTTTCATCTCTACGCTGTTTTCCAAAACTTCGAATCCGCTGTTGTCTGCGAATTCTTTTAGTTTTTTTACTGCAACACTTGCCCATGTGAATGAACCGAAATATCCAAAGATGCGGTTCTTAACTTCTCGGACTGAAATTTTGGATAGTATAGCTTCAATTTCAGGATAGAGGGTCAAACTATATGTTGGGCTACCCACTATCAAACCACGATATTTGAATATATCTTTCAGAATGTAAGATGGATTGCTTTTACTTACATTGTGCATAACAATGTTTTTTACACCTCTATTTGATAACTCTGCGGCAATAGCTTCGGCTACCTGTTCTGTATGTCCGTACATTGTGCCATATACAATTACCACACCATCTTCTGTTTCGTACTTGCTTAATCTGTCATATATGGACACAACCTTAGAAATGTTTTCTCTCCATACAGGTCCGTGGGTACTGCATATATAGTCAATTGGCAGACTTTGTAGTTTGGTTAAAGCTCTTTGTACTGCAATACCATATTTGCCAACAATATTGGAATAGTATCTAATCATCTCTTCCCAATATATGTCAGTATTTATGGAAGTATCTACATATCCTCCATTTAATGCACCAAAACAGCCAAATGCGTCACCCGAGAAAAGCATGTTTTCTGTTACAGAATAGGTCATCATAGTTTCTGGCCAGTGAACCATTGGGGTTAAATAAAACTTCAGATTATTTGAACCCAAAACAAGTTCATCACCATCTTTCACCTGTAGGCAATTGTCAATTATTCCATAATAACCTTCTATCATACTCAATGTCTGCTTGTTTCCTACTATCTGTATGTTGGGATAGTGGTTACGAATAAGAGCAATACTGCCGGAATGATCGGGCTCCATGTGGTTTATTATGAGATAATCTATAGGCTTATTATCAATTATGCTTTTTATTTTTTGCAGGTAATATTCAAAAAATGCACTATCTACTGTATCAATAAGTGCAATCTTATTGTCTGTTATCAGATATGAATTATATGATACACCGTATGGTAATGGCCACATTCCTTCAAACAGATGCTTATTGCGGTCATTAACACCTACATAATGTACGTTCTCAGTAATTTTTGTGCTGTATGTCATTATTTTTTTGTTATTAATCTCTTGCAAAAGTATGGATTTTTTGCTGTTCCATCAATAATTGCCATTTTGATTTATACTTACGTGGGTGATATTTTCGGCATTTTTATAATTTGTGAAATAATCTTTATAAATAGGGCAGTTGAATTGCGTTATGGATTATTTTATCTAAATTTGTATCCGCTATGGTAATACTATGCCGTTATATATTGCTGTTTTATGCAACCCTGTTTTGTAATTTTCAGGAAGTAACTTCTATTCCGGAATTAGAACAGAATTGTTGTTGTGTAGAGGACTACCTCTATGATGACTTAGGTTGTAGTTCTGTTTATGAACATAACGGCTTGTTATCATCACAAGGCAGACAGGTTAAAGTATCTCGCGACCAATCCCAGAAACGCTTAAAGCAGAATTCCAAGAATAGTTTAACCCTTTCAACTGTTGTTAAGCCGGACCTTTTTGATTTTACATTAAAGAGCTATGCCGGTTTCTCGCCCTTTTTTGCAGGGCTTATAACCTATAAACATTCTCATCTTACTATCTTGCGAAGATATATCATTTAGTGTCATATTCTGTTTTTTATAGGACAGCTAAGGCTGTGTCCTAACTATTTCTTTGATATTTTAAATACAAAACAGAAACAGATTATGATAAATTCAGAATTCGTTAAGGTCCATTCTGTAATGGATACTATTGTATATGTGGCTTTAATAATTGCAGGTGCATTATTAATTCTTTTGCCATTAGGTCAAATTAGTGTGATTTTTGGTTGTTTTTTAATAATAGCCGGTATTGTAGTTGCACTTATCAATAAATCGGAATATAAAAATGTTCAATTAAAAGGACATTATAAGAAACTGGAATATTACTATCCCTTAAAAAAAAGATCGGAAATAATTGCTTCCATTTCGGGTGAATCGGGAATAGAACTTTTACCACCCGATACTGATGGACAGGATATTTTAAGATTGGATGTATATTTTGCAAAGTCGGATGATAAGGCCTATCTGCAACTGTTAAGGTATGTGCCTTATACCTACGAACCAGCCTCAATGATTTTCGAAGTCAACAAGAGTTCAATCCAAAAACTATTAGCATAATGGAATATCTAATTTTGATAGCGTCACTTGGCGGTATAGTATTTGGAGCTGATTTCCTGGTTGCAGGGGCTGTCTCTTTAGCAAGAAGATTCAAAGTTTCCGATTTTGTAATAGGTGCAGCAATAGTGGGAGTAGGTACCTCCATGCCGGAATTGGTTGTGAGTTTTATGGGTGCTATAAACGGAAATGCCGATGTTGCAATTGGTAATGTTGTAGGTTCAAATATTTTTAATGTGTTGGGAATACTTGGACTTACCGCGGTTTTCTTTCCCGTGGCAATAGAAAAGAAAAACATGAAGTTTGAAATACCTTTATGTATAGCCGTATCTGTATTATTGATGATACTCGCTTTCAATTTTTTTAATGGAACAGCTGCAACTATTGGACGATTTGATGGATGGATATTGTTGCTCTCTTTTGTGGGCTTTCTGTGGTATTCATTTGCGCGAGACAGAAAAGACAGTAACGATTCAACAGATAATATAACTGATGAAATATCGCCTTTATGGCTGGCAATTGTTAAAGTTGTTGGCGGATTGGCATTGTTAATAGTCAGTTGTGATTTCTTTGTAGATAATGCAGTCCTTATAGCAAAGAGGTTTGGAGTAAACGATGCCTTTATATCTCTTACACTTATTGCTTGTGGTACATCACTGCCTGAACTCGCTGCATCAGTTGCGGCTGCGGTGAAGAAGAATACTGATATGGCTCTGGGTAATATTGTAGGTTCTAATATCTTTAATATAACTCTCATATTGGGATTAAGTTCACAAGTTATGCCACTTACCTCATCGGGAATAACATATATAGACTATATAGTAATGATAGTTGCGGCAGTGCTTGTTTTGTTGATAGGTTTTGTTGGCAAAATCAATAGAATAAGTGGTCTGTTTATGTTTATCTGTTTCGTGCTATATAATTGGTATCTTATTTCTAATCAAATAGTATAATTTTTATGGGAATACTTCAAGTATTTACACTATTGGGAGCATTGGGAATGTTCCTTTATGGTATGAATTTGATGAGTTCCGGATTGCAAAAAGCTTCGGGTGATAAGTTGCGCGGTTTTCTTACTGCAATGACATCAAATCCCTTCAAAGGGGTTATGACAGGTTTAGGAATTACCTCTATTATTCAGTCTTCATCGGCAACAACTGTTATGGTTGTTAGCTTTGTGAATGCCGGTCTTCTTACACTTGCACAGGCAATAGGTGTCATTATGGGCGCAAATATAGGAACTACAGTGACCGCATGGCTGGTTTCCTGGCTTGGATTTAAGGCTGATATTTCAATCCTTGCCGTACCTTTAATGGCATTGGCATTCCTCTTCTCAAATTCAAAGAAGAATCAAAGGCAGAATATTGGTGAACTTCTTGTAGGCTTCTGCCTGCTGTTTTTGGGTCTCTCTTTTATGAAGGAATCCGTTCCCGATTTGAATGAAACCCCACAGGTTTTGGATTTTGTCAAGACATGGTCCAGTCATGGTTTCGGTTCGGTGCTTATATTCCTGGCCTTTGGTACTCTCCTCACACTTGTGCTTCAATCGTCATCTGCCACAATGGCTATCACACTCATTATGCTCAGTATGGGTTGGATACCATTTGATATGGCTTGTGCCATGGTTCTTGGTGAAAATATCGGTACAACAATTACTGCAAATATTGCTGCATCAGTAGGTAATACTCAGGCTAAGAGGGCAGCAATGTCTCATACTATATTCAATCTGTTTGGAGTAGTATGGGCATTAATTTTCTTCAAACCATTCTTAATGCTTGTAGGTAAAATTATTGAACTCTTCGGTCTGCCTAACCCTGCAGCCGAAGGTTTTGTGGTAAGCAGTTCAGTCTCTGTTGAAGGTACAGCCGCACTTTACGGACTCTCTATGTTGCATACTCTTTTCAATACTATCAATACTTGTATTCTTATATGGTTTGTAAAACTTATAGAGAAAATAGTTGTATTTATTATTAAAACTCCAAAGAATCAAGAGCAGGAAATGTTTAGATTGAAATATATTTCTGCCGGTCCTTTAGCTACTCCTGAACTTGCAACTGAACAGGCGTTTAATGAGATTACACATTTTGCTCAGATATCTAGAAATGGACTTTCTTATGTAAGACAGGCTATTGCTGAAAGTAATGGCGATAAGTTTGAAGAATTACGTAACAAGTTGGTCAAATATGAAGAGATATCAGATAGAATAGATTACGAAATAGCAACGTTCTTGAATGCAGTCTCTGTGAGTGATATTAGTCAAACAACGTCTTACAAGATTAAAGCCATGTATAAGATTATTGGTGAATTGGAATCTTTAGGCGATTCGGGTGAAGCTATAAGCCGTATTCTTTCCCGCAAGAATATCCACAACAAGAAATTTGATGCTGCAAAATTGCAGAAACTTGACGATATGGTAAATGTGGTAGATGATGCCTATCAGGCAATGCTCTATAATCTTGATGCCGCTCACAAAGGTATGCTTGTTGAAGTGTCAAATGCATATAATGCAGAGGAATATATTAACCAGTTAAGAAACAATCTGCGTGATGCAGAAATAGAGGATATTGAAGATGGCGATAAGAACTATCAAACCAGTGTTTATTACATAGATGTTGTAAATGAATTGGAAAGGATGGGTGATTTTATTATCAATATTTCACAAAATTTGGAAAGGGCTTTCATAAATAATGATTGATAGTTAATAAGTCTGTTTCTCTCCCGATAAATACTTTTGTAAATGGTGAAATCGGGAGAGTTTTTTTGTTATGCACTTGAATGTATTTGCATTCGCTATGTAAAACAATGAAGCAAGTTGTTTGTTTATAGCCCGGTTATTCGTACCTTTGCGCAAGACAAATTTAAACACACATATATATAAAACTATGAAAAGACATTTTGAAAATCTTCATCTAATTGATTTGTTGGCTCTGTCAATGTTTCTGGTATTTGTTGTTACATGGATTAATAATCCTACCCATGCCGCTTTTTACAAGATGTATGACATATCACTTTATGTTGTGGCATATTCTCTTTTAAGAATGTTTGCTTTGTGGAATATGAGACTGTTAGGCAGAATTGTCTCTATTGCTATAGCGCTGGCTGCATTATGGCAGATAACTTATGCTCTTTTACAAATGTTGGGAGTTTATGAATCTCATAATTATCTATATCCTATGACCGGGTCTTTTAATAATCCGGGCCCTTTTGGCGGTTTTTTGGCTGTTTGCGCAAGCATACTGATTCCATGTTGTATAAAGGAAGAAAACAGATTGTTAAAAATTCTGTATGCACTATCTGCTGTACTGTCTTTAATAGTAATGCCGGCAACACTCAGTAGAACCTCTTTGCTGGCTTTCGGTGTTAGTATGCTTGTATATGGTATCTCTCACAAGCGAATTCGAAGACAATTTAAAAGATATTGGATGGTGATTGTTCTGATTATTTCTGTCGCTGTGACAACTGCTTATCTTTATAAAAAAGATTCCGCTGACGGTAGGGCGTATATAAATAAAATAAGCCTTTCCGCAATTCAAAGCAATGGCATAAAAGGAAGTGGATTGGCAAATTACGCATCTTCATACGGTAAATCACAGACGGAATACTTTGCACCCCATATAGAAGATATACTTCAAGCAAAAGAGACCGTGAAGATAGAGCGAGAACGGATGATAGCTGATTGTCCCGCGTATGCCTTTAATGAATACCTGGAATTAGGAGTGGAATGTGGTGTAGTGGGGCTTATTATCTATCTGCTACTAATATCTGTGTCAATAACTACATTGTATAGAGAACAATCGGTATGGTGTTATGGTTTGATAGCACTTTCAATATTCGCACTTTTTTCCTATCCGTTTAAGATGATGCTATTCTGTGTTATGCTGGCTTTTTTTGTGGCAATAACAGGAATAAAACCAGGCAAAAACAGAACCCTATTCCCTGTGTATGTAACATTCTTGATGGCTTTGGTTTTTGTTATGGCAGGATATAGCAGATACAAAACTGCAAAAGTGGCTGAACGCTCTTTGGAGAAGGCAATGACTCTGTACGATATTAAATATTACGAAGCTTTTACAGAAGAGTGCGTTTCGTTTCAGGATGCTTTGTTGCATAAATACAGTTTTATGTTTGCGTTTGGTCAATCGCTTAATAAATGTGGTGAATATGCAAAAAGTGACTCTATATTAGAGATGGGAGCAGCTATCAGTTCAGATCCGATGTTCTGGAATGTAATGGGTAATAATGCCAAAGCGCTGCAGCAGTATGACAGAGCGGAAGAGTGCTACCTAAGAGCATTTAATATGCTCCCAAATAGATTGTATCCGCTTACATTACTTGCAGAACTGTACTACGCAACAGGTGATAGTTGCGCCTTTATAAGAATGAAAGATATAGTGAACAATTTCAAGCCAAAGGTGGAATCGGTGCAAACAGAAAAACTTAGAGAAGAGATCAATTCACTCAGTTTTAACTGTTATTCCGATTGATATTCTCTCTTCTTAACAAGAATCTTATCAATCCTAGGGCCATCCATATCTACCACTTCCAAAAGAATTAATATATCGAAGTCTATTTAAATACACTATGTTGTTGCTTTTTTTATAGATTTGTGAGTTAATATTATAAGTCAGTTGAATAATATGGAAAAGCTAAAGCGCGAAGTCGGGCAAGAGTTGAAAGAGAATATTATGCCATTTTGGATAGCTATGGTTGATGATGAAAATGGTGGGTTTTATGGTAGGATGAATGGTGAGGGCATTCTTTGTAAAGATGCTCCAAAGGGAGCAGTGCTTAATGCACGTATTCTTTGGGCCTTTGCTGCAGCCTATCGTACAACAAAAGATTATAAATATCTTGAGTTGGCAATTCGTGCAAAGCGTTATTTGATAGACAATTTTTATGATAACAAAAACGGTGGTATCTATTGGATGTTGAATGCTGATGGTACACCCAGAGATACGAAAAAGCAGATATACGCATTAGGATTTGCTATATATGGACTTAGTGAACTTTATAGATCAACCAACGATGCAGAATCTTTAGAATATGCGGTGATGCTCTACGAATCTATAGAACAACATGCCTATGATGAAAAATATGGTGGTTATTTTGAAGCTTTTACACAGGATTGGGGGCAAATAGATGATGTTCGGTTGAGTGAAAAAGATGCCAACGATAGAAAAACCATGAATACCCATCTTCATATTTTAGAACCCTATACAAACCTATACAGAATATGGCCGGATATTAACTTAAAGTTTCGTATTAAAGAGCTAATGGATATTTTCCTTGAACGCATATACAATGCTCCGATAGGTCATTTTGATCTGTTTTTCACAGATGATTGGAAACGAAACTCTTCTTTGCAATCTTATGGTCACGATATAGAAGCAGCTTGGCTTCTTTGGGAAGCTGCCTTTGTGATAGATAGTGGTGTTCATAAGAAAAAATTGGTAGATTTGGTTAAAAAGATAGCAGATGTATCATTAAGTGAAGCCTTTAATAAAGATGGGGGGATGGAATATGAGTACAATCCATCTGCTGGGATTAGAGATAATGACTGTCATTGGTGGGTTCAAGCTGAATCGGTTGTAGGTTTTCTATATGCATATAAAATTACAGGCAATAATAACTATCTGAATGTTGCTCGTTCTTCCTGGGATTTTATTAAAAGGTATATAATAGATAAAAGCCGAGGTGAATGGTACTGGAGTCTGCTCGCAAACGGTAAGGTAAATATGAAAGATGATAAAGCCGGCCCATGGAAGTGCCCATATCATAATACGCGAATGTGTCTTGAAGTTATGAATTTTGAGGTTGTTTAATATACAATATTCAGGAATGTGTGCAATTTAGGAACTATGTACTATTAATTGTGTTACCTTTGCACCGATTTTAACCAAATTAAATAGAATATGAAAAAGAAATTCTTAATTGGTGCATTTGCACTTTTGGTATCTGCAACATCTTTTGCAGGTGGTCTTTTGACAAATACAAATCAAAACGCAACATATTTGCGTAATCCTGCACGCGATGCTGCAATAGCTATTGATGGTGTATATAGCAATCCTGCAGGTGTGGCATTTCTTCCAGAGGGTTTTCATCTATCATTGAGCTGGCAGGCTGCTGCTCAGAAACGTCAGATGAACGCTACAAATCTTCTGTTTATGAACAATACCAAAAATCCGTCTAAAGATCGTTTCTTTGAAGGTGAAACATTCGCACCTGTTATTCCTTCATTCCAGGCTGCATACGTTTTCAATGACAAGTGGTCTGTATCTGCTCAGTTTGCAGTAGGCGGCGGTGGTGGCGCTTGTGAATTTGCAAGTGGTCTGCCTATGTTTGAAGAACTGATTGGCGGTATGGCATATGAGTTTGGCAGCAAGATAGGTTCAAGCGCCTATTCATTTGACCAGAATCTTACCGGAAAACAGTATTTCTTTGGTCTTCAGGTGGGTGGAACATACAAAATTGCAGATATGGTATCTGTATTCGGTGGCTTGCGCACAGTAATGGCAAAGGCATCGTATGTAGGTGCAATTAGCAATATCAATGTAGGTGGTATAACAGCGTCATCTCCAATCTTTCAGCAAATGCCGGCTATGGCACAGTATGCCGCACTTCTTGCAGATTATAAACTGGATTGCAATCAGAGTGATTTCGGCTTTACTCCTATAGTAGGTGTTGATGTAAATCTTGGAAAATTGAATCTTGCTGCAAAGTATGAATTCCGTACTAAAATAGCAATGGAGAACGAAGCAAATAACAGTGCAAACTTAGCTGCTCTTGCAACAATGGTTCCTGCTGTGGCTGTTTATGGTGACGGTAATATAGTTCGTTCAGATATACCTGCATATCTTGCACTTGGCGCTCAGTATTCATTTGACAAGGTACGTATAGGTGGTGGCTATCACTACTTCTGGGACAAGGATGCAAAAGGTTCTGCTATCAAGGCAGGTGATAACAGCTGGGAAGTGGTACTTGGTGCAGAGTGGGATATTGCTGACAGATGGACAATAAGTTGTGGTGGTCAGCGTACTGAACTTGGTTTTGCCGATTCTGATATGTCAGACACAAACTTCAGCACAAGTTCGTATGGTCTTAGCATAGGTGCAGCATTCCAGATTAATGACATGCTTAAACTGAATGCCGGTTATCTGCACTCAATGTTTGATGATCACGAATTTACAAACGCAAACCATACAGCCTGCAACTATACACGTAAGAGCGATGCATTTGGCGTATCTCTTGATTTTACATTCTGATACTGATAATAGATTATGTCGATACAGAAAATCTCTTTGAACGGACTTAGGTTTTATGCTTATCATGGCGTTGAGCCTCAAGAACGTGAAGTTGGTGCCTGGTACACAATAGACCTTGATATGTATGCTGATGTAAGCAATTCACTAAATAGTGATGAACTTGCAGATACATTGAATTATGCGCAGGCAGCACGTATAATCAAAGAGGAGATGCAGATACCGTCAAAGCTTATGGAGCACGTAGCGGGTAGGGTAGTGCAGCGTCTGCAACAGGAGTTTCCTTCATTGCAACGTCTTAGCTTTACTATAGCGAAGGAGAATCCACCCGTATGTGCAGAGTGTGGCTCTGCCTCAATCACAGTAGAAGTAGGTAATTAATTGGCGCGAAGCGCGCTTCCGCAGGAAGCCTTATAGATAAGGATAAACAAACAGCTCAAATAAGAAAATTATTTGGTCCGAAGGACGTTCCCGGAGGGAACAAAATAAATAAGGTCTTACACAAACTACTTAAATAGGAAATGGTCGGCTAAAAACCGACCATTTCCTATTTGAGTATGTTTGTGTTGTGTGTTTTGTTTATCCGCAACGTGAGGAACCGCAGTTCTGGCAAATCAGGCAACCTTCCTGGTAAACCAGAGATTCTGATCCGCAAACCGAACATTTCTCTCCGCTTACCTGAGTTCCGTCCTGAATATACTTCTTGAGTGCGCGTTCTACACCGTTTTTCCAGTTGTTGATATTCTCGCTACCCAAATCCAAAGAACCAATAAGTTTCATACATAGATCTACAGGCATCTGGTAACGCAATACGCCTGAAATCAGTTTTGCGTAGTTCCAGTACTCTTTGTCGAATTTCTCTGACAAACCTTCGATAGTGATTTTGTATCCGCGTTTATTTGTAAACTGGAAGTCGTAACGTTTAACACCGTTTTCATCTACATTCTTTACAATCTGACCCTTCTCTACAGTCTTTGGAAGCATAATTCCCTCTTCGTCATCCTGCAGACCGGTGAATATTTCGTATGGACGTCCGTTAAGCAGACCAACAAATGCTACCCACTTCTCTTTGTTGTTTTGGAAACGTACAACATCGGCTTCCAATACTCTTGGACGTGTCTCTACAACCTCTCTTGGATGGCAATCGCCAGGTGCCATAGTAGGCTCTTTGCTTTCTGCTGATTTTTTCTTGTCGCTCTTAACATCTACCAGTACGCCGTCGCGTGAACCATCACGATATACGGTACAACCTTTACAACCGCACTTCCAAGCCTCTACGTAGAGTTCGTTTACAAGCTCTTCTGAAACATCTGCCGGTAAGTTAATGGTTACACTGATAGAATGGTCAACCCACTTTTGCAGTGCGCCTTGCATCTTCACTTTGTTTACCCAGTCAACGTCCTGTGCAGTTGCTTTGTGATATGGTGAACGTGCAACAAGTTCATCAAGTTCCTCTTGTGAATACTGCTTTGTGTGGTCTATGCCGTTGGCTTTCATCCATTCTACAAACTTGTGGTGATATACAACAAACTCTTCGAATGCATCGCCGTTTTCATCGTGGAATGTTACGTTTGCATTTTCGTCTTCACTGTTAACCTTACGACGGCGTTTATATACCGGCATGAATACAGGTTCCAAACCGGATGTTGTCTGTGTCATCAAACTTACAGTACCTGTAGGAGCAATAGTAAGACATGCAATATTACGACGACCATACTTTTTCATATCTTCGTACAAAGCAGGATCTGCTTCGCGAATACGGCCGATAAATGGATTTGCTTCTTCTCGTTTCCAGTCGAAAACTTCGAATGCTCCACGTTCTTTAGCCATATTTACAGAAGAACGATAAGCCTCTATAGCCAATGTGCTCTGAACTTTTTCAGCAAATGCTGTAGCCTCTTCTGTGCCATAACGCAAACCCATAGCTGCAATCATATCACCTTCTGCAGTGATGCCAACGCCGGTACGACGTCCCATAGTACTCTTACGCATAATTTTGTGCCAGAGTTCTCTTTCGGTACGTTTAATATCTTCGCCTTCAGGATCGCTCTCAATTTTAGCAAGAATCTTTTCAATCTTTTCAATTTCAAGATCGATAATGTCATCCATTATACGCTGAGCCAATGCAACATGCTTTTTGAATAGGTCAAAATCAAAGTAAGCATTCTCTTTGAATGGATTAACAACGTATGAATACAGATTGATAGCCAACAGACGACAGGAGTCGTATGGGCAAAGTGGAATTTCTCCACAAGGGTTGGTGCTGACTGTGCGGAAACCAAGGTCTGCGTAACAATCAGGAACTGATTCTCTTGTTATGGTATCCCAAAAAAGAACACCCGGTTCTGCCGATTTCCAAGCATTGTGAACAATCTTCTTCCAAAGTGCAGAAGCATCAATATCTTTGGTATATGTAGGGTTTGCAGAATCTATAGGATAAGCCTGTGTATATGGTTTACCTTCAATGGCTGCCTGCATAAAAGCATCGTCTATCTTTACAGATACATTTGCACCTGTAACCTTACCGCTAGTCATTTTAGCATCTATAAACGATTCTGAATCAGGATGCTTAATGCTTACACTCAGCATAAGTGCGCCTCTACGGCCATCTTGTGCAACTTCGCGGGTTGAATTGGAATAACGTTCCATAAATGGAACCAAACCGGTAGAAGTCAGCGCTGAATTCTTTACCGGAGAACCTTTTGGACGAATGTGTGAAAGGTCGTGACCTACGCCACCACGGCGTTTCATTAACTGTACCTGCTCTTCGTCAATTTTGATAATAGCACCATACGAATCGGCAGCTCCGTCATTACCTATTACAAAACAGTTTGAAAGTGATGCAATCTGAAAGTCATTTCCAATACCTGTCATAGGGCTACCCTGTGGTACAATGTGCTTAAAGCCTTTGAAGAGATCGTGAAGTTCTTCTGCGCTGATAGGATTCTTGTAACGAGCTTCAATTCTTGCAACTTCGTTAGCAATTCGCCAATGCATATCGTCAGGAGTCTTTTCGAAGATGTTTCCGAATGAATCCTTAACGGCATACTTGTTTACCCATACTTTAGCAGCTAATTCGTCGCCACCAAAGTATTCGATGGAAGCTTTAAACGCTTCTTCGAAAGTGTAAGTTTGTTGTTTAGCCATTGTTGTTTTATGTTTGTTCTTTTGTTTGTTTTGCGTAATTAGGTGCTGCACTACTGCTAAGCGACAGCAAAGATAATGATACTATTATAACTGCAAAAGATTTCTTAAAAATAGTTATCAACAATTTTAAAAGTTTTCCAAAATGCAAAATTAAATAACAGAAAATCAAGTAGATAAAAAATAACTTACATTGAAAAGTTTTCCAAAATGTAAAATTGTGGTCTGGGGTATGTGTAACGGCATTTCTGTTTTTGTGTAATACAAAGCGGTTGAAAAAAGAAAAATCCGGAATTTAGATCTTTCCCGGATTTTCGTTTATTGATAAACTTAAATCATTATGATCTAAGTGAACTTTCTATATTCTCTACATCTTTTCTAAAGTTTCTGTCAACTTGTAATTGATCTCTTACTATGTTGCATGCATGAAGCACAGTAGCGTGATCTCTTTTGCCAATATATGCACCAATTTTTGATGTAGAATAATCAAGATGTTTCTTTGCCAGATACATACTTATTTGTCTAACCTGAACAATTTCATGCTTTCTTGATTTTGTTTGAATAGCATCTATTGGGATGTCGTAATAATCGCAGACTTTATTGATAATGGTCTCTATAGTTAATGGCTTATCTTCTTTCTTGTTGTTTTTGAACAATATCTGTTGGGCAAGTTCCAAATTAATCTCCTTGTTGTAGAAAGTGGAGTATGCCATTAACGATACAACTATACCTTCTAAATCTCTTATACTGTCAGTAACATTTTCTGCAATAAAATCAATTACATCGTCAGAAACTTCCAGACCGTCTTTTGTAGTTTTGTCTTTAAGTATCTCTTTTCTTAATGCCAAATCGGGCTTTTCAAGTTCTGCAACCAAACCCCATTTGAATCGTGTTATCAGTCTCTCTTCTATATCTTTCAAATCCTTTGGATGTCTGTCACATGACATAATAAGCTGTTTGTGACTTTGATGCAAATGGTTGAATATATGGAAGAAGGTATTTGTTGTTCTTGGGAATCCTGACAGTTCCTGCATGTCGTCAATTATCAGCACGTCAATAGTCTGATAGAAGTGAATGAAATCATTCAGGTTGTTACTTCTTATAGCGTCTATGTACTGGACGTGGAATAAATGTGACGATACATATAAAACTCTCTTTTCAGGATGCAACTCTTTAATCTTCATACCTATTGCATTCAAAAGGTGGGTTTTACCTACACCGGATGAACCATGTATAAAGAGTGGGTTGAATGATGTATTTGCAGGATTCTGAGCAATTGTTTCACCTGCAATCCTTGCCATTTTGTTGCTATATCCTTCTATGAAATTGTCAAAACTATACTTTGGATTAAGCATAGAATCCAAATCCTGTACTTGTGGAGCATCGGTAGCATGTGGTGCCACGTTGCCCATAGGCTTTGAACTCTTTATTTGCGTAGGCTGGAATTCTTGCGATCTTACCGTTGTGCTCTGTGAATTCTTTTTATCTACAATGATATTGTAATTCACATTTATGCCGGTTCCAAAGCATTTCCTGACTGCAGTTTGAAATTCGTTTAGGTAGTTGTCTTCTATGTATTCCACAACGAATGAACTTGGTGCCTGTATAAGTAAGGTGTTGTTCTCCAAACTTAATGGCTCAAGAATAGTGAACCAAGTGTTGAAAACATTGGCCTCTACATTGTCACAGATAAAATCCATGCAATTGCTCCACTTTTCTGATAGTTCTCTATTCATTATTGTAGTCAGTACTTTGTTCTATTGTTAATTCACATTGCAAAATTGGCAATCTTATTTCATATCTACAAGTCCATAAAAAACAGGGAAAAAACGTGGTTTTGTAAGTGGCTGTTTTTGAGCGCTTTGTAAATACTGCTCTTTTTTGTTGAAAAGCAGTACTTGACTTGAAATAAAATTCTGAATGTCAGGCGTTTAGCCTGTTGATAACTTTTTTCAAGCAATGGTTTTAATCTTTAAAAAAGCCGTTTGTAATACTATGTTTGTGGGGTAAGTGAAAAAAACAATAAAGGTTTTAAAATATGCGTCTATTTAGACAAAATCTATTTTAGTTTTTCCCAATGACCCGTTTAGCTTCATCAATACTAATCCTTTTCCCATTAATAAAAGCAACTATAAAAGCATCTTTATACCTTTTGCTAACCTCTTTCCGTGTAGCTAATATCTCTTCGTAACTGGAAGTGTCTCCGCAAGTATATTTGTATAACCCATTGTCTTTGTAGTAGCTTACGTTGGAAAGATTCTTTAGCCTGTTGTCCTTTTTGCCTAAAACGCTTTTTGATGTTAGGAATTGAACTTTGAAAACAGGATTCTCTTTTGCAGAAGAATTATCATTCTCTTTGTTGTTATCTATGGCTATGTTAGTAGTTTTGTTTTGTGATTTTCTGCTCTCTTCAAGATACTCATTAAATGCTTTGTATATACTTTGGCTAAGTTCTTCTACTCCCTTTTGAGAGGTCATATACTTCATGTCTGCACTATTTGAAATGAATCCTAATTCTATAAGAATGCTTGGCATAGCGCTTCTCCATAAAACTAAGAAGCCTGCCTGATGAACTCCTCTGTTATGCCTTTTTGCATTGTTGATTAGACTATTCTGTACAATAGATGCCATTTTTAGGCTCTCTTTTTGATGTTCATTCTGCATGAATTCAAATATTATCTGGCTTTCAGGACTGTTCGGATCGTAACCGGCGTATGTGGTTTCATAATCGCTTTCATAAAGAATGGCTTTGTTCTCTTCTATTGCAACATTGAAATTTGCGCTTGTTCTGTTCTCTTCTACTCCAAGCAAAAAAGTTTCAGCACCGTATGCTGATGTACTTTTTGCGGCGTTGGTGTGAATTGATATGAACATATCGGCATTTGCCTTATTGGCTATGTCTGCTCTTTTGCTCAGTTCTACAAATACGTCGGTTTTTCTGGTGTATATCACCTTAACATCTTTGCAGTTCTCCTCAATAAGTTTGCCGGCTCTGAGAGCTACATTCAGATTGATGCTTTTTTCTTGAGCCTTGCCGTTTACAGCTCCCGGATCCTTACCGCCATGTCCGGCATCAATGACAAGAATAAATGGTTCTGCATGAATTTGTACAGCTATGGCTGAATAGATAAGGATAAAAGAGAGTAGTATGAGCTTTGAAAATTTCATAAATCAGTTATTGGTTTGTTGTTTGTGTGAAATTGGCCTGAATAGTCTCTGCACTCTTGAAAAATGATGCAATCTCTTTAGGAGTAATGCTGACAGGCTCCTTCATAAATTCGGGAATGTTGTAGGAGTACATAAAATTGCCTTCATAGTCGGGGCTTTTTTGTGGGATAGGGAATGGTTTTGAAAAACTGCCGTCTTCTTCCCTATGAGTCAGATATAGGCGTGTAAAACCACCATCATCACGTCTGGTGCTGAAAATTACCCATTTACCATTGCTTGACCACGAATGATAACTCTCTACATCGTTGCTGTTTATTTCTGATAAAGGACGAATTTGTGAACTCTTCAAATCCATCAAATAGAGGTTGGCATCTTTGTGCCATATATGAAATACTCCATAGTCGCCCATAGTGAACATAAGGTATCTGCCATCGGGCGATATTCTTGGCAGTGTAATGCTTTTGCCTTCTGCGGCAGCATCATAAACCAATTCTGATTCTCCCCATACAGCAGTCTCCGGATTGAAGGCTTTTCTGTATAGATTGTAATGAATCTTATCAAAATTATTGACTATGTACTCTTCGCGTTTCGGGCCAAATTCGTAATCAAAATGTGCAGATACGTAGTATAATGTTTTGCCATCAGGTGTCCAAGCCGGAAAACATTCAAATTCAGCTGAATCGTTTTCAATAATGCTAACACTGTTTTTTTGAGTGTTGTATAGAATCAAGTCACTCTCTGTATCAAAAACTTCTATTCTATTATTCAGATTGGTGTGTACAGACTGTTTGGTCTTATTGGTAGAAAAGGCTATATAATTGTGTGTGGGATGCCATGCAGGATACACACCTGCCGATATTGTTGAATCGGTTTTAAGGTTTATCTTTTTCATTTCACCATTTTCTATTATAAGCGTGCCACCTAAATACTGTCTGGCATGGAACATCATCTGTTCTGTCCCCCAATTTCTATAATGATGACAATTTATGCATTGTCCGTTGTTGCCCGATTGTACCATGGAGTTGGCATAAATAACCTCTTCTTCAAAGTTTGTCAGGTTGCGTTGGTTTATGCTGAGACGTTCATAACTTTCTACAGATGGTGGAATAACTCTGTATGAAATATATGGATCTATCTCTTCTGCTATCTGCCATGATATAGTTGGAAGTTTTTCCCACTTGTTGTTTAGAATGAAGATGTCTATTTCAATACTATTGCCGGCAGCTAATAGTTTATGCCATTTTTTTTGTGGAATGGTAAAGGTTTTGCCGGAATGTATATGCTCAATTGAACCGTTGGATATACGTACTATACACTTTTCGGCCTTGTTGTTGATTGTGAAATACAGCGGTGCAATATTTGACGGAATGGTCAAATCTGTAAGATTGGGAAAAATATCCACAGTTGTATTGCTGTCGGTATATGTCGATGGGATATTGGTAGTGCAAGAAACTGTTGCCATCAACAATAATAATATATAAGGTGTAACTCTTTTCATAAATCAATATGTATTCAGGTTTCTTATAAAATAGTAATAATAGTAGAATGTTTCGCCAAAACGTTCATAAAACGGATATTTTGACTCTTCTATTGTACGCACTCTGTGCTGTGATGAAAATCTGTTAAAATTATCATACGATGCAGTGATGGTTTTATCAAAAGGCATATTGCTTATATTGACGTTCTTTTCTAAGTTTCCATACAGGTAGGCCGCTTCCTGATAGTGTCTGGGCATCTTTTGGGTATCGTTTGTTTGAACGTAATGCGAAAAACACCTCCAAAATGTTCCTATATCCTGCGTTTGTAAAGCCCATAGCATGGCAACTTTGTCAAATTGTGGTGTGGCATTTTCCGGTCTTTTTGCTGTAAAGTGATTGATAAGATATGTCTCTATCAACGCTTGGTCATTGCTTAATGTGTTATTGTAACACATCAAAGATTTTATGGCCTGAAAAGATGTAGATTGAGCAATCTGTTCCGGATTGTCAATATAGCTGCGCATCTGTTTGGCCCATTTTCTATGGTATAGCGTCTTCTCCAGTCTATGCAGGAATTTATCTGCCATTTCAAAATTGTCGGTGAGGATGCACGATAAAGTAGCATATTTCAGATTGTCAACATTCCAACCATATTCTACAGCCTCTTCTATGCACCACCTATACGCAAAATAGGGTAAGCCGTAGTATAGATATAGTTGTTTGCCACATTGTAATACCATTGGAATGGTTTGCTGTGCTTTTTGTTCTCTGCCTCCATCTTTGTAAGTGAATGCCTGATTGCCCTCTGTCCCCAATTTTACAAGTGCCAGATTTTTGTACTGCACCATAATACGACTGGGTTCAAAAAAAACGTTTCGCATTTTCTCTACAATAAGGTCCATTTCGCTGCTTGTATTTGCTGCGTTGACCTTTGAATTCAACTTGTTATAAGCCTTTTTGTCGCTTGCTGAATACTTCTCGGTAAGTGCTTTGTGTATATTGCAAACCTCTTTCCAATCTTCACGGTCTATGGCATTTGACATGGCTATTTCTGCTTTGAAGTTTGTATCTCTAAACCAACAGAGATACGATGTGAGCAGATAAACAGCTAAGACCGCACTTTGAAAAAACAAATAGTGTTGTGCTTTGATAAGTGGCAGCGGTTTGTATAGGGCTGGAATAATCTGCAATGCAATAAGTAATGCCGAAGCGCTGCTGAAGATTGCATTGTTCTGCTCTTCAGTTAAATTGGGAATACCTAACAGAAATGTGCTAAGAAGCGAATTTGCCGATGTAGTCAGATTGTATGTAACTAATGGGGTAAAAACCAGAAACAGTAACGCAAAAACAAGAATGGCTATTTTTGCGACAGTTATACATTCACGTTTGTACTGGAGAATAGTGATGGCAACAGTTGCGGCCAATGCGTAAACACCAAAACCCAGGTAACCAAGAAAACACCAGATAATTATGGCCGGAATGGATAGAACCGGCGATTTGATTTTATTGATACTCCATACAGCTACAGTGGATAATGTGTAGCCCAATATGGGCATAAAGAAGAAACCTGCCGTTTTAATGGTGTATAGTGCATAACCAATACTGCCATTTATAATCAATATTAGAATTGCCGGTAGAAACGCTATAACAGAATCTCTGTCTGAAATGTTGTAGGTTACTTTTGTGATATAAGCTGAAAACAGCAGTAGCAGTGTGAAAATGGTTGTCCCTATTAATGGAGAGTGCAGGAACTGAGTGAAAAATAATGAAATGTAGCTTAGTAATCCGGCGGGAGCAAGTACAACATCCTGAAAAAACAGAGGGTTGTACAGGAATAGTGATTTTGATTCAATTCTTATAAGCCAATCCGAATACTCCACACCAAAGGTATAAAAGACAACTATGGTCAAAATCAGTGAATATATCCAAAAACCATAATTCTCTATGTTAAGGGATAACAAATCCACTATAGAATTTTTACCCTTCTTACTATCTGTTAACGCCATTGTCCCTGATTTCTGTTGATTATATTGTAATTAGTGCGTAAAGATAACATTTTTCATCCTTTTTTCAATGTTATAACCTTAAAGATTTTGCTTTACTATGTTATAGTTCTGTTCTTCTGTAATAACACAAGCAGGGAGCGACAATAGTGCCGCTCCCTGCAATAATTGTTAGGTTTGATTTATGCCGGGTCGCCCCAACCGCCTATAGGCATTTCACTTACTGCGAATCCTTTTTCTACACAGCATTCTACAACTGTGATTTCCGGGCTTACATACTCTTTTGTTTGCATACTTGTTGAAAGTTATTTTTGTTTTATACTCTTAATATCTTATTGCTATCTGTTTTTACTTAACTATTACTTTCTTTCCGTTACTAATATATATGCCGCCTTTAACCGGAGTGGTTACCTTGCGACCATATAAATCGTAAAGAACTGCATCGTTTATGCTCTGTGGCGCCTCCAAAATTTCAACACCTGTGGTATTGCCATCTTCACCCTGCATATTGATACGGATGCGTGAAAGTGCAGCTGCTTCCACCTTTACAGGTGAACCATCACGTGGTGTCATTTCCATGTATAGGCGGAATGGCTTTAGTGAGCTTCCTTCGCTTAGCTGTTGCCATGCGCCACTGGTAGAGATTGCATACTTTTCCTCTAAGTCTTCATAGCTTAGAGTATTGTATGTTCCGGTTATAGTGAACTCCATATACATTGATGAACAAATAAGGGAAATCTCTTCAGTGCTGTATAGTGTAGCATCGCTAAGCACTATCTCCATACTCTGCGCTTCTTCGTTCTTTGCACGTATTAGGTATGGGTGGTTTGCATTTAACGTACCACTATTAATACGGATTATTTCCATTGTCATATCATCAATTTCTCCGTTTTCATCATTGTCATAAGAGCGGATATCGTTGATGTAGGCCACGTCATAGTTGTCTGTCAACTCGCTCACGGGAATCTCAAAGGGCACATACAACGCATTCCACATCAAATTAGGCAAGGTGCGGGTGTAGGTGAGTGTTTCCACGGTAGTGAATGAAGCATCGTTGATGTACTCAGTCTGCTCACCATCGGCAATGGTGAGATTCTCCAAAAATACATCCTCACCCTCTATGCTGTAAAGAAGTTCTCCGTCCTCGTAGCTTTGGCAATCAGAGGTAGAGGTATTTTCATCCTCATATCTTTTAGCAGAAAACACCTCTTCATCATCGATAAATATCTCGAAGGAACATTCTTCGTGATAACAAAAATATTCTGGATTTTCTTCCAACTCTTGCTCATGATTGCAACTCCAGTAGAAGGTGTACTCTGCCGTGTTGTCATATTCATAACGCACAATACCGTCTGCGCCATCTTTTATGGTAGCGGTTCCTATCTCCTCACCATTCTTCTTCACTACAATGGCATCGCCGTGCCAACCATCTCCGTAGCTATCATGCATCTTGATGACAATCTGAGGAACATAGTCTGTCCACAGGGCGGTAATGGTGGTGTTGCCCATAATGGTTACGGTTTCATAGGGTTGATATTCATCCTCGCCTATCTGCCATGCCTTGAACATCATACCTTCGGGAGCGGTGAATGTACATTCGGGTAGGGTATAATCAACACCTTCATAGATGTTACTACCTTCCATTTCGCCACCACCGCCATTAGTTACAAAGGTGATGGTGTATTTTGTAGGTTCTTCACCAATGCAATAACTCGAATTATTCTCAAGAATAGTAACGGGGGTGCCATCAGAGCCTAAGAAGTAATAACCCTCTGGCAAAAGGATGGTCTCAGCACCAGGAGTTATATCCTCTTCTGAATAATTTATTACATCGATAGAATTTATAGCTTCGGTGGGATATTTTGAGAGATCTATCGACCCATCATAATAATATATAGTATTGTAAAATTCGACATCTTCGCCTTCACCTTTATAAGTGAATGTGCCACCCTCAACAACAAGATTTCCATAGTTGTCAATAGCACCATTACTAGTGTACTCGAATATTCCACCCATGATTGTAGCTGAGCTGCCTTCGTTAATACAAACAGGAACGTAGGAGTTTATATAAGAACCACCATTGATTGTGACAGAGCTGTTTTCTTCAAGATTTAATGCATAATGATGAGTACTTTCATAAGTGCCTCCATTGATGGTAACTGAGGCGCTATTAGTAATACCTACGGCGAAAGAACCTTCTCCTGAAGATATCACCTTGCCACTATTTGTTTCGGAATTATCTACAATGGTGACGTTTGAATTATTTTGTATATAGAGGGTATGTGATTCACTTGAAATTGTGTATCCATTGAGATCAAGAGTGAAAGTACCAGCATTAATGACAACACCAGTGGACTCCAGATCCGCTAGTAGTTTGATATAACCTATGTTGCTATCTTCTTCACCAGCGTTATAGATGGCATCTTCAAGTGTGCCTTCTGTCAAATCATCGGCTGATGCGCCCCATGCAGCTTGAGTAGCCTCTACACCAATTTCCTGTTCACAAATCTCGCAGCCACCATGGGTGTGCTGCAGGTGGGGATTTTCGAGCGTTTCGAGCATTTCTGCCAATTCGGAGTATTCTTCTACTGGTAAGGCAAGGTATGCCTTGTGGGCTTCATTATCCACTTTGTTACCGACATAGATCCAATCTTTCAAGGAGGCACTGTTTTCTTCGTTTTCGGAATCTAAGGTAAAATAGAGATATTCATCTTCACCAATCGTAGTTTCTTCATCGGAACCAAGTAGTAAGTTATCCGAGGGTGCGGGTGCATTTAATTCACCTTCATATATGTCAAAGTTATATTCACCAGGAGTTCCACGAAGAATAACAGCACAGTCTGCTGGGATAAATTCTTCCACCTCTTCTTCTGTAACCGTCACGGTTCCATCCTCATTCACTTCAACACCTGTGATAACGGATGCTTTGATACCTTCTGGTATTACATGTGACGAACTTGAATAGTAAAAAGTGGCAATACCACTCTCACTTAACTGAATATCCACATAATCCAACGCCCACGCTCCGATGGGCATAATAATGGCCACGAGGGCAAGGAGCATTGTTCTCAATCTTTTTTTCATTGTTTTAGTTATGTTTATCCATTAATAATTAAACCTCTTTTAAATTTAAAATCAGTGTAGTCGGGGAAAATGTTGGTCCGATCACATAGACAGTAATTTACAGTTTTGAATATACTACTTGCCTTAAACTATTATATTCTAATTTTATACGCAAACAAACTTATATTATATGCAAACTTCTGTTCGTGGTTTCTGATTTTGTGCGCAAAATTAATGCTTTTTTATTCTTTTCTATTAATCTGAATAGGAGAAGTGATGGAAAATGGGAAAATTTGTGAAAAAGAATGCTTTTTTATATCTTCGCAAAGTGGAAAGAAATGTAAATTTTAATAATATGCAGAAAATGAAAAAAATGACAGCGCTACTAACTCTTGTCACAATAGTAACAGGAGTTTGCGCACAGACACCGGTTTGGTTAGACCCAAAGGTAAATCAAGAGAACGAAGAACGAGCAGTTGCTAACTATTTTGCTTACGAATCTGTTGAACAGGCAGAAAAAGCCGATAAGTATTCTTCAAGCAGATATATGAGTCTGGAGGGTAAATGGCGTTTCAATTTTGTTGAAAATGCATGGGAAAGACCCGAAAATTTCTTTGCTTTGAATTTTGATGATAGCAAATGGGTGGATTTTCCAGTACCCGGATTGTTTGAAATGAACGGCTACGGTGACAGAATCTATGTAAACGTAGGATATGTTTGGCGTAATCAGTTTGATAACAACCCTCCTTTTGTGGAAGAGCGTAATAACTATGTAGGTTCTTACAGACAAAACTTTACTATACCTGCCGACTGGAAAGGTGAAAGGGTCTATTTCCACGTTGGTTCAGCTACCTCAAATTTAAAGGTATGGGTAAACGGAAAGTATGTTGGTTATAGTGAAGATAGCAAAATGGCTGCTGAATTCGACATAACAGACTATGTGGAATTTGGAAAACCTAACCTGATTGCTATGCAGATAATGCGTTGGTGTGACGGAAGTTATCTGGAAGATCAGGACTTCTGGCGCTTTACAGGAATAGCCCGTGAAGTCTATCTTTACGCTCGTCCTGAATCCAGAATAGAAGATTATAGAGTATATACCAAATTGGATTCGGAATATAAAAACGCAAAGTTTGCAATAGAAGCCGATATTGTTGATTCTGAATCAAAATATCTTTTGGCCAAATTGGTAGATGCAGATAGAAAGGTTATTATCAACGATAAGATTGAATTAACAGGTTCAGACACTTATTTTAAAGAGTACAATGTTAAGAATCCTAAGAAATGGAGCGCAGAAATACCATATCTCTATACATTGTATTTGACACTTTGTGATAAAGATGGTAGTGTAATAGAGTCAATTCCTCAAAAAGTGGGATTCCGTTCAGTAGAAATTAAAGACCGTCAGTTGCTGGTAAATGGACAGCCTATTTTGATAAAAGGTGCAAACCGTCATGAAATGGATCCCAACACCGGTTATGTAGTACCATTGGAACGTATGATAGAAGATATTCAGATAATGAAGAAGATGAATATCAATGCAATACGTACATCGCACTATCCTGATGATCCACGTTGGTACGATTTGTGCGATAAGTATGGTATCTATCTGGTTGCAGAAGCAAATGTAGAAGGTCACGGAATGATGTATGGACCACATCCTCTGGCAAAGAATGCAGACTACATGCAGGCACATCTGGAACGTAATATGTCAAACGTAATGACATTTAAAAATCACCCATCAATCATTGTATGGTCAATGGGTAACGAAGATGGCGACGGTCAGAACTTTGTAGAGTGTTACAAATGGATAAAGGAATACGATAAAACACGTCCTGTTCAGTACGAAGGTGCTACCTGGGCTCCCGACCATTGCGATATAGCTTGTCCAATGTATGCCGATTATGGTGCTATGATACGTCACGAAAAAGGTAACGATCCACGTCCGTTTATTGAATGTGAATATGCACACGCTATGGGTAATTCACAGGGTGGATTCAAAGAGTACTGGGATATAATAAGAGCAAATCGTTCAGTACAGGGTGGATTTATCTGGGACTTTGTAGATCAGGCAGTTTACGGTATTAGCGAAGATGGTAACAAAATATTCCAGTATGGTGGTGATGCAGGTCGTTATCCAGCTTCAGACCAGAACTTCAATAATAATGGTATAATTGCTCCGGATAGACGTTGGAATCCACATGCATACGAAGTTCGTCATCAGTATCAGGATGTTTGGGTAACTCCAATCAATATTAACAAGGGCGAAGTTCAGGTTTATAACGAATACTTCTTTAGAGATCTGTCTGCATACTATATGCACTGGGCACTTACTGCAAATGGTGAAGTAATAGCAGAAAACAGTGAAAAACTTCCAAAGGTTGCTCCGGGTAAAAAGGTTAAGATGGTACTTCCTGCACTTGTAAAAGCGTTGAAGAGTGCTGATAGCAGCAAAGAACTATTGTTAGGTGTGGAAATACGTCTATTAGAAGATGAAGCGCTTCTGGAAAAAGATTATGCAGTAGCACGTAATCAGATAGAGATAAACCAGTATGCATATCCTACGATAGAGTCATTGCTTGCTGCAACAGATGGCGAAGTTAAGGTAGATGAGGCAAAAGCCTGGATAACTTTGAGTGCAGCCGGTCTTGATGTAACATTTAACAAGAGCAATGGTTGGATAGATTACATAGATGTTGATGGAAAGCAGGTGACAAAGAACAGAACATCAATGAAGAGTGATTTCTGGCGTGCACCAACCGATAATGACTTTGGTGCTAACCTGCAGCGTAATATGGCAGCCTGGAAGAATCCAAACATGAGAATGACCAGCTTTACACGTACTCAGGAAGGTGTAAACCAGGTTATTACAGTGAACTATCAGATGAATAGTGTACGTTCATTGTTAACATTGAAGTACACCATGTCACCCGATGGCAAACTGATAGTAAACCAGAGTATCAAAAAAGCTGAAGGCGATTCAGAAGTTGCTAATATGTTCCGTTTTGGTATGACTCTGACACTTCAGGAAGAGTATGATATGATTGAATTCTATGGTCGTGGTCCAATAGAAAATTATAGTGATAGAAATAGTTCTGAATGGATTGGCATTTATAACCAGAGTGTTGAATCGCAGTACTATCCATATATTCGTCCTCAGGAGTCGGGTAACAAAACCGATGTGCGCTATTGGAAGGTTGTCAATGACGAAGGAAAAGGTTTGATGTTCTACGGAACTGAGCCTTTGAGCATGTCATCACTTAACTTTGCTACAGAAGATTTGGATGAAGGTATGAGTAAGGTTAATCGTCATTCCGGCGATTTGGTTCCACGTAAGAGTACAACAGTTCACGTAGATAAAGTTCAGGCAGGATTGGCTTGCGTAAACAGTTGGGGAGCAATTCCATTGGAACAGTATCGTCTGCCTCATGGCGATTATGAATATACATTTGTAATAGAGCCGGTCAGATAAGACAGTAATGGTTTGGGAAACTATTGTTAATAAGTATTGTGCCGGCAACTCTCCATTGAGGGAGTTGCTGGTATTGCATAGTAGCTCTGTGGCGCAGAAAGCGTTGCAAATAGTAAAAAATCATCCCGAATTAGGTGCAGATGCTTCATTTGTAGAAGAGGCTGCAATGCTGCACGATATAGGAGTAGTTCTAACAGATGCCCCTGCCATACATTGTTATGGAGAACATAAATATATCTGCCATGGCTATTTAGGTGCTGATATATTGCGTAGTGAGGGACTGGAGCCATTTGCTTTGGTGTGCGAACGGCATACAGGTGCGGGAATTTCTGCAAATCAGATAGTAGAACAAGATTTGCCACTACCTACAGACAGAGAATATATGCCGCAATCTGTAGAAGAGAAGATTATCTGTTTTGCTGATAAGTTCTTTTCCAAAACATCGCCTGACAGAGAAAAAAGTGTAGAACAGGCTGAAAAATCACTTGCCAAGTTTGGAACAGAGGGGGTAGAACGGTTCAGAGAATGGTGTAAACTGTTTCTCTGATTATCCAAAAATGGTTAATGATAGAGTGAAAAACCACCAATTGCGGTGGTTTTTCATTATTTATGAATAACTTTGCAATTTGTTACGCTTAAATTATTAAAAGAGGTGGTAAATAGAATTCGGACAATAATTCTTATCTGTATAGGGCTGTTCTATATGGTTGCTGTAAATGCACAGCAGGATAATAGAATGGATACATTATCTGTTCCGCAAATTCTTAATCATGCAGATTCTTTAACCCCACAATTTCTGCAACCTATAGATTCGATATTTGCAGATTCTATTCCTGCTGATACATTAGCAACTGATACCGTACCCAAAAAGAAAAAAGATATGCTGGATGCACCGGTTAAATATGAATCGGCCGATTCCACTATATGGACTAAGGGGGGATATGCATCTTTATATGGATCCGGCAAAATAGAGTACAAGAATATTACTCTTACTGCTCAAGTCATAAAAATGCAGGTTGACAGCAGTTTGGTTTATGCCGATGGTGTAAAGGATTCTACAGGAAATTGGGTAGGCGCACCTATCTTTACAGATGGAGCTACACCATACGAATCGAGCCACATGCGTTATAATTTCAAAACCGAAAAGGGTTATATCAATGAAATTATTACACAGCAGGGCGATGGATATATGACAAGTACAGAAGCAAAGAAAAGTCCTGATGGAGAATATTTTATATCGGATGGTATATATACCACTTGCGAAGACCATTTGGACCCTCACTTTGGATTGCGTATAACTCGTGCAAAGGTACGTCCGGGTAAAGATGTGGTGTTTGGACCGGCATATTTGGAGGTACTTGGAGTACCACTTCCGTTGTTCATACCATTTGGTTTCTTCCCTTTTACCGAAAGCGATTATGCATCGGGAATATTGGTACCAAGTTATGGCGATGAACTTGAACGTGGTTTCTATTTGAAAGATGGCGGATACTATTTTGCCCTATCAGACAAATTCGATTTAAAACTTTTGGGTGAAGTCTTTACCAAAGGTTCATGGGGTGTATCTGCGGAGAGTAAGTATAAAAAGAGATACCGTTATTCCGGTAATTTGTACGTAAGTTCATTAACTACCATATTGGGTGAAAAGGGATTGCCGGACTATTCCAAATCAAAAGATTTTAAAGTACGTTGGACACACCGTCAGGATGCGAAGGCAAATCCGTACAGTAACTTCTCTGCAAGTGTAAACTTTGCTACATCAAGTTATGAACGTTCTAACCTGACCAGTCTGTATAATCCGGCATTGACATCGCAGAGTACCAGAACATCAAGTGTCAGTTATTCAAGAAGTTTCCCAAAAATTGGTTTGAATCTTTCATCGTCTATGAACCTATCACAGAATATGAGAGATTCCACATTGTCGGTCAATTTTCCATCGTTGTCCATTTCGTTGAATCGTATCTATCCGTTTAAACGAAAGAAAGCTGCAGGTTCGGAAAAGTGGTATGAAAAGATTTCATTTACATACAGTGGTACACTCAGTAACAGTATAGTCTCCAAAGAGAACGAAATTATGCACACCAGTCTGGTTAAGGATTGGAAAAACGGAATGCGCCATTCTATTCCTGTTAGTGCAACATTCCAGTTCCTTAAGAATATAAACGTTACTCCATCGTTTAACTATACGGAAAGGTGGTACACCCATAGAATAAACCAGTCTTGGGATGACACAAAGAATGCGGTAAAGCGTGACACAGTCTATGGATTTAACCGTGTCTATGACTACAACTTTAGTGTGTCGGCAAATACCAAATTGTATGGTTTTTACCAACCGTCACAGTTGTGGATTAAATTGTTCGGCGATAAATTCGTTATGGCCCGACACGTCTTTACTCCATCTGTAAGTTATAGTATGGCCCCCGATTTTAGTGCTGAAAAATATGGCTTCTACGATACATATACATATACAGATGAACAAGGTGAAGTACGTACAGTTCAGTATTCTCCTTTTGAAGGAGCTATGTATGGTAATGCCAGAAAGGGAAAAACGGGAAGTATATCGCTTAGCGTTTCCAATAATGTGGAGATGAAACTGCGTACCGATAAAGATTCTACCGGAGTAAGAAAACTTAGTCTGATAGATGAATTGGGTGGCTCTATATCGTACAATATGGCTGCCAAAACAAAGCCTTGGAGTAATTTGAGTACACGTACCAGAATTAAGCTGACTAAGAACTATACATTTAATTTGAACGCTACATGGGCTACATACGCATACGAATTTAATGATGCAGGCAGAGTAGTTGTAGGCGATAGAACCGAATGGTCTTATGGTCGTTTTGGTCGTTTCCAGGGTATGAGCCAGAATTTCTCATATACATTCTCAAATAACACGCTGAAAGAGTGGAAAGAGAAGTGGGAGAAATTCCGTAACGGAGGCGAACAACCAGAAGAAGATGAAGAGAGCGAAGAGTCAGAAACTGCCGAATTGCAGACCGGCGCAAACAGTGGCAGGGCAGGAGCTTCGGGTGCAGCAGGTTCTTCTAATGTAGATCCTGATGGCTATTTAGATTATACATTGCCGTGGTCTTTATCATTTTCGTATGGTATAACAATGCGCGAAGATACCAAAGCACCTATTAAAGTAAAAAACATGCGTTATCCTTATAAATTCACTCAGAATATGAATATATCGGGTAATGTGAAACTTACAAATAAATGGAATATAAACTTCTCGTCCGGTTGGGATTTTGTGTATAAGGACTTTACCACTACCACTATGAGCGTAACACGCGATTTGCACTGTTTCAACATGTCATGCAGCGTAGTACTCAAGCCATATACATCATACAACTTTACTGTAAGAGCCAATTCAAGTATGTTGTCGGATGTACTTAAATTGAAGAAACGCTCCAGTTCTTCCAATGCGGTTAATTGGTATTGATTACCAGTTTATAGTATCAATTCCGTGCTTTTTTAACCATTCGTTTGTTAGGCTGAAATGATGATTGCCAAAGAAACCATTGTATGCCGATAGGGGTGATGGGTGTGCAGATGAAAGTATCAAATGGCGATTATTGTCAATGAATGCACCCTTCTTTTGTGCGTATGCTCCCCATAGAATGAAAACCAGATTCTCTTTCTGTTCGGCTAAAATTCTTATTACAGAATCGGTAAATGTCTCCCAACCTTTTTTCTGATGTGAACCTGCACTATGTGCTCTGACAGTAAGCGTGGCATTCAAAAGCAAAACTCCCTGTTCTGCCCATCTTGTTAAATTTCCACTGGTAGGTATAGGTATGTCCAAATCGGACTTTATCTCCTTGAATATGTTTTGTAGTGAAGGCGGAAATTGTACTCCGTCATTTACAGAGAAACATAAACCGTGCGCCTGTCCGGGACCATGGTAAGGGTCTTGTCCTATTATTACCACTTTTACTTTGTCAAACGGACAGAGATTAAAAGCATTGAAGATAAGTGAAGCGGGTGGGTAGATGGTAGTGGCAGCATATTCAGACCTGACAAAATCTGTCAGTTCCTTAAAATAAGGCTTGTCAAAATCGGGCTGCAAAACCTTCTCCCAACTCTCTTCAATTTTTACCTTCATAGATATTATATAAGTTCTATGCCTGCTTTTTTGCACTCTGCTATCTGATCTTCCGGCCAAATACTTGCCTGGATTTCACCAATGTGGGCTTTTTGTAAGAAGAGCATACAAAGTCTGGACTGACCAATACCTCCACCTATACATAGTGGAAGTTCGCCATTAATCAACTTTTTGTGGAAATATAGTTCTTTGCGCTCCTCTTGTCCGGTCAATTCCAATTGGTGTAATAGAGCTTTTTTATCTACTCTGACACCCATTGATGATAATTCAACAGAGCGGTCCAGAATAGAGTTCCAAACCAACAAATCTCCATTCAAACCATAGAATCCATCCTGGTTTGGAGTGGTCCAGTCATCATAGTCGGGTGCGCGTAAATCGTGCTCTTTGCCATCTTCAAGTTTACCACCAATTCCCATAATGAATACAGTTCCATGCTCTTTTGTTATAGCATCTTCACGCTGTTTTGCTGTCATGTCAGGATACATTCTTCTTAGTTCTTCTGAATGTATAAAGAAGACTTCTCGTGCCAGGAATGGCTCTAACTGCGGGTATGTTTCATTTATAAGGTATTCAGTCCTAAGCATTGCTGAATATATCTTTCTAACAATACGTTTTAGGAAATCAATATTTCTGTCATCTTCGGTTATAGTACGTTCCCAGTCCCATTGGTCAACGTAAAGTGAATGTAAGTTCCCTAAGTTTTCGTCAGAACGTATGGCATTCATATCTGTATAAATACCATATCCCGGTTTAATGTCATATTCTGCCAAAGTTAAGCGTTTCCATTTGGCTAAAGAGTGAACCACTTCAGCTTTTGCGTCGTTTAAATCCTTTATTGGGAATGTGACTGCACGTTCTATTCCGTTTAAATCGTCATTTATACCCATGCCTTTCAAAACAAACAGTGGGGCAGTCACACGGCGTAACTGCAAACCGGTTGAAAGGTTCTGTTGGAAGAACTCTTTTATAAGTTTAATACCCTGCTCGGTCTGTCTCATAGTGAGCAGTTGCTTGTAGTTCTTTGGTACAATCAGGTAACTCATTCTTTATTTCTATTTATAGGACAATTATTGTCAGTTAATAACAGTTCGGTGACCCCGTTGGGACTCAAACCCAAGACCTGCAGAACCGGAATCTGACGCTCTATTCAACTGAGCTACGGGGCCGCTTTATAATTATGCGCAAAGTTAAGAATATTTTTTCAACAATCTGGTTATTACTATGCCCCTATTTGTGTTAATCGGTTCTAATTGGGTTGAAAACTGTATTATAAACTGTATGGTTATACATTCTTCTCTAATGCTACAGTTTGGGCGCATTTTTGTTCCGTTGCCGTATCTGTGTAAATTGTCTTTTACTCTTTTATGGTAAACCCTATAGAGTAGATTGCATTTTTTACATCTTCAATAGTTGCCTTGCCTGTTATAACGGTAGTGCCGGTAGCCAAATCTATATCCACTTTTTCAACACCTTCAATACTCATAAGAGCCCTTTCAGCACTGCTCTTGCAGTGGTTGCAGTTCATTCCTTGAATAGTAATAGTCATATTTTCTCCTTTTTGTTTAGTAGTATCACAACTGTTGCAGTGACAATGTTTCTCTTTTTTGCAATATCTTAATAATAGTGCATTGATTAGAAGAACAGATAATACAATTGTCCAAATATATTCAAACCAGCCGTTGTGGTGGTTGTGGCACGATTCCTGTATGGCGGAAAGTCCTGTGGTGAACCACTCTCTTGGTAAAAGATAGTCTATTCCCAATCCAAATATCATAGCTCCTGATATAATGGAAAATAGATAAATAATAAGATTACGCTTACCTAAAACTTTATTAATGACCAAAATAGATGCCATATTGGCTGCAGGTCCTGCCATAAGTAGAACCAAAGCTGTTCCCGGTGACAATCCTTTTAGCATTAGTGCAACTGCAATGGGAATGGAACCGGTTGCGCACAGATACATTGGAATGGCAAACAGCAGAACTATCAGCATGCTTAGTAATGAATTGTGGGCAAACGATGCAAAGAAAGATTCAGGCACAAATACCGTGATAAGACCTGCAATTATCAAGCCTAAAACCAACCATCTGCCTATATCCTGCATCATATCAACAAAACCATAGCGCAATGCCGAAACAATCTTCTGAATAAAGTTCTGTTTCTCCTCTTTGTGGCTTTGCTCTTCTATGTTCTGTATAGGTGCTTCTATCTCTTTTTTGCTGAAGATATTTGCAATACTACCTCCAAAAAGTGCAGTACACAGTGCTGCAATGGGGCGTACAAGTGCAAAGGGCAGTCCCATTAAAGAATAGGTTGCAATTATAGAATCAACCCCCGTTTGCGGTGTGGCTATCAGAAATGCTGTAGTAGCTCCCTTTGACGCTCCCTCTTTGCGTAAAGACATTGCAGTGGGAATAACTCCGCATGAACATAGTGGCAGCGGAATGCCAAATAGCGTGGCGTACAGAACCGAACGAAACGAATTACCACCCAAATAAGCTTTGTAATACCTGTTTGGAATAAAAGAGTGCATTAAACCTGCCAATAAAAAACCTAATAGAAGGTATGGCGACATTTCATTGACTAAAGCGATTATTTCTTGCATAGACTATCATATTATATTTGTCACTGCAAAAGTAATTACTTTAACGTGCAATCCAATTGCAAACTTATTTTGGAATAGGATATATTGTTGAGCGCAGAAAGGTGCCGAACTCTTCAATGTTGGAGTATTTGTCTTGTTCTTCCACCGTGATAATAGGGAGAATCTCAACGCGTGTGGTTTTGTTTCTTTTGTTAAATACTTCGCGTGGCAGTCGTGTTACTCTTAACCGCCAATCAATTAATCCCAACAGATAGTAGAACATTGAATTCCTGTCTCTGAATCTAATGGGAACAACAGGTACACGCGATTTCTTTATAAGCTGTATGGCGGACATCTGCCACTCCCTGTCGCGAATACAACCATCTTTTATACTTAAATCAGAAACTGCTCCCGAAGGGAATAATCCCAATGGAGCGCCTGCTTGCAGGTGTTTAAGCGATTGCATAATACCTCTTAAACTCTCTTTCTTGATACCCTCTTTTTGTTTCCCCGTGGGCACTACCTTAATAAAGTTTGGTTCTAATCGTTTTATATACCCTAAAAACTGATTGACCAGGACTTTGAAATCGGGTCGGTATCTGCCTATTAAATCTATAAGCATTATTCCATCAATACTACCGTATGGATGGTTGCTTATGGTTATAAAAGCTCCTTTTGGAAGTTCTTCCAGAATTTCACTGCCAATAACTGTATAGTTTACACCTATATCCTGAAGAATATGATGGGCAAAATCCACACCCAGATACTCTTCGTTATTGTCGTATAGTTCGCACACCTTATCAACAGCAAGCAATTTCATTAAACAGTTTGCAAGAATATGTCCGCTTTTGCCTTTGAAAAGCGGAGAAATCTGTTCCAGATTGGTGTAAGTGAGCAGTGCCATTACTCTTTATGCCTGTTTTTTAGTTCGTTGTCCATCTTTGCATATCCCTTTGCGTCTGTAATAAGGGTGCTGACGTATATAATAAAGAGTAGTCCAATAAGTGTTAAACCAATTATATTCATCCTTTCGCGCAGCGCCTCCCAATAGATGATAAGCGTATTTAAGATAATCATAATGATTCTAAACTCAGTAGGTCCCATTTTGGCGTATGTCAATCTGAACTCTCCTTTCAGATGCGCGTTTATGCTTACGTTTATTGTTAGCAAAAAGTAGATGATAAGCCCGGCCATGGCTATGCGAATATCCAGAAATGATGATAACCCTATGCCAATAAACATAAATATTTCGTTAATAGCATCTACTGAATGGTCCAAATAATAACCATAATTAGGACGTTGGCAATGGCGAACCCTTGCTAATGTTCCATCTAATGAATCGCCATACCAGTTGACTATAAACCCGAATGATGATAACCATAGAAAGTTTATGTTTTTATTGGATAAAACATATCCTGCAGCTATAATCAGTGCGCCTATTGTTCCCAAAAATGTCAGCATATCGGAATTTACCCATCGTGGCTGTCGCTGTGCCAGCCAAATAAGCACTCTCTTCTCTATTTTACTAAGCACGGAAGTCTGTATTCTGACTGACTGTTCCGATTTTCCTGAATAGTTATTGTTTTCTTTTGTGTTCATAATTTCTCAATTTGATTTGGCAAATGTATTCAAATTGACAGACTGTAAAAAATATTTGATATTATTTGCAGTTTGTTAATATTATATTATACTTGTTGCATACTTTAAATAAAGTTAAAAAATAGTTTAAGGGTCTTGTTTTTATTATGCTGTTTGTAAGTATATGTGTAAGACCGGATGGTTTTATAAAATAAATAAGGTTGAAAAATGCCCTTCATTGTCTGTTGATACATCAAAAATGACTAACTTTGCAAACGATATTGCCGGATTTTGCTTTTGCCGGCAGATGTAGTATTTTATCAATCATTTAAAAATGAGCAACATTGAACTGAACGATCAGGAACAATACAGACGCGAGAGCCTTAAAGAGTTGCGTGCTATGGGTATAGATCCATATCCTGCAGCTATGTATCCAACCAATGCCTTTTCGGTAGATATTAAAGCTGAATTCAAAGACGAAGATGAGCCAAGAAAGGTGTGTGTGGCAGGCCGATTGATGAGCCGTCGCATTATGGGTAAGGCATCGTTTGTAGAATTGCAGGATTCAAAAGGACGTATCCAGATATATGTAACCCGTGATGATATTTGTCCGGGCGAAGACAAAGAGATGTATAACAAAGTATTCAAAAAGTTGCTTGATATAGGCGATTTTATTGGTATTGAAGGTTTTGTGTTCCGTACACAGATGGGAGAAATTACCATTCATGCACAGAAACTAACCGTATTGGCTAAATCACTTCGTCCTCTGCCTATAGTAAAATATAAAGACGGTGTGGCATACGATAAGTTTGACGATCCCGATTCAAGATATCGTCAGCGTTACGTGGATTTGGTAGTGAACGAAGGTGTAAAAGAGACATTCCTGAAACGCTCTAAGATAATATCAACAATGCGTTCAGTATTGGATGGTGCCGGTTACACAGAGGTAGAGACTCCTATTTTGCAGTCTATACCGGGTGGTGCAAGTGCAAGACCTTTCATTACACATCATAACAGTCTGGATATAGATTTGTATTGCCGTATAGCAACAGAATTGTATTTGAAACGCCTTATAGTAGGTGGCTTTGAAGGCGTTTATGAAATAGGTAAGAACTTCCGTAACGAAGGTATGGACAGAACCCATAATCCGGAATTTACCTGTATGGAACTATACGTTCAGTACAAGGACTACAATTGGATGATGGATTTCACAGAAAAACTATTGGAAAAAATCTGTTTTGAAGTAAATGGTTCATACGAAGCCAAGATAGGCGATAACACCATCAACTTTAAGGCTCCATATAAGAGAATCTCTATATTGGATTCTATCAAGGAGAAGACAGGATACGATTTGGAAGGCAAATCGGAAGATGAAATTCGCGAAGTTTGCAAGGCTCTTAAACTGGATGTGGATGCCAGCATGGGTAAGGGTAAACTTATAGATGAAATCTTTGGTGAATTCTGCGAAGGTACATACATACAGCCTACATTCATAATAGATTATCCTGTAGAGATGTCACCACTAACAAAGGCTCATCGCAGCAAACCGGGGTTGACAGAACGTTTTGAACTTATGGTAAACGGTAAGGAGTTGGCAAATGCTTACAGCGAATTGAACGATCCTATAGACCAGTACGAACGTTTCCAGGAACAGTTGCGTTTAAGCCAGAAGGGCGATGACGAAGCTATGTTTATAGATCAGGATTTTGTACGTGCGCTTGAATACGGTATGCCTCCTACCAGCGGTATTGGTATAGGAATAGACCGTCTTACTATGCTTTTGACAGGACAGCAGGCTATTCAAGAGGTGCTGTTCTTCCCACAAATGAAGCCTGAAACAAAAGATTAATTATATGGCTATTCCACAAGGAAAACTGGCAATAATGGGAGGTGGTAGTTGGGCAACTGCCATAGCTAAGATTCTGCTCTCAACAGAAGATTCTATCAACTGGTACATTCGTAGAGAAGATAGAATTGAGGACTTTAAAAGATTGGGGCATAATCCGGCGTATCTCACCACTGTGCAGTTCGATACCAACCGCATAAACTTCTATTCCGATATCAATAAAGTGGTAGAAGATTCAGAGGTGTTGGTCTTTGTAACTCCGTCGCCTTACTTTAAATCTCACATGAAGAGACTTAAAGTAAAGATACGCGATAAGTTTGTAGTATCGGCCATAAAGGGAATAGTTCCTGACGATAATCTTCTTATGTCTGATTATTTCCATCGCTATTACGGAGTTCCTGTAGAAAATATATCGGTAGTAGCAGGTCCTTGTCATGCAGAAGAGGTGGCAATGGAACGTTTGTCGTATCTTACTGTTGGTTGTCAGAATCTTGAAAATGCCCAGATGATAGCCAAAAAACTTACTAATACTTACGTTAAGACTTCGGTCAGCACCGATGTGGCAGGTATTGAATTCAGTTCTGTACTAAAGAATGTCTATGCTATTGCTGCCGGTATTTGCAGTGGCTTAAAGTATGGCGATAATTTCCAGGCAGTACTTATGTCAAATGCCATTCAAGAGATGAACGACTTTTTGGCAGTGGCCAGACCTATGCCAAACAGAGCTGTTAACGATTCAGTTTATTTGGGCGATTTATTGGTAACGGGTTATTCCAAATTCAGTAGAAACAGAGTGTTTGGAACAATGATAGGTAAGGGCTATTCTGTAAAATCGGCTCAGTTGGAGATGGAGATGATAGCCGAAGGTTATTACGGAACTAAATGTATGAAAGAGGTAAATGAGCACTATCGTGTTAATATGCCTATACTTAATGCAATATACGACATACTTTATGACCAGATATCTCCTGTTATAGAGATAAAATTACTGACAGATTCATTTAAATAATAACGAAACAACAATATGTGTATGATTAAAGTTGATATTTCACAGATTCAGGGATTCATACCTGCGGGTGCAGTGCAGGCCATGGAATCCGAAGCAAAAGAGGCTATTGAAAAATTGGAAAAAGGTACAGGTTTAGGCAACGATTACATAGGTTGGGTAAACTTGGCTTCTTCTATCAGTGCTGAATTTATTGCAGAAATTGATGCAACTGCAGCAGTGTTGAAAGAGAACTGCGATGTAGTGGTTGTAGCAGGTATTGGTGGCAGTTATCTTGGCGCAAAAGCTGTGATAGAGGCATTCAGCAACAGCTTTGCTCATTTGCAGCAACAGAAAGATCAGCCTGTTGTTCTGTTTGCAGGACACAATATCAGTGAAGATTATCTGTTTGAACTTACACAGTATCTTTCAGGAAAACGTTTTGGTGTAATCAATATATCAAAATCGGGTACTACAACAGAAACTGCATTGGCATTCCGTCTTCTAAAGAAACAGTGTGAAGACGAACGCGGTAAGGAGATGGCAAAGAAAGTTATAGTAGCTATTACCGATGCCAAAAAGGGTGCAGCGCGTGTTTGTGCCGATAAAGAGGGCTACAAGAGCTTTGTTATTCCCGACAATGTAGGCGGACGTTATTCAGTACTTACTCCTGTAGGTTTGCTACCAATTGCCGTTGCCGGTTTCAATATAGCAGAATTAGTAAAAGGTGCTGCCGATATGGAGAAGATGACATCATCAGAAGTTGCTTTCAATGATAATATTGCAGCCGTATATGCAGCAGCCAGAAACGCTCTGTATCGTACAGGTAAAAAGATAGAGATTCTGGTGAACTTCCAACCTAAGTTACACTACTTTGCAGAGTGGTGGAAACAGCTGTATGGTGAATCAGAAGGTAAAGATAATAAGGGTATATACCCATCATCAGTAGATTTTTCAACAGACTTGCACTCTATGGGACAGTGGATTCAGGAGGGTGAACGTACCATATTTGAAACAGTACTATCTATAGATAAGGTGCAGCACTCTGTTTTGGTTCCTTCTGACGAAGAGAATCTGGATGGTTTGAACTTCCTGGCAGGTAAACATGTTGACGAAGTTAATAAGATGGCAGAATTAGGAACACAGCTTGCACACGTAGATGGCGGTGTTCCAAACATCCGTATTACCATACCTGAACTGAAAGAGTATTGGTTGGGACAACTTATCTATTTCTTTGAAAAGGCTTGCGGTATAAGCGGATATATGCTACAGGTAAATCCATTTAACCAGCCGGGTGTAGAGGCTTATAAGAAGAATATGTTTGCGCTGTTGAATAAGCCGGGTTACGAAGCTGAATCTAAGGCAATATTGGAAAGAATAAAGAAATAATGAGTTTGAAACTAAATAACAAAAGCGCCATCCTTTTCGATATGGATGGCGTTTTATATAATTCAATGCCAAATCACGCAAAAGCTTGGAGTGAAACCATGGCCTTTTACGGTATGAACATGCCACCTATGGAGGTGTATATGCACGAAGGTTGTACCGGTTCATACACAGTAAACCAGGTAAGTCTGCGTGAACGTGGTTATGGAGCAACAGAAGAGGAGGTAAAGGAGATTTATGCTCATAAAGCCGAACTCTTTAGAAATATGCCTATGGCAGAGATAATGCCGGGAGCCATGGAGGTGTTCAAAAAGGCAAAGGCAGCCGGACTTAAAATTCATATAGTTACAGGTTCCGGTCAAAAGACTCTGATAGAGCGCGTAGTAAAAGATTTTGAAGGATATATAACACGTGAAAAAATGGTTACGTCGTTCGATGTGAAACGTGGCAAACCATTCCCCGATCCATATCTGAAAGGTTTGGAGTTGGCAGGTGTAGATGCATCGCAGGCAGTTGTGGTAGAAAATGCACCAATGGGTGTGCGTGCGGCAGTTGCAGCAGGAATAGAGACCATAGCAGTAAATACAGGTCCTTTGGATGATGCAGTTCTACTGAACGAAGGGGCATCAATACTCTTCAGTTCTATGCAGGAACTTGCAGATAAATGGGAAACGTTGTTTTAATAATAAAAGCCTCAAAAAAATGAGGCTTTCATTATATAAATAGGTATGGTTTGTTATTGCCAAATCTTATTCATTAAAAGACTGTCTAATATAACAAATGCAGCGCAGTTCTCCACTACCGGAACAGCTCTGGGTACTACACAAGGGTCGTGACGGCCTTTAGCTTCTAAAGTTACTGCATTAAGATTTTTATCTACAGTCTGTTGGGCTATACCAATAGTTGGGGTGGGTTTGAATGCCACTCTAAAACTAATAGTCTGCCCATTGCTTATTCCGCCTTGAATACCACCTGAATGGTTTGAAGTGGTAGCAATATTACCTTTTTCATTGGTTGTGAAAGAGTCGTTGTGGTATGAACCACGTTGTGTAGCAGAATCAAATCCATCGCCATATTCAAAACCTTTGGCAGCATTTATATTCAGCATAGTGTAACCCAGTCGGGCATGTAGTTTGTCAAACAGAGGTTCACCCAACCCCACAGGACAGTTCTCTATTATACAACTTACCACACCGCCTATGGAATCTTGCTCTTTATGTACCTCTTTAATAAGTGACTCCATCTTATTTGCAGCTTCGTTATCAGGGCAGCGAACAGCATTGCTATCGGAAATAGCTCTTGCCGCCTTTATATCTGCGGGATTATTTGCATATATAGAACCTATCTGTGAACAGAAAGCATAAATATCCATTTGTGGAGCCAACTGCCTTAACGCCAATTTTGAAAGCGCCCCTGCCACGCATTGTGCTATTGTAGTACGGGCAGAAGCTCTACCACCTCCACGATGGTCTCTTATACCATATTTTGACAGATAGGTAAAATCGGCATGCGATGGTCTGAACAGATCTTTAAGATTATCATAGTCAGATGAGTGGTGGTCTGCATTACGCACTATAAAAGCTATAGGCGTGCCAGTAGATACACCCTCCATTATACCTGATAAGAACTCTACCTTATCGGTCTCTTGTCTGCCTGTGGTAACCGCACTCTGTCCCGGACGGCGTTTGTTCAGTTCCTGCTGTACAAAATCCATATCAATGGTTATGCCGGTAGGAAAACTATCTAATATACCACCTATAGCTGCGCCATGCGATTCGCCAAAGGTGGTCAGTCTGAGTATCTGTCCTATGCTATTCATAAATTAGTGACAATGTCCGCAACCGCAGTCGCCGCCATCGCAATCGTGGTCGTGTCCGCAACAATCGCATCCACCACCGCAACCACCTGCAGGCTGAAGTGCAGCAGCAAGTTCTTCGTCTGTTGCAGGACGATTTTCTAAAATTTTACCTTTAAAAGTAAGTTCTTCGCCTGCCAACGGATGATTCAAATCCACAGTTACAGTATTGTCAGTAATCTTTGTAACAAGCGCATTGAATGTGCTCTGTCCGTCGCTTAGTGGAATAACATAACCCTCTTTTACGTGTTCATCGTCAAATTTTCCATCGCGCATAAAGATAGCCTTCTGTAACTCTATTACACTCTCATCGTCGTATTCGCCGTATGCCTGATCTGCAGGAATTGAAAATTCAAAAGAATCTCCAACCGCCAAATTAATCACATTGTTTTCAAACAATTCCAGAGTATAACCTATACCACTGATAAACTGGAAAGGTTTCTCTTTTGGCGCACGTTCATAAAGTGCCAAACCACCTTCATCGTCCTTCAAAAACAGATCGTAAGAAAGGCTTATAAAATTTTTTTTTGTCTCCATATTCTTTCTAATCCTTTATTAAGGTTGCAAATATAATCTTTTTTTGCGAAAAAATTGGTGGAAAATTGTTTCAGATAATTAGCATATATCACCACAAAGTTACCTTTGCTATCTGATTTAGTCACTCAAATAATAAAGGTTGCATAAAAACTTGTAATTTTAGTTAATTTTTTATGATTTGATTTATCATTATAGTCTTTAGTTGTATATTTATCGTTGTAATTAACCTGTTTAAGATATTGAAGTATGAAAAATTTTATTAGACTTTGTTCTTTTTTTCTTTTGTTCACAATAACATCATGTTCTAACAAATCAAACGGAGATGTAGTAATTAAACCATCTGTAAAAGAAAATGCTAAGCCTCTAACATTGAAAGAAGTACCTACAGGGGAAGCATTGGATTTTGCGAGGACATGTTATGTCTATGATGATATTCTAGTGGTTATTAACTATGATAATAGCAATAAACATCTGTTAGAATTTTATAATATAAATACCATGGAGCTGAAAAAACAGGCTATTTTACATGGTAATGGACCTGATGAACTACTTCTATTACTTTCACGCAATTATAAAGATGAACTTCATGTTGATGGTGGCAGTAGTTCCGGAAAGTTGACACAATTTAATGTTGTTGAATTTGCTAATAACAAGGATAGCAAATTGGAATTTGTTGA
>CALFTK010000038.1 GCA_937916465.1 uncultured Bacteroidales bacterium
AGCCGGATGGTAACTGGGTGGGAATGGATATGAAACGGGCCGTAAGGATAAGTGCAGTCAGCGTATCGCCCAGAAGCGATGATAACGACATCTGTCCGGGTTGTGAATACGAATTGTTCTGTTGGGATGGTAAAAGATGGAAATCGCTGGGTTACAGGAAGGCTGAAGGTAACACCCTGCACTATGATAATCTGCCCTGCAACTGCTTGCTGTGGCTGAGAAACTACACGCGCGGCACCAATGAACGCCCGTTCATAATAAACCAAAACAGAGAGATAGTATGGTGGTAACTATATATAATAACAAATTCAGCGGATAAAGTTTATTGGTTAGAAAATTGTTTTTATATTTGCATCCGTAATTCGGATTTTCAAGCAAAATAAGAGATTGTAATTCGGATTTTCAAGCATATTTAGAGATTAACAGTTAATTTGTACACCAATCATGTATAAACGTATTATAGATATTAAAAATCGTTTGGACGATGCCAATTTCTTGTTAGGAGCACGCCAAACAGGCAAATCAACTCTTTTGAAAGAGTTGTTTCCAGATACTATCTATTACGACCTTCTGAACACCGATATTAGAAAGAGGTTTCAAAAGAATCCCGAACTACTTCGAGAGATGCTTCAGAATAAACCAGCAGGAACATTGGTAATTATTGATGAAATTCCAAAAGTTCCAGAACTGCTTGATGAGGTTCATTGGCTTATGACAAACAAAAACACAAAATTCATTCTCTGTGGGTCAAGTGCAAGAAAATTGAAAAAGCAGTCGTCCAACACTCTTGGAGGAAGAGCCATACCAATGTCCTTTTACCCATTGGTAAGCTCTGAGATTCCCGATTTCGACATTTACAGGGCTATTCAGAACGGAATGATTCCTCGCCATTATATGATAGAAAATGCTACAAGACGCTTAAAGGCATACGTTGATATTTTCATGAAGGAAGAAATAAGAGAAGAGGCTCTCGTTCGGGATATCGTTTCATTCGAACGTTTTTTGGAGGTTGCAGCTATATGCGATGGCGAGATTCTGAATTATGAGAATATTGCTACCGACTGCGGTGTGTCTGCAAAAACTGTTGCAGCTTATTTCCAGATACTATACGACACCTTGGTCGGATACGAAATACCTGCATACACCAAACATATTAAGAGAAAATTAGTACAGGCTCCGCGCTTCTACTATTTCGACGTTGGTATTGTTAACTATCTACTAGGCAGAACAAACCTTAAACGTGGTACCGATGAATTCGGGCATGCCTTTGAACATTTGGTCATTCAAGAGATTATCGCTTATTTGGGCTACACCGAATCAACTGAGAAACTTTCCTATTGGCGAACATACACTGGCATAGAAGTAGATGCCATAATTGGTGATGCCCGTATAGCTATTGAAATCAAATCAACGGATGAGATTCAAACCAAGCATAAAAAGAATCTTAAAGTATTTGCAGAAGAGCACCCTGGCGCAAGAAAAATCATAGTTTCGTTAGACAAGATGACACGCGAAACAAATGAAATAGAGATGATTTATGTGCTCGATTTCTTTAAATTGCTTTGGAACGGACAAATAATATAATCATAAAAAAGCACCGTTGAAAACGGATATTTCACAGATCATCAATAGAATTTTTAGGGTGTGACAGCAAATGTCACACCTGTTTTTATGTTTTTAAACAGACTATCCATACTTTTGCTCCCAACAAAAAAACAAACAGATAACTGTTTAAAAAACGAGATTATTAAATCATATTAACCTAACTTAATTTTTGTGTTATGAGAAGAGTTCTGTTTATAATTGCATTGTTAGGCATTGCTATATCAAGCGGTGCAGAAGATGGTGTTACTTTTCAGATAGAGGAACTTTCAAAGCCCGCTGAATTGCTACCAACTGAAAACTTTCATAGTGTATATAATATGATTCTTGGTGAAGAACGTTCTATAGATATCAGTAAATCTGCAGAACAGTCTGACTACGATAATATTTTGTTTAACAGTATTGGCGATACTGATTTAGCCATAACAAGGAGCAATTCATTCTTTAAAGGTATGCGTGAAGCATACGCTAATCATCGCCCAGTAGTGTTTTCTCCGGATATTATTTGGACACTTATAAGTCAAGGCTTTGCAAATCACATCAATAATAACAGTAAAAAGTATAAAGATCTGCTTATAAAATCGGATGCAGAAAAGACTATTGTTGCAAACATTGGTGCAGATTTAGCAAATACAGACTGGCCAGAAGTAATAAACACGCTGTCATCATCGTCTGCCGATAATATGAAATCAAAATTGGGACAACTACTTGTATGTGATTTCTCTACCACAACTCAGGTAGAAAAGACAGCTTCTCAAATTATCATGTTGAAGGCAGTAGAATCATATTTTGAATTTGAAGTTAGATATCTTATCTGTGGAGTCCCGCAAGTTACACTTTTAGGTACACCCGATGACTGGCGTAAGGTGAAAGATAAGACCTTGCAGTTAGAACAATATGATTTGAAATGGTGGACAGACCGTCTTATTCCAATACTTGATGAATTCATAGCAGCATCAGAGGGCAATGCTAATGTTGACTTCTGGAAAGATATGGTAAAAATAAAGAAAGCAGAATTCTGTGGTGACCCTGAATTGATGAATGGATGGTTTATTACGTTCTATCCGTATGATGCAGTTGGTAATAGAATGGATTTTAATCAGATAAATGTCTATTCTAAACTCCCGTCAGAAATAACCAAGGTAAGTTTTGATTATAAGGTAGTTGACACAAACAATGAAGTTGCGGAAACCATAGAAATGGAGTTTTGGGCCGGATTCTTTGGTTGGGAGCAAAACGCATCTGATTACTCAATCAAACCACACATAGGTTGGCTGGTTAAACAAGGTACACAGGCTGATTTGAATATAGCTGCGTTAAAACGCATGAATAGACCTAATAGTTTTGGTATAGAATTGGTTGTTGATGAAGTTCCGGAAGTTCTGAAAGAGTTTGACCATATATATGCGCTTGTGCTAACATTTACCAAAACTTCTGATTTGCCTGATTGGTTACGTGACATTCAGATAGACTATCTTGAACTAAAGGGTAAAGTTTCTGCCAAGGACAGAGTAAAGGCCCAAACGTGGTTTAAGAACGTAAGAATAAGATAAAATATTCTTTTCTGATATAATATTCTAACAGATTACTTATATTTGACATTAGTAAATATTTATGAGCGAATGAATAGAGAATAATTATCGAAATGTTTTTTTAATGTATTTTAATCATGCGTAAACCGATTTACATATTATTAGTTGTACTTATCTGTAGCAGTTGTTCATTTAATTATGAAAATGAGCAATATTCCTATTATTTGACTAATTTGAAGAATTACGGTCAGATATCGTTGTCAGTCCCCCATAAGCATGTGGAATATGATGATGCTTCGAAATCTGATATATTTATGTTCGGTCCTATGTTGCCGGAATTCAGAACCAGCCCTATTTTTGAAACAGGTCCGGTGCTGAACCTAACAAAAGATTGCAGCGTGGTGCTAATGAATGTTTCTAATAATAATCCACTTAAGCCAAGGAGTTTAAATCTATATTCGCCGTATGTTTTACCAACAGCCGATGGTTGGATGTTATGTAATTGTAAAGTTCCCTGGGCTAATTGGTATATCACCAATACAGGTGGCATAATTTTGTCGGAAGCAGAAAAACAAAAAAACAGTGGTTTTAAAGAGCTAACGGAACAAGAACGTGCAGAACTGCAGGAGCAGGTATCTGAATTAAGGAACAAATATGAATATTCTATAGAGAATTCAGAACTCAATGAGCTGACAGGTTGCGATAAAATTTTTGTTGTGAACATTCCCAACGTAGATTTAATAAGTTGTACTAACGAAACTGTAGAAACAGAAATTATAGATAATAGCAAACAGTGTTATGCTGTTGAGTTTTACAAAACTTCCAGTGCGGTAGGCTTAAAAACCCTATTTTTTATCAAGGGTAATAAAAGTATAGATGATTATGTAAAGCTATTTGGCAAATATGTAAAATTTGAGTAAAACTTATGAAAGCATTGTCGTGAAGACAACATATTAAACAGACAATCCATACTTTTACTCCAAATAAAAAACAAACAAACTATGAAAAAGAAAGTTTTTAAAACAATGTGGCTATCATTAATTACAATTATTGCGTTAGTAGGTAATCCAACTGATGCAAAAGCACAAACTGATTTGTCTGATAATAAAACAGGTATTCAGAGTAATACGGTTTATCATTATGATGAAAAATCAGGAACATATATGGATTTAAACCGTAATCTTGATGAGATTCCCATAATGCTTATATATGATTCTACTGTTATTGAATTGGACAATGAATTAAATTCAGATATAGACATAAATAAGACAAACTTTTCCCGAAAAGAGTTGGCTTCTATTTTAGGAGTTAAACCTAATCAGGTTAAGGTATATAAAGTGCGAAAAGGAAATAATGCTATTTCAATTTTTGGCTATAGGGCTTTTAATGGTTCTATTGAAGTATTAAGCCCAAAAAAGTATAGACAACTAAAGAAAGAGAGCAAACTAACATCAGTTCTGGATGGATATAATGTTTTTGGAAATAAAGGATCAAAAAAATATATCAAGTTAAATAATTACGATTTTGGTAGCTTTTCAAAAAAAGAGATGAAACTTTATAACGAAGCAAACAGTAGAGTTCAATATGAAATGGGTGATGGGTATATATATATAACAACGAAATCAGCGGATGAAATTAACATCTCACCGGAATTGTTTGATTTGATTAAAAAACGTACTGAAGATTACAATAAAGATCTAGGTGGAAGTATAAATTGATTGGTTAGAAATTTGTTTTTAGATTTGTATCAGTAATTCGGATTTTCAAACATATTCAAAGGTGAAGATTTACAAGATAACAACATATATAATTCTACTATTTACACTTCTGTCAATAACAGGTTGTGGTGGCAGAAGTGAGTACCGCAGATTGGTGGCACTGGAAAAGGTTTTGGAAAAGAATCCGGATTCTGTGCGCAGTGTGCTATGCGCAATGCCCACTCCTGAAAAAGAGCGTAACAAAGCGTTATATACCGTACTAAAAACACAGGCATACTATAAATGCTATGAACCCGTAACAGATTTTGATAGTGTAATGCTTGAAGCCACTGCATACTATGAAACAAAAAAGAAGAATTATTATGCTGCACTTGCTTATTACACTTTAGGATGTGTATATAAAGAGACCAAAAATAGTGTTGAAGCCATAGATGCTTACCTAAAAGCAAAAGAACGTTTTCCCGATACAATAATTAATTACTATGCAAAAGCAGAAAGAGAACTTGGCATACTGTTTTTGGATTTATCAATGTTGGATGAAGCAAAAGAAGAACTATATTATGGTTACAAAAATGCCGTTCAAATGGGCGAAAACAGACTGATAGGTGATTTTAAATACTATACAGCTACTTACAATATGTACTGCGGTTATTATAATACCGCCGACACATTATTTACCGAATTATTAGCTAATAATGATTGGCAAAAAGATGCATATTTCCAAAAAGCAAAGATTAGTAATTACCATAAAAACAGTTTTAAACAAGCTCTATACTACATAAACAAAGAGATTGAATTATCGGGAAAAAATCTCTTTGCATCAAGTATCTGTCTGAAAGGCGATATTTATATGTATAACGAAAATTACGATTCTGCATTGTACCATTACAATAAGGTACTGGAATGTAAAAATATAAGCCTTCCGACACATTGTAATACTTATTACCAACTATCACACATAGAAAAGATTAAGGGCAATATGGAACAATATTTTGCCTATAAAGAGCAATATCTGGATTTGAAAGACTCTATTATAGAGATGAGAAACAACAAACGCATAGACAATATAATTCTACGCCATAAAGCAGAATTGGCCGACCTGGAATATAAAAACAGAACAACCACAATGATTATTATTGTTTCTGCAATTCTCTGTTTTATTGCATTGTCTGTTTTTATTGCATATATGTTTGCAAAGAATTGGAAGAGAAAGCAACAGATAAGAATAAACAGAGAAATTGAAAAGATTTCTGATGTAATGAACCGTCTGAGACTGAATAACGCAGAATATAATGGAAATAATTTGAGTGATATTGTAAACAGCTATAATAGTATTTTGGAACAGTGTACCAAACATTTTAAAGAGTCTAAAGCATATAATACACTGACTGAGAATATTTCCAATGAAACTGTTATTATTAAGAACAGGGATTTGATATCGGATTCAATAATGGAGTGTTACAGTTCCATAATTATGAATATGATTGCCGATTTTCAGGGGATAAATCAAACAGAAATTATTACCTGTATTCTGTTCTATTTGGAAATACCAAACGGTACTATTGCTATGCTTGATGGAATATCAAAAGATGCTGTAAGACAACGCAAAAGCAGGATATTGAAGAAATATCCACCGGAACTACTACAAATATTCATTAAGACTACTGCAGAATAGAGCAGTGTTATTTGCCCTTCAGAATCTTTTTGATATCGTTTAGTTTGTTCAGAGCCTCTATTGGAGTAAGGTTGTTTACATCGGTCTGAAGCAGTTGGTCCCTGATCTGGCATAGTACAGGGTCTTCTAATTGGAAGAAACTCATCTGCATACCTTCACGACTTTTACCTGTTTCTGCTGTTGGTCGGGATATGTTTTTGCCATCACTACCGGTCTCCATTTCAGAAAGTATTACTTCTGCACGTTTTACTATGCTGCGAGGCATTCCCGCCATTTCAGCTACATGAATACCGAATGAATGTTCACTACCTCCCGGCTTCAGTTTACGCAGGAAAAGTACTTTGCCATCAACCTCTTTTACCGCTACGTTGTAATTGCGAATACGGCTGAATGTGGATGCCATTTCGTTAAGTTCATGATAGTGGGTGGCAAACAGTGTGCGAGCGTGCGCACTATGATGTTCGTGTATATGTTCAACTATAGCCCACGCTATAGAGATACCGTCGTATGTGGATGTGCCGCGTCCCAATTCATCGAATAGCACCAAACTACGCAATGATAGGTTGTTCAGAATATTCGATGCCTCTGTCATCTCTACCATAAAGGTGGATTCGCCTGCCGATATGTTATCGCTGGCACCTACACGGGTAAACACTTTATCTACTATACCTATACGTGCACTTGTAGCTGGTACATACGAACCCATCTGTGCCATTATGGTGATAAGCGCTGTCTGTCTTAACAATGCCGATTTACCGGCCATATTAGGACCGGTTATTATAAGTATCTGCTCTTTTGAAGTATCTACATAGAGATTGTTGGATACATACTCTTCGCCCAATGGTAACTGTTTCTCTATTACAGGGTGACGACCTTCGCAGATATCAAGCGCCAGACTATCATCTACTACCGGACGTATGTAGTTATTTTCTCGTGCCAGAGTGGCAAACGATACCAAACAGTCTAATTGTGCCAAAACAGTGGCATTGGTCTGTATATCTTTTATATACGGAAGTATGGATTGTACCATTTCACCGTATATTCTGTTCTCTATGGCCAGAATCTTATCTTCGGCAGTAAGTATCTGTTCTTCGTACTGTTTCAGTTCTTCGGTTATATAGCGTTCTGCATTTACAAGTGTCTGCTTTCTTATCCAGCGTTCAGGCACTTTATCTTTATATGTGTTACGCACCTCTATGTAGTAACCGAATACGCTATTAAAGGCTATCTTCAGGTTTGGAATACCGGTCTCTTCCGATTCTCTGTTCTGTATCTGCAGCAGATAGTCTTTTCCTGAATACGATATATTTCTTAAACGATCCAATTCTTCATCTACACCATCAGCTATTACCCCACCCTTGTTCAGTAACATTGGAGGGTTCTGACGAATGGTATGTTCTATCTTTTCACATAGTTCACTACATGATTGCAGTTTTTCTGCCAATACAGATAAACCACTCTCTTGCAAAGAACCACATATCTCTTTTATGGGGTCTATACAGCGTAACGCCATATTTAATGAGACCATTTCTCGTGGGTTGATACGCAACACAGCTGCTTTGGATACAAGACGTTCCAAATCGCCTATCTGACAGAGATATTCTTTTAAATCCTCTTCCGTTTGCGGATTACGGAACATTGTATCTACAACATCAAGTCTGGCATTGATAGCTTTGGCATCTTTCAATGGAAAGAGTAACCATCTACGCAACAGACGGGCGCCCATTGGGCTTGATGTTTTATCTATTATCTGTAAAAGTGATTTACCGTCTTCGTTTGAACTGTGTACTAACTCCAGATTTCGAATAGTAAAGGAATCTAATCTTACATATTTATCTTCTTCTATTCGGGAAATGGTTGCTATATGGCCTATGTTGTTATGAAGTGTCTCCTCCAGATATTTGAGTACGGCACCACAAGCTATTATTCCGGTTCGCAAATGATCTACTCCAAAGCCTTTCAAATTCTTTACTTTGAAATGTCGATGCAGTTTATCGGTTGCATACTCTTCTGTAAATACCCAATCGTCTAATTCCTGCAGAAAATATTTGCTGCCAAATATCTGTTGGAAGTTCTTTTTGGTATCGCGTTTAATCAATACCTCTTTAGGCATAAAGTTTGCTAAAAGCTTCTCTATATAATCGCACTGACCTTGCGATGTTAGAAATTCACCTGTAGAGATATCTAAAAAGGCTACTCCGCAAGCTCCCTTAGCTATGTGAACGGCTGCTAAAAAGTTGTTCTCTTTTCCGGTAAGTACATTATCGCCTATGGCAACACCGGGAGTAACCAACTCTGTTACACCACGTTTTACAAGTTTCTTGGTAAGTTTCGGGTCTTCTAACTGGTCACAGATAGCCACACGTCTGCCGGCACGTATCAGTTTTGGCAAATAGGTGTCCAAAGCATGGTGTGGAAAGCCTGCCATCTCCAAAGATTTGGATTGATTGCCATTATTTCGTTTTGTAAGGGTTATACCCAAAATTTCGGCAGCTTCTACCGCATCTTGCGAATATGTTTCATAGAAATCACCACAACGAAACAGCAAAACAGCATCGGGGTGTTTTGCTTTCAGTTCAAAGAACTGCTTCATCATGGGAGTCTCAGTGGCCTTCTTCTCTGCCATAGATAGTTATTTGTTTGGTATTACTTCTTAAATTTTTTGAAGATACGCTTTCTGAATATGAACAATGTGGCAACAACCCAAAGTACAGATACTATTCCTATAGTTATATATGTGGCTTGTAAACTGTTTGGAGCATATCCCAACACTAACAATATTGGCAATCCCAAAACTACGGCAGGAATATTTTGCAATACCAGATTATTTGCAGCAGGTGTTTCATATTTAGGGTCTATTTCACGCAACAGAATCATACCGTTGCTGGCTGTTCCCGTAAGTGTACCAAACATAGCAAAGAATGCTTCGTATTCATATCCTTTGTATAGTTCTTTGCACACCCAATTTATATAGATAAATGTTGCTATAGCACCCAGCAAGCATACTAATAGCAATGGGATTATAAATGATTTCAAGTTTTCAAAGCTGATAGCAGCTGTTCCTGCCACAATCATTATATCAAAGAAGAATCCGCTACTACGGTTCAACAGATAATCGTTCAGATACTCTCTGTGCATTATTTCGCGTTTTCTTAAGAACTTTACTATCATTTTCATAAGTGATGCAAACAGAATACCCCAGAAGAAGTTGAATCCCCAAATAAGAGGTTTTATGCTGTTTTCCCACAAATTACCCAAATGCAGACTATTCATAGCCATCATAAACAGATAGACAAACAGATATACAACAAATATCATAGATAATGTTATGGTCAGTTTATCTACCGACTCTGAATGTGGAATATCATTATCGGTTTCGTAATCTTCCATTGTGGTCTTTATACCCTGCTTGTCAGATACAATAGTCAGTTTGCCCTTTTTACGTAGAATATTCATATAGACAACACCCACTACACTGCCTACTATAAAGCCTATAGCCGCAATTGATAATCCAAAGTCTTTTCCCTGGAATGGTAAACCTGATGCCATGGCATGCTCCTGATAGATAGAACCAAAGTTTAAAGCCTGACCGGGACCCTGTCCAAAACCCATTGGTAATAGCAAACCACCTGCATAGAATATATTTCCAAACCATTCTGAATCAATGCAATACAAAAACAGAGGAACAGTAATTACCAAACCTACCAATGCCTGAACTATGTATGTGCCTATAGTTAAAACACCTGTCTCTATTACTTTTGTAGTAGAAGTAACACAGGACTCTTTCTTTACACGAAGTGACATAGCTATAAATCCCAAGGCAAGTGTATGGTAAGTTATTATCTCCATAGTATTTTTGTCTATGAGATCGTTAAAAGAAGGTATTAACTTTAAAAGGAATATCAACAATCCACCTATCAAAGCTGTTGGAATAAGACTGCGGTTCATAAATCCTATTTTACGTCTTATTATGTTACCTATCAGCATAGCTGCTGTTATTATGAAAATTTGGATAAGTAATGACCAACTGCTGATATTTTCAAATAAACTTGTCATAATTCTATCGTTTTTAATTTCATTAAGTTGCAAAAATAACTTTTTCGTTCGTTTTTTAAACAGAATAAGCCATTTATTTTTCTGGAATAAAGAGTTAATCCCATATAATAAGGTGACTATGTGCATATTTTATTAACTTTGCGCTCCTTAAAGATGATAATCATAAATAAAATATAACTATATGGAATACGATTTTAAATCGATTGAGCCTAAATGGCGCAAATATTGGGAAGAAAACAAGATATACAAAGTAACAGAAGATGAATCGAAACCAAAGTTCTACGTGCTTAATATGTTCCCCTATCCATCGGGAGCAGGACTTCACGTTGGACATCCATTAGGATATATTGCTTCCGACATTTATGCTCGTTACAAACGTCAATGCGGATATAATGTGTTGAATCCTATGGGATATGATGCATACGGACTTCCGGCTGAACAGTATGCTATTCAGACAGGTCAACATCCTGCTATTACCACCCAAGCAAATATTAACAGATATAGAGAACAACTTGATAAGATAGGTTTCTGTTTTGATTGGGATAGAGAAGTACGTACCTGTGAACCCGGTTATTATCATTGGACACAATGGGCATTTCAGCAGATGTTCAACAGTTACTATAACAATGACAGCTGTAAAGCCGAACCTATTTCTGAATTGATAAGCAAATTTGAAACATCGGGTACAGAATGTATTAACGCCGCTTGTGGAGAAGAACTTTCATTTACTGCAGAAGAATGGAAGGGTTTCTCAGAAAAAGAGAAATCGGACGTTTTGATGAACTATCGTATAGCTTATCAGGGCGAAACTATGGTAAACTGGTGCCAGGGTTTGGGTACTGTTCTTGCAAACGACGAAGTTGTAGATGGCGTATCTGAAAGAGGCGGATTCCCGGTTGAACAGAAAAAGATGACACAATGGTGTCTGCGTGTATCGGCATATTCACAGCGTCTGCTCGATGGATTGAACACTATTGATTGGTCTGAATCCATAAAAGAGACCCAAAAGAACTGGATAGGCCGTTCTGAAGGTACTGAAATGCAGTTTAAGGTAAAAGATAGCGATATTGAATTTACTATTTTTACAACACGCGCTGATACAATTTTTGGTGTTACCTTTATGGTTCTCGCACCGGAAAGTGAACTTGTAGATGCACTTACCACTGCAGAACAGCGTGCAGAGGTTGATGCCTATTTGGCTGCTGTTAAAAAACGTACTGAACGTGAACGTATAGCAGACCGTAGAGTAACAGGTGTGTTCAGCGGCTCTTACGCTATTAATCCACTTACCAAAGAATCTGTACCTGTTTGGATAAGCGATTATGTACTTGCAGGTTATGGTACAGGTGCTATTATGGCTGTACCTGCACACGATAGTCGTGACTATGCTTTTGCTAAACATTTTGGTTTGGAAATACGTCCACTTATTGAAGGTTGCGATGTTTCTGAAGAGAGCTTTGATGCCAAAGAGGGTATTATGGTAAATTCTCCTCGCGAAGAGCAGATGTACGACGGTTGTTTAGTACTGAACGGACTTACCGTAAAAGAGGCTATAGCAAAAACCAAAGAGTATGTAAAGGCTAACAACTTAGGAAGAATCAAGGTAAACTATCGTTTGAGAGATGCTATCTTTAGCCGTCAGCGTTACTGGGGTGAACCATTCCCTGTATATTACAAGAATGGAATTCCTTGTATGGTACCTGAATATTGCCTACCATTGCAACTGCCTGAAGTTAAAGAGTACAAACCAACTGAAACAGGTGAACCTCCATTGGGACACGCCACAAAATGGGCTTTCGACACAAAGAGCAATTCAGTTGTTGAAAAGAGTCTTATTGATAACGAAACAGTATTTCCTCTTGAACTGAACACTATGCCAGGATTTGCCGGTTCATCAGCATACTATCTGCGTTATATGGATCCGCACAATGACAGTTGTCTTGTTTCTGAAAAAGCTGATAACTATTGGAAATCTGTAGATTTGTATTTGGGTGGTTCAGAACATGCTACAGGACACCTTATTTATTCACGTTTCTGGAACAAATTCCTACACGATATAGGTTATAGTGCTGTTGAAGAACCTTTCAACAAGTTGATAAACCAGGGTATGATACAAGGTAGAAGTAACTTTGTTTACAGAATAAAGGATACTAACACATTTGTTTCACTGGGTCTGAAGGATAAATATGATACTACCCCACTCCACGTGGATGTAAATATTGTTAGCAACGATATACTGGATATTGAAGCATTCAAAGCATGGCGTCCGGAATATGCTACAGCACAATTTGAACTTGAAGATGGTAAATATATATGTGGTTGGGCTGTAGAAAAGATGAGTAAATCTATGTTCAACGTGGTTAATCCTGATACTATCATTGAAAAGTATGGTGCCGATACATTAAGAATTTATGAAATGTTCCTTGGCCCGCTTGAACAGTCAAAACCTTGGGATACAAATGGTATAGATGGTTGCCACAGATTTATTCGTAAAATGTGGAATCTATTCTTTGATAACAGAACAGGTGAATATGTTGTTAACGATACAGAACCTACCAAAGAGGAACTGAAATCTATACACAAACTTATAAAGAAGGTTACAGAAGATATAGAGAACTTCTCATACAATACTTCAGTAAGTGCGTTTATGATATGCGTCAATGAACTTATATCACTTAAATCGCACAACAAACAGGTTCTTAATATTTTAATAAGACTTGCTGCACCATTTATGCCTCATATAGCTGAAGAACTTTGGCATACTTTAGGCAATAATAACAGTGTATGCTGTTCTGAATGGCCTGTATGTAATGAAGATTATTTGAAAGAAGATAGTATAACCTATTCTATATCTTTCAATGGTAAGACCCGCTTTACAATGGATTTCCCTGCTGAAGCTTCAGCTCAAGATATTCAGGATGCTGTTTTAAGCAATGAAAAGGCTATTGTTTACATAGATGGCAAACCTATTCGCAAAGTGATTGTAGTACCTAAAAAGATTGTGAATGTTGTTATCTGATAATCTTATCTTTGCCACAAACAACGCCCATAAACTGGACGAAGTTCGCAGTATTTTAGGTAGTAGGTTTACCATTAAGAGCCTTAAAGATATTGGCTGTGATGCAGATATTCCTGAAACAGCCGATACTCTGGAAGGTAATGCACTGATGAAAGCCCGTTTTCTGTACGAAAAATATGGGGTAGATTGCTTTGCTGACGATACAGGCTTAGAGGTAACTGCTTTAGGCGGAGCACCGGGAGTACATACCGCAAGATATGCAGGAAATCACGATTCGGAAGCCAATATGAACAAACTTCTGAATGAATTAGAGAAAAAAAGTGACCGCTCTGCACAATTTAGAACAGTTATTGCGTTAATAATAGAGGGAAAGGAATTTCTCTTTGAAGGAATTGTAAAAGGAAGTATTGCAAAAGAGAAAGCCGGTGACGGCGGATTTGGATATGATCCTATATTTATTCCTGAAGGTTTTTCACAAACTTTCTCTCAGATGGGAAACGACAGTAAAAACCATATAAGCCATAGAGCTTTAGCTGTTGAAAAATTGTATAACTATTTAAACAGTATATGAACAGAGTATTGACAAAGGCAGTATATACCGCAGCAATGATTGCGGTAATGCTGCTTTTGCCGTTTACTTATACATCGGCTACAATTCCTACCGGAGAATGGAGAACACATTTTTCATATCATAATGCCACTAAAAGTCTGAAAGCTTTTAACAAAATATTTGTTTTAAGTTCCGGTTCTATATATTCATTCGATTCCGAAGATAATAGTCTGTATATATATGATAAAATAGGTGGACTTAGTGACACTTACATTTCCGATATAGCTTACTGCAATTCTGAAAAAGCTATGTTGCTTATCTACTCAAACGGAAATATTGACGTTCTTTATGAAGATGAAACTATATATAATTTTACAGACATAAAGAATAGTATTATTACAGATAAAACCATTTATGATACTTATATAGATGGTTCTAATGCATATTTATCTACTGCATTTGGTATAGTAGTTTTTAATATAGATAAACTGGAAATATCAAATAGTTACAATTTAGGTAAAACCATTAAATCTACAATTATTCATAACAGCGAAATTATAACTGCTACAGAAGATGGTCTGTACATTGGCAATATTAATGATAATCTTTTGGATTTTGCTAAATGGAATAAAGTATCTGATGATGTTTTTACTTCACTATTTCTTTTTGATGATTATGTTATAGGAAAAGATATAAACGGAACACTTTATAAAATTATAATTGATAATTATAGTAAAGAAGTTATTATAAACAATATTATAACAATAAATCAAAGTGATGAAAAATTGGCTATATATAAACAAAATGAATTATATATATTCAATTCATTATCAGATAAATATGTATATAGTTTAACAGAAACCAATGTTAATCATATATTTATTGATGATACTAATATATGGATATGTCAAGGTAATAAAGGATTAACAGAGTTTTCTATTAGTGATAATAATATTGTTTGTAAAAGATATGAAATTTTACCAAACAGTCCCAGAAGAAACTATTCACACTATATTACTTTTTCCAAAAACAATAAAATGTTAATGGTAGGTGGTACACATAACTATTCCAATATAGATTATGAAGGTACTGTTATGATTTATAATAATGATAGATGGAGTTATCTTGATGATGATATTTCTTCTAAAACCGGAGTAAAATATATAAATCTTACATCTATTGTTGAAGATCCAAAAGAAGAAAATCACTACTTTGTAGGATCGGGAAGACATGGTTTATATGAATTTAAAGATAATAACTTTATAAAATTACATACATATAATAATAGCGGATTGACAACAATTATTCCTGCCAATCCAAAAAATTATGTTAGTGTTGATGGACTTCAATATGATAATAGTGGAAATTTATGGATGGTAAACAACGAAATTGATACTATTATTAAGGTTATGAAACCGGATGGTAGTTGGAAAGGTCTTTACTATCCTGAAATTTCCGGTCTCCCTACATTTAGAAAACTTGTATTTGATGACAATGGTTTATTATGGACTAATTCATCAAGATATAAAGCAGGAATGTTTTGCGTAAACTTAAACAATACACCTTTTAATGATAAAGATGACAAACATAAATTTATAGGTCCTACCTTTACTAATCAGGATGGAACAACAGAGACAATAAATGATATATTCTGTTTTGATTTTGACCTAAACGGAGAAATGTGGTTAGGAACTGATAGAGGAGTTTTTGTTCTTAGAAATCCATCAGATTTTCTTTCTAATAATAATGTTATATTTGAAAGAGTAAAAATACCAAGAAATGATGGTTCAGGATTAGCCGACTATTTGTTAAGCGGTGTTTATACTACTGCTATTTGTATAGATAATGCCAATAGAAAATGGATTGGAACACAGAATAATGGTATTTTTCTTATTTCTGAAGATGGAAAAAAGACAATACAACACTTTACTACAAATAATTCTCCATTACCATCTAACTATATTCAAAGTATAGCTATTAATTCTTCTACCGGCTCCGTTTTTATAGGAACATCACTTGGATTAATAGAATATGGTGGTGACGCTACAGAGCCTGAAAACAGCCTATATGAAAGTAATATTAAAGTATATCCTAATCCTGTTAATTCTAATTTTGACGGAGTTGTAACTTTAATTGGAATGTCTGATAAATGTATGGTAAGAATTTTATCTACTTCAGGATCACTTGTATATAAAGGATATTCTAATGGTGGTACTTTTACCTGGAATATAAATGATATAAACGGCAATAGAGTATCATCAGGAATATATCATGCCATTATAACCGATTTGAATAATTCCAAATCAACATCTGTCAGTATAACAGTTATAAGATAATATTATATAGTTTTATTTTAATATCTCTTATTTATTATAATAATTATATCCTGTTGATACTGTTGATATGTTTAGTAAAGTTTTAACAGAATTATTTTATAAACTTTTTTTATAAGAAACTAAACAAATAATAAACATACTAAATAAATGATTTATAAATAAATATAGAGTTTTCAACAGTTCTGTTAATATAGTTATAAGTAGATTTAGAAAATGAATATATTGTTTATAATTGGTTAAAAAATAAAAATAAAAAAAGGGGTTTTAAACAGTAGATTTTGAAATTTATTTATAAGTCGACAATAGAAAAAAATAACCAAAATATTTACTGTTTTTTTTACTCTATTTTATCAACAGTAAAAATGTAATTTATCAACATCTATTTGTAGATATCAACATACTTATTCACAACCTTTTTTTATAGTAAAAATTAAAAAGAGTATTTTTGCAGACAGTTATAGAGAAGTATTATAGTATATGAGAAAATTAGAAGTATCGGAATTAAACAGAATAGACAAGTATTCTTTTATAGAGAGTAAAAAATTACCTGTAGTTGTAGTTCTTGATAATGTGAGAAGTCTGCATAATGTAGGATCTGTGTTTAGAACTTCCGATGCTTTTAGAATAAATGAGATATATTTATGTGGCATTACAGCTACTCCGGATAATTCATTGACCGAAATACATAAAACGGCTTTAGGAGCTGAAGATTCAGTAAAATGGGAGTATTATTCCAATACAATAGATGTTGTAGAAAAATTGAAAATGGAAGGATATACTATTGTATCGGTAGAGCAGGTGGAACAGAGTATAAAATTAGATGAATTTAAAGCCGATTCTTCAAAACATTATGCTTTGATATTAGGTAATGAAGTTAAAGGAGTGCAACAGGAGTTAGTTGATATTTCTGATATATCATTAGAAATACCCCAATATGGTACAAAACATTCATTAAATGTATCTGTATCGGCAGGAATAGTGCTGTGGGAATTTGCCAAACAGTTAAAAGATATAATTGGTTAGTGTGCTTCTAACCAATTTTTACCCCAACCGTAATCGGCAACAAGAGGTATTGACATAGGATAAGCATTTTGCATCTCTTCCAGTACTATGTTTTTTACTATCTCTTCTTCTCCTTTTACTACATTGAAATTTAATTCGTCATGTACTTGCAGTATCATGGTAGATTTAATATTTTCTTTTATAAATCTGTTATAGATACCTATCATTGCTTTTTTGATAATGTCGGCAGCACTACCTTGAATAGGAGCATTTATGGCATTTCTTTCAGCAAATCCACGTACAATGGCGTTACCCGATGTTATATTTGGCAGATAACGTTTTCTATGCAGGACTGTCTCTATGTATTGTTTCTCCTTTGCTTTTTCTATTGACAAATCCATATACTGTTTAATACCGGGATATGTTTTGAAATAGTTATCTATAAGTTCTTTAGCCTGTGCCCGGTTAACCCCCATTCTTTCAGCAAGTCCAAATACTGATATACCGTATATGATTCCAAAATTTGCAGTTTTGGCTTTACTTCTTTCCAATTTTGTAACCTCTTCTATTGGTTTTCCAAATACTTTGGCTGCAGTAGCAGCATGAATATCGTTACCATGGTTAAAGTCTTCTATCATATTAGCATCTCCACTGAGATGTGCCATAATTCTTAATTCTATCTGTGAATAGTCGGCCGAAAAGAATGTGCAGCCTTCATCAGGGATAAATGCTTTTCTTACCTCTTTGCCATCTTCGTCTCTTATAGGAATATTTTGAAGATTTGGATTACTGGAACTTAATCTGCCTGTTGCAGTTACAGTTTGGTTGAATGATGTATGTATTTTACCTGTCTCTTTGTTAACAAGCAGTGGCAGTGCATCTACGTATGTACCAAGTAACTTTTTAAGTCCACGATATTGCAGTATTTTATCTACTATTGGATTGTTATGGCGTAATCCTTCCAACACCTCTTCGGATGTTACATATTGTCCGGTCTTGGTCTTTTTAGCCTTATCTACTATTTTTAATCGGTCAAATAGAACTTCACCTACCTGTTTAGGTGACAGTATATTGAATTCTATGCCGGCAAGTGAAAATATTTCTTTCTCAATATTTTTCATTCTACCATTAAAAGTGTCGGATGTCTCTTTTAATGATTGGGTGTCTATTCTTACTCCATTCTTCTCCATATATGCCAGTACTTTTACAAGTGGCATCTCTATTTCGTTGAATAGAGTATATGTTCCATCTTTTTTTAGTTCTACTTCAAGTATATTTTTTAATTGTAGTGTTATATCTGCATCTTCGCAAGCATATTCATATACCTGTTCCGGAAAGAGATTTGCCATATTGCCCTGATGCTTTCCTTTTTCTCCTATAAGTTCTTCTATATGGATGGTTTTATAATTCAGGTATATTTCGGCCAGATAATCCATTCCATGATGTAATTCAGGTTGCAACAGATAATGGGCTATCATAGTGTCGAACATTTTTCCCTTAACATCTATTCCCAAGTTTGAAAGAACCAAAATATCATATTTAATGTTCTGTCCTATTTTCAAAATGTCTTCGTCTTCCAGCACATTTTTAACTATTGATACTATTTCTCTGTTTTTTTCTTCATCGGTGGTTATTGGAATATAAAATGCTTCATGCTCTTTAATTGAAAAGCTTATTCCTACCAATTTTGCAGTAATTGGGTTAATACCTGATGTTTCTGTATCAAAACAGCAAAATTTGGTATCTAAAATTTTTGCACATAACTGTTTTACATCTTCTACATTATCAACCAGATAGTAGTTGTGATAAGTCGATTTTATGTCGCTGAGATTTGAATTTTTGAAAATATCTGTATCGTTATCCACAAATACATCAAACAAATCACCACTGAAACCATCATTTTTTGTTGGTGTTGGCTTCGTTTCAGAATTTGTTGTAATGTTGTTGTTCTCTCTTTCAGCAAGTCTGTTTATAAGTGTTCGGAATTCAAGTTCGGTAAAAAGATCTTTGATTTTTTTCAAATCCGGTTTTTCCACTTTCAACATTTCCATATCAAGTTCAATAGGAACATCTCTTCTTATAGTGGCAAGTAATTTACTGAATTCAATCTTCTCTCTGTTCTCTTCTATTTTGTTTTTTACCGATCCTTTTAACTTGTCTGTGTTTGCAAGAATATTCTCTATGTTGCCAAATTCAGCTATCAATTTTTGTGCTGTCTTTGGTCCAACCCCGGGACAACCCGGAATATTATCGGAACTGTCACCCATCAATCCCAATAGGTCTATAATCTGGCTTGTATCTGATATTTCGTACTTCTCCTTTACTATTTTCGGAGTCATAACTTCATATCCGCTGTCTCCATATCTGGGCCTATAAACAAATGATGTATCTGATACCAATTGACAGTAGTCTTTATCGGGAGTAAGCATGTAGGTCTCTATCCCACCCTTTTCATCGGCTTGTTTTGACAGTGTACCAATTACATCGTCTGCCTCAAATCCTGCCACTTCCAATATTGGAATATTATAGGCTTTGATTATCTCCTTAATAATAGGTACCGATTCTTTGATAGTTTCAGGAGTCTCTTCTCTTTGGGCTTTATACTCTTTGTACAGTTCGTGGCGGAATGTTCCACCGGCAGGGTCGAATGCAACTCCAAGATGTGTAGGTTTCTCTTTTGCAATAATCTCTTCCAGTGTATTGACAAATCCTAATATAGCTGATGTGTTCAATCCTTTGGAATTAATACGTGGATTCTTTAAGAAAGCATAGTATGCTCTGTATATAATTGCGTATGCATCGAGTAAAAATAACCTTTCCATCTTTTCTTTTTGGATATTACTATTATGGAGTAAAAGTACTGTTTTTTTTTCATTTTACACATTTGCTTTCACTGAAAGAGTATTAACTATATTTTATTCTTCTATTGTGGTAAGTAAAAAAAGCGGAATCTGCTTTTTCTTTCGCTTGTCTTGCACTACCTTTGCACTACTATATTATCGCTTAGTTTCAGATGTCAAATCAGGAAATAATAGTTTCAGCTATACAGGATGAGTTCTCAAAATTCAGAACTTATTATACGTCATTGTTTTCTAATAAAGTTTCTTCTGTAGATGTACTGTTAAAGTTTCTGGCAGAAAGAAATGGAAAGATGATGCGTCCGCTACTGGTATTGCTTACAGCCAAATGTTTTGGTGCAGTTCCTGAATCTGTTTATCATCTTGCTGCATCTATTGAACTGCTTCACCAGGGTAGTTTGATTCACGATGATGTTATAGATGAAAGCGATAAGCGTAGAGGAAAAGATTCAGCCAACGCTGTTTATGATAATAGGTTAGCTGTATTGCTTGGCGATTATGTTGTCTCTATGGGTCTGAAAGAGATTACCATGACTGATAATATACGTTCTGTTGGTACAATTTCTTCTCTTATAGGGACTCTTTCTGAAGGTGAAATTATTCAGTTGGATGCGTTGAATTTACCCAATTTATCGGAAGATTTGTACTTTGACATAATAACAAAAAAGACAGCATATCTGTTTGCAACGGCTGCAGAAATGTCTGCTTTTTTGTGTGGTGCATCCGAACAGGAAGTAGAGAATATGCGTAGGTTTGGCGAAATTATAGGTCTATGCTTCCAGATTAAAGATGATATTTTTGATTATTATAAATCTACTGAAATAGGTAAACCCTTTGGCAATGATTTGCGTGAAGGAAAGTTTACTCTTCCGGCTATTTATGCTCTTACCAATAGTGACAGAGACTGGTCGTTGTATATTCAAAACGTCCGTTCTCTTTCTGCAACTAATGATCAGATAGAAGAGATAACTGATTATACTATTCAGAATGGAGGAATAGAGTATGCCGAAGCTAAAATGCAGGAATTAAAAAAGCAGGCAATCAGTCTGTTGCCTGCATATATTTCAGATGATTTGAGACGTGCCTTACAAACCTATCTCGATGTTATTATTAACAGGGAGAAATAATCTCTGCTAATAGTTTATCAAATAGTCTGCTTGCTCCTATTCTGAACAGATTACTGTTAAGCCACTCTTCTCCCAAAACATTTTTTACTATGCAGTAATAGAGAAGTGCATCTTCTTTTGTGCTTATTCCACCTGCTGCTTTCACACCTATTTTTCTGCCGGTTTCTTCATGGTACTCCTTTATAGCTTTACACATTACGTAAAATGAACATGGGTCAGCTCCGGTAACCTCTTTTCCGGTAGATGTCTTTATGAAATCAGCACCTGAATACATTGCCAAAATTGATGCTTTCTTCACATTTTCAAGTGTTTGTAAAGCACCACATTCTATTATCACTTTTAATGTTTTATCTTGACAAATATCCTTTATCTCCTCTGTTTCACTGCATATATATTCGTAATCGCCGTTTAGAAATTTTCCTGTATTTTGCACAATATCAATCTCTTCTGCACCATCGTGAAGTGCAAGCGATACTTCAGCTATCTTTACTTCAGTAAAAGTTTGTGATGAAGGAAAACCTCCTGCTACGCAACAGGTCTTAACGCTGTCTGCTTCAAGTGATTCACTTACTACTGCCGCGTAGTTGGGATATACGCAAATTGATGCAACTGATGGAATATCAGGATGTTCATCGTCTAAATGGTTTACCTTTTCCACAAGTTGCAGAACACTCTCTTCATTATCATTGGGTTTCAATGTGGTAAGATCTATCAGACTAATTATGCTGCCAACAGTGGCTTTATCTGTCAACTTTTCTGCGTCTGCTTTGGCTTTTTCAACCCCTTTTTCAACCCCTTTTTTATCGATGGAAACGTTGTATTTTGATAACGCTTCGTTGTAACGGTCTTGTGTAAATTCAAATTCTTCCATATAATCTACTCTTTATTTTTTGTATCCATTAATATTGTCACCGGGCCGTCATTGAGCAGTGATACTTTCATGTCAGCACCAAAGATACCCCTTTCAACAGTTTTTCCCAATTCCAACGATAGTTTTTTGCAAAATTCATTGTATAGAGGCATTGATATTTCAGGCTTTGCAGCTCTTATGTATGATGGTCTGTTTCCTTTTTTTGTCTGTGCCATCAGTGTAAACTGGCTGATGGCAAGTATGTTACCATCTATATCAATAATGCTTTTGTTCATTATGCCGTTTTCATCGTCAAAAATACGCATATTTACTATCTTTTTGCATAGCCATTCTATATCGTCGTTGCTGTCTGATTCCTCTATTCCTACCAAAATTAGGAGACCATGCCCTATTTTACCGCATATTTTACCTTCAACCTTTACATTTGCTTCGGTTACTCTCTGTATTACTATTCTCATTTTGTACTGCTATTTTTCCATTCTATAATAATATGCGCCTTGCTTTCTCCTATTACTTGTGCCAGGTCTTCAAAACTTGCCTCTTTAATTCGCTTTATACTTTTGAATTCTTTAAGCAAAACTCCCGATGTTTTTTCTCCAATTCCCTTAATATCAGTTAGTTCAGATGCAATTTGTCTTTTACTTCTCTTCTTTTTGTGGAAACTTATTGCTACTCTGTGTACCTCTTCTTGCATCTGTTCTAAAAATCGAAACAGTTCTGAATCGGCTTTCACTCCAACTTCCATTTGTGGAAAACCAAATAAGAGTGCTGAAGTTTTATGATGATTGTTTTTAACCAATCCTGCTATGTTTATGTTAATATGCAGATTATCAATAACTTCCTTTGCTATTGACATCTGTCCTTTACCTCCGTCCACAATAATTAAATCGGGTAGTTTACTATCTTCTTCTACCATTCTAGAGTATCGTCTATGCATTACTTCGTACATTGAAGCATAGTCATCTCCCCCACTCTCTTCTTTCAGGTTAAATAGTCTGTATTCGTTTTTTGCTTTTTTACCATTCTTATAAACAACACAGGCTGCTACAGCATCGCTTCCCGATATATGTGAATTGTCAAAACATTCAATATGAAGTGGTATTTTTTCAATTTTGAGCAGGTTCTGAAGTTCTTTTAGTATTCTGGTCTGTTTTTGTTCCGGATTGAGTTTATCAGATCGCTTCAGTCTATCTGCTCTATACTGTTTTACGTTAAGTATAGATAGGTCTAACAGTTTCTTCTTTTCACCCTTTTGCGGTACTACCCACTCTACCCCATCTATATTGGTTTCCGGTTTAAAGGGTACTATAACCTCTTTTGCGTTACTCTTATATCTTGTTCGCATCTCTGCAAACCCTGTCAGCAGCATCTCTTCAATGCTTTCGTCCAATTTTCTTTTATATTCAAAAGTGAATGCTTGGTTTATACATCCGTTTGAAAGATGCATATAGTTTACAAATACTACATCTTCGTCTTCTTCTATTGAATATACATCTACGTTGTCCAATCCGCTGCTTACCACCTGACTTCTCTCTGTAAAGGCTGCTAGAGTCTGGTATTTCTCTTTAAGAACTTGAGCCCGCTCAAAGTTTAGTTTTGCAGCCTCTTTTTTTATCTCATCAAGTATGTTTTTGCTTAGTTCTATTGTTTTACCTTTTAGAATCTCTCTTATTTCGCTAATCTCCTTGTTATAATCTTCTTTGCTTTGCAATCCTATACATGGTGCTTTACATCTTTTTATATGATATTCCAGACACTCCTTGTAATTCCCCTTTTGAATATCTGTTTCATTTAATGTATGTTTGCATGTTCTAATACTATATACTTCAGAAATAAGTGCTAAAAGCGCATTCAGAGTACCTACGTGGCTATATGGACCATAATATGAGCTTCCGTTTCTTACTATATTTCTGGTTTTGAATACACGTGGAAACTGTTCCCCTGTAATACAAATGGATGGATATGTTTTGTCATCCTTTAACAGAATGTTGTACTTTGGCTTATACTTTTTTATCAGGTTGTTTTCAAGTAGCAATGCATCCCATTCGCTATTTACTACAATGTACTTAATGTCTGCTATCTGTTTTACAAGAAGTTTGGTTTTATACGTCTGTTGTTCTTTAATAAAATATGAAGAGACTCTTCTTTTTAAGTTTTTTGCTTTTCCCACATAGATAACCTGTCCGTTGGTGTTCAAATATTGATAACAACCCGGTTTTTCAGGAAGACTCTGAACAATTGGCTTTAATTTTTCTTCGTAATATGCATTCTCTTTCATATTCGCTTTGTTCAAGAATATCTTTGCTATGTTGTTTTTTGATTAATGTTCCACGTGGAACAGTTGCTCTTATCTATTCAAAAGAACAAGCAGTACATTTATGTCGCTTGGCGATACTCCTGGAATTCTGCTGGCTTCGGCCAAGGTTTCAGGATTTATTCTGGCAAGTTTCTGTCTTGCTTCTGTAGATAGAGATTGAAGATTGCTGTAATCGAACTTGTCTTTTATCCTAATATCTTCCAGACGTTTCATTTTGTTGGCAATCTGTCTTTCTCTTTCAATATAGCCGTTGTACTTAATTGCTATTTCTGCTGCTTCAACAATCTCTTCTTTTCGTTCTATTTCAATCTTGTTTAGTTCTGCCTGCAATGGTTTGATATATTTCTGAATGTTGTTCAGATTTATTTGTGGCCTAATAACAAGGTCTGAAAGTTTGCAACCCTCTTTAAGTGGGGTTGTGCCTAATTTCTCTAAAGAATCGTTTATAAGAGCAGGTTTTACAGAGAAGCTTCTGCAGAATCCAATAATTTGTTCTATCTGATTCTGCTTGCTCTTCATTCTGTTATATCTTTCTGTAGTAGCAAGTCCTGCATTGTAAGATTTTTCAGTAAGTCTGATGTCAGCATCGTCCTGTCTTAGCAGAATTCTGTATTCAGCTCTCGATGTGAACATTCTGTATGGTTCATCTACGCCTTTGTTTATGAGGTCATCTATAAGTACACCAATATATGCTTCGTCGCGTCCTAAAGTGAATGGAGTGCCGCCATGGCAGTTTATGTGGGCGTTTATACCGGCTATAATTCCTTGTCCTGCAGCCTCTTCGTAACCCGTTGTGCCGTTTACCTGACCTGCCATAAACAGGTTCTTTATAACTTTAGATTCAAGGTTGCGTTTTAGTTGTGTGGGGTCAAAATAGTCATATTCTATTGCGTAACCCGGTCTATATACCACCAGATCTCTAAAAGCGGGTATCTCTTTTAATGCTCTAATCTGTATATCCATGGGCATTGATGATGAGAATCCGTTAAGGTACATTTCGTTTGTATCTTCGCCTTCGGGTTCAAGGAACAGCTGGTGTTGTTCTCTGTCTGGGAATGTAACCAGTTTTGTCTCTATGCTTGGGCAGTAACGTGGGCCTATGCTCTGTATTTGTCCATTGTAGAGTGGGGAATCCTTCAATCCTGAACGCAGAATGTCGTGCACCTTACTATTTGTAAAACAGGTCCAGCAGCATAACTGTTTCAGTTGGGTAGGGGAGTCCATGAATGAAAAACGGTGGAAATCGTTCTCTCCGTCCTGACGTTCCATCTCTTCAAAATGTACGCTACGCTTGTCTATTCTTACGGGAGTGCCGGTTTTCATCCTTCCTGCTGTTATTCCATGTCTGGTTATGGATTCGGTAAGCATATATGAAGCCGGTTCGGCTACTCTACCTCCGGGTATCTGTACGCTTCCTACGTGCATAAGTCCATTTAGGAATGTTCCGGCTGTAATAATTAGGCATTTACAACGGAATGTTGCTCCTAAAAGAGTCTTAACTCCTTGAATTTCACCGTTTTCTACAATAACTTCGGTGGCAGTGTCTTGCCAAATATTCAGATTTTCCTGGTTTTCAAGTACGTTTCTCCAAGCCCAGATAAATTTGCCTCTGTCGCATTGGGCTCTTGGACTCCACATAGCAGGTCCTTTCGATCTGTTTAGTATTCTAAACTGTATAGCAGTTCTGTCAGTAACCAAACCGGTATGTCCTCCAAGTGCATCTATTTCCCTGACTATCTGTCCTTTAGCTATACCGCCTATAGCTGGATTACAACTCATCTGTCCTATCTTGTTCATATCAATGGTTATAAGACAGGTTTTTGAACCCATTTGGGCGGCAGCAGCGGCGGCTTCGCATCCGGCATGACCGGCACCTACAACTACTATGTCGTACTTAAATTCCATCTCTGTTAAATAAAGTAGTGCAAAAGTAGCACATTTTGTCTATTTGAAAAACAATTAACATCATATAGTTGTTGTGTTAAAAATGAAAAAATGTATCTTTGCAGAATATTAGATTATTAATATAAACTAAATAACAACAAATTTTAAACTTTATGTGGTTAATTAATTCATCCATCGGAAGAAAGTTGGTGATGAGTGTTTCAGGATTGGGTCTTATCCTTTTCTTGACATTTCACATGGCGATGAACGCTGTTGCACTCTTCTCAGGCGAAGGGTACAACAAGGTGTGTGAGTTTTTGGGAGCAAACTGGTATGCACTTGTTGCAACTGTAGGTTTGGCAGCTCTCGTAGTTATTCACATTGTGTATGCTTTCATACTGCAGATTCAGAACCGCAGAGCTCGCGGTAGCGAACGTTATGCAGTAACTGCAAAACCAAAAGGTGTTGAGTGGGCTTCACAGAATATGTTGGTACTTGGTATCATCGTAATCTTGGGTCTTGCATTACATTTGGTACACTTCTGGTCAAAGATGCAGCTTACTGAAATTGTTGGCGGACACGAAGCTTTGGTTTACCAGGGCATGTCAATTGCTCCAACAAATGGTGCTGCACTTATCGCTATCAATTTCTCAAATCCATTGACAGTTGCTATCTATGTAATATGGTTGGCAGCAATTTGGTTCCACCTTTCACATGGTTTCTGGAGTGCTTTGCACACTATCGGTTGGAATGGTAAGAACTGGATTAAACGTCTTGAGGTTATCAGCAATGTTTATACCACTATCATCGTTATCGGCTTTATTGCCGTTCCTCTGTTGTTCCTTGCACAGAGCCTGATAGATTCAAACTTTGTTTTGGAGTATGTAAAGAGTACTTTATAATTTGAAAATCGTCAATAATTTATGGCTACAATAGATTCAAAAATTCCGGAAGGACCATTAGCAGAAAAATGGACCAACTATAAGGCTCATCAGAAATTGGTGAACCCTGCAAACAAACGTAAACTTGATATCATCGTTGTAGGTTCAGGTCTTGCAGGCGCATCTGCAGCAGCTACTTTAGGTGATTTGGGTTTCAAAGTGAAATGTTTCTGTATTCAAGATTCTCCACGTCGTGCTCACTCAATTGCAGCACAGGGTGGTATCAATGCAGCAAAGAACTATCAGAATGACGGTGACTCTGTATATCGTCTTTTCTACGATACTATAAAAGGTGGTGACTATCGTTCACGTGAAGCTAACGTATATCGTTTGGCAGAAGTTTCTAACAATATCATTGACCAGTGTGTAGCACAGGGTGTTCCTTTTGCACGCGAATATGGTGGTACTTTGGCTAACCGTTCATTCGGTGGTGCTCAGGTATCGCGAACATTCTATGCCCGCGGTCAAACCGGACAGCAGCTGTTGTTAGGTGCTTATTCAGCACTCAGCTATCAGGTTAATCAGGGTAATGTTGAACTGTTCACACGTTGCGAAATGCTTGATTTGGTTCTTGTTAAGGACGAAAACGGTAAGGAACGTGCACGCGGTATCATCTATCGTGACCTTGTAACAGGTGAAATTAAGCGTTGTTCAGCACACGCTGTAGTTATTGGTACAGGTGGTTATGGTAATGCTTACTTCTTGTCAACAAACGCTATGGGTAGTAACGGTTCTGCAGCTATGCAGTGCTACCGTAAAGGTGCTTGGTTTGCTAACCCTGCATTTGCACAGATTCACCCAACCTGTATTCCTGTTCATGGTGACAAGCAGTCAAAACTTACTTTGATGTCTGAATCACTGCGTAATGACGGTCGTATTTGGGTTCCAAAGAAACTGGAAGATGCTAAGGCACTTCAGGCAGGTACAAAGAAACCTAATGATATTCCTGATGAAGATAGAGACTTCTATTTGGAGCGTCGTTATCCTGCATTTGGTAACCTGGTTCCTCGTGACGTTGCATCACGTGCTGCAAAAGAGCGTTGCGATAAGGGCTTTGGTGTAAACAACACCGGTTTGGCAGTATTCCTGGATTTCAAATATGCTATTCAGCGTCTTGGTAAACAGGCTGTTGCAGACAGATATGGTAACCTGTTCGATATGTACGAAGAGATTACAGACGATAATCCATACGAGACACCAATGATGATCTTCCCGGCTATTCACTATACAATGGGTGGTATTTGGGTTGACTACGAACTACAGACATCAATCCCAGGTTTGTTCGCTATTGGTGAATGTAACTTCTCTGACCACGGTGCTAACCGCTTAGGTGCTTCTGCTCTTATGCAGGGTCTTGCCGATGGTTACTTTGTACTGCCTTACACTATCCAGAACTATCTGGCAGACCAGATTCAGGTTCCACGTTTCAGCACAGATCTTCCTGAATTTGAGGCAGCTGAAAAGGGCGTAAAGGAGAAGATAGAAAAGATTATGGCTATCAAGGGTTCACGTTCTGTTGACTCTATCCATAAGGAACTTGGTCACATTATGTGGGAATATGTTGGTATGGGACGTACAGAACAGTCTCTAAAGACCGCTCTTGCAGAATTGGAGAAGGTAGAAAAGGTATTCTGGTCCGATTTGCGTGTAGTAGGTGTTGCCGATACATTGAATGTTGAACTTGAAAAGGCTCTACGTCTTCTTGACTTTATTGAAATTGGTAAGTTGATGGCTTACGATGCATTGAACCGTGAGGAGTCTTGTGGCGGCCACTTCCGCGAAGAACATCAGACTCCGGAAGGCGAAGCACTGCGTCATGATGACCAGTTCTCATACGTGGCTTGTTGGGAATTCCAGGGTGAAGGTAAATCACCTGAATTGCTGAAAGAGCCTCTGAACTATGAGTATATCAAGGTACAAACACGTAATTACAAGAATTAATAAACTGCATTCATTATGGAAAAAAATATAAGTTTTACACTGAAAGTATGGCGTCAGAGAGGCCCAAAAGAGAAAGGTGCTTTCAAAGAGTATAAGATGCAGGATATACCTACCGATACCTCTTTCCTTGAAATGCTTGACATTCTCAACGAACAGTTGGTAAACAAAGGTGAAGAGCCTGTAGTATTTGATCACGACTGCCGTGAAGGTATCTGCGGTATGTGTTCACTTTATGTAAATGGTCACCCACACGGACCTTCAACAGGTGCAACAACCTGTCAGCTTTATATGCGTAAGTTCAATGATGGCGATGTAATCACAGTAGAACCTTGGCGTTCAGCTGGTTTCCCTGTTATCAGAGACCTTATGGTTGACCGTGGTGCATACGATAAGATTATGCAGGCAGGTGGTTATGTATCTATCAACACCGGTGGTGTTCCTGACGGTAATGCTATTCCTATCTCGAAAGAGAAGGCCGATTTGGCTATGGACGCAGCTTCTTGTATTGGTTGCGGTGCTTGCGTAGCAGCTTGTAAGAATGGTTCTGCTATGTTGTTTGTAAGTGCTAAGGTTAGCCAGTTGGCACTTCTTCCACAGGGTCAGGTAGAGGCTGCACGTCGTGCAAAAGCTATGTTGGCAAAGATGGATGAACTTGGATTTGGTAACTGTACCAACACTCGCGCTTGCGAAGCTGAATGTCCAAAATGTATCTCTATCAGCAACATTGCTCGTTTGAACCGCGAATTTATTAGCGCAAAGTTCAAAGATTAATACGCTAAATAGTAGCATATATTTAATAGGTGGGTGTGCTTTTGAATAAGTGCACCCGCTTTTTTTCTTGTTATTTACTCTATGCTTTGTAACTAGTTTTGTAAAAATAGATACTATTTTTTGCAATAAGTTGAAAAAGAACTATCTTTGCACCGCAGAAATGTCTGACTGGTCTGCTCGAATGGTGGAATGGTAGACACGAGGGACTTAAAATCCCTTGGCCATAACCGGCTGTGCGGGTTCGAGTCCCGCTTCGAGCACCGAAAAAATCCCTAAATATTGATTTCTCAAATATTTAGGGATTTTGTTTTTCTGATTCAATGTGCGTCGTACCTCTGACAATTATATTTTTAAATTTTTCTTCATAAACACGAATTTAATTTTTAATCTTGTACTTTTGTTTGGGATGGTTTGGTGTACCAGGGTATAGCATTTCTATGGTTTTTTCTTTTAACATACGCGGAATAATGTGGTTGCGAAGATATTTATAATTTTTACCAACACGTAAGGCAATGTCTTCTAATGAAATCCATTCTCTGCAAACTACTCTTATTAATTCATTCATTTGTTGATTGGACAGTCTCTTTTTTGATGAGGTTGCCACATTATTCTCTGAGGTTGCCACATTATTCTCTGAGGTTGCCACATTTTTCTCCGAGGTTGCCATATTAGTTCCTGGGCTTGTTATAGAGAATAAGTTATTGCTACTCTTCTCAGGAAGATAATATTTCATACCTCTGCCATATCCTTGAGAAACGAGTAGTCCATTTTGACACATACGTTTCAACAACTCAGATATTTGTCCTTTATGTAAATTAAGAGAATAACGTAATCTTTCATTTGTAACACTACCTTCATCACATGTTAAAGCTAAAACAGAAAAGACTTCATGCTCAAAATTATTTGTTATGCTTCCAAACTTTTCCTCTAATTTTAATTTTACATTCTCTGAAAGTAAAGATTCCATTGGCATAATCAGCTCAACTTTATCAGGTTTTTGATGTTCATCTAACATTGGTGCTCTCCAGTTGGATTCTTTCCAACCTTTTAAGATTTTGTCTGTACCACTTCCAGCCTTTTCTGCTACACCTAACATTGAAAACATTTTCTGTAGCGATTTATTGCGGCATACACTTTCACCTCCAGAATAATATTGTTCTTTTGAAACCAACATAGTACCGGGATTTGAAAACACAAAAGCATTTGTATTGTGCTTAACAACAAGCGAAGCATCTTCTGTATAATCGGCATGCACACATAGATTAATTAGAGCTTCTCTGACAGCTATATGAGCAGGTGTTTCATCCTTGCGAGTGTTACCTTCCAACTTAAAAGGTTTAGGCAATACCGATTGTAATCTTGGTAAAACTCTCTGATAAAAGTTAAATAAGTTGGCCTCCCAAGTACCATCTGCACATATTCGGTTTGTCCATCTCACGTTTTCATCTTCAGTGAGATGTTCACGATAGTCAGGGAAAAAGTTTGGAGTACATTCAGGATCTGTAATAGATTCGTTTTTGCCAAACATAAGTAATCCTGCAACAGTAAAACCTTCTTCACCTGTATCTCTGTCTTTACGGTATCCGCCAAGTTTTTTTAGTAAATCCAATTCATTGAGTGTCAGCCACGGGTGATCAGGGGAAGAAATACTAAATTTTTGGCGATATGCTTGGATTGTCTCCTTATCAATATCATCCATCGTATAATTTTTCAGTATGCGACTATCAGCTGGATGCTTTTCATCCGCATCTGAATACATTCGTATTACTTCTTTTCGTGTACATAGGTAATCACCTTCAAAATTACGTTTGTAGGTACCATTGTAAGGATCTGTAGCTTTGAATATAGGACGTTGCTCTTTGTTGGCCCTTGGTACAAAGAAGAGCAAAAACTTATATCCTTTATATTCAGCATCTAGCACATTGTTCTCATTCATTAGATTGCAACTGATGGTAGAACGATTGTTTACATTGTTCCAAAAATCTTTTTTGTACTTTTCTATTTGTTCGTCTGAAAGTCCATTAAGTAAAAATTTACCATCGGTTTCTTTTACCCCAAACACGATAGTGCCACCATTTGTGTTGGCAAAAGCAGAATAGGTGTTCCAAAAACTACCTGGAAAACCACCTGCCGCACTTTTAAATTCTATATCATCACACTCTGTTTGATTAAGAAGTGTATCTAGATAATCATTAAAACCCTGTATGTTCCTAACTTCTATCATAAATAGGTATTTTATTTAGTAAAACCCTCATCGAAGTGATGTCATAGTACTTCAATAATACTTCGTCTTCTTGAAGGAGTGATTTTTAAGTAAAGTCGCCTACGATGACGATGATTTGAAAGTTCTTCTACCTGCCTTATTCTTTAAACCATAGCGAAGCACTTCTAAACTAGTGTCTTTCATCTTTACCGTCATTTATTGTATCAAACGCAAGTTTAGTAATTATTTATTAAACAAAAAACAAGTATGAGTATTATTTTTATTAAATTAAAAAATAAGTTTGCTTTCACTATCTTTAAATAAGATAGGATGCGCCTCGGGAGAAAAAACTAAACGCGTTGCGTTTGTTTTTTATTATGCTTCGTTCATCCGAAGTTTAGTAGCAAGCTACCACTTCGTCTTCACTCATCATAAAAATAAGCCTGCTTATTTTTTCTCCGCTCGGCTTTCACTATCTTTGTCCCACATATAAAATATCTGATATGAAGAGATTTGCGTTTTTATTGTGTTCGTTGATGCTGGCGGTATCAGTTTGCGGACAGCAGGCCGATGATATGGTTGTGCAGACTGCATCGGGTAAAGTAAGAGGTTTTAATCAGGATGGTTCAATAGCCTTCCTAGGTATTCCATACGCTAAAGTAGAGCGATTTATGCCACCGCTTCCCGTAGATAGTTGGGATGGTGTTCGCGATTGCAATAAGTGGGGACCTCAGGTAATGCAACAGACAAACGGCCCACTGCCGGAAGAAAAGATGTCTGAAAAGAATTCCTGTGTGCTGAATGTTTGGACTACCGATACAAAAGCAAACAAACCTGTTATGCTGTGGATTCATGGTGGAGGTTTCGATTCAGGTACATCGGAATGGAGCCCCGGAATGAAACTTGCACAGAAAGATGTAGTGGTAGTAAGTTTGAACCATAGATTAAATATACTCGGTTTTCTGGATCTGTCTGATGTTTCGGAAGAATACAAATATTCCGGAAATGTGGGAATGATGGATATTGTTGCTGCATTGGAATGGATTCAGACCAATATCAAGAACTTTGGCGGTAACCCAAATAACGTTACCATATTTGGTGAATCCGGTGGTGGCGGTAAGGTAGGTACACTTATGTGTATGCCATCAGCCAAAGGATTGTTCCACAAAGCAATCATTATGAGTGGTACCATTCTGAATGTAAACACAAATCAGATGAGTAAAGAATTGGGTAAGGCGGTTCTTAAAGAACTTGGTATTTCAGAAAAAGATATAGACCGTATAAAAGATGTACCATATCAAGAACTTTACAATGCAGGTCAGCGTGCTATGGCTGCAAGTATAGGAACACGTCGCCCGGGTACTCCTATGATGTGGGGATTCGGTCCAACTCCCGATGGTGAAGTGGTGCTTCAGCAGCCATTCCAGCCCGGTTTTGCAGATATATCATCAAACGTACCATTGCTTATAGGAACTACATTCAACGAACTACAGCGCTTGAACTATAATCGTAATATTACGCTGGAACAGGCACGTACCGAACTACAGCGTACCTTTGCCGATGAAACCGATGCCTATATAGATGCCTTTGCCGAAGCATATCCGGACTATACTCCTCAAGATCTGTTAAGTATAGACTGGTTGTTCCGTCCAAAGACCATAATTACAGCCGATTATGTGGCAAAAAGTAGAAAAGCAAAGACATACACCTATATGTTTACATGGCGTTCACCAATTAATAAGGGTTCTGTTCACGGAAACGAACTGAATTTCTGTTTCAACACATTGGAACGTGCCGGAAATGAACTTCCACAGCCTACGGAACAGGATTATGAACTTGCAGATATTATGAGCAGTGTTTGGGCACAGTTTGCCAAGACAGGTAATCCAAATATCAAGGAACTTCCCAAATGGAAGGCATATACAGCCAAAAACGGCGAAATGATGATATTTGACTATAACTGTGAAATACGAAATAATCCGGATAGGAAACTGGAAGAGATAATAGACAGACACTGTTTCAAACAGCTTGATGAATTCCGTAAGAAACAGGCGGGCAAGTAAGTTTAGAATAATTATTTTCCGATGAAAAGGGTAAAAAGAGCTTGTTTATCACTGTTGGCTTTGCTAACTGTATTGCAGTTGTCTTCCGCAAATCTGGACTACAACCTATACATATCAGTCGGCATTTTAAGTGTGCCGGTAGGCGAAAGTTCTCTAACAGAAACATCGGCATTATACAATGATATTGAATGTGTGCGTACCCAAATGACACTATCCACAGGTAGATATGCCGATAAGTTTTTCTCTTTAAGAGATACCATGATATCGTATAACACGATTGACGGGGAGAGTCTTTTTTATCAAAAATCAACAAACGAAAACAACAGGCATGATGTAGAAACAGCCCACTTTTCAAAGGATTTGAACAGATATAGTGTATATTTGCAAGCACGTTCGTACAACGGAACCATTTTAGGTTCGGCAACTGAAAGCAGACAAAAACGTATATTTGATATGTTGAGTATGCTTAAATATACTCGCAGCCTCAGTTCAAAAGGAATAGTACCCGGTTATACTGTTACACTTCCTATGGTAAACGGAACAATGGTTGTAGAACAGTTTATTGTTTACGAAGGCAAGAAGAGAATAAAAGCAGATGATGGCAACGTATATGATTGTCTGATACTCTCTATTCGTGACAAAAAATATGGCGAAGAACGGGAAACTTTAAAGGCTTATGTTACTTCAGATGATTCCCATTTGCCTATACAACTGAATATAAAATTAGGTGTAGGATACATAAAAGCATTGTACAGGTAATATGAAATTGACCAGAAACAGATTGCTTACATCGCATGGATTCGGTGTTCATTCCCCATGGGCATATAACTTTATAGTTTTTGTTCTGGGCGAAAAGAATCCCTATTACGCCTATTTTGATCTTTTGGATTTCCGTCAGACAGCTGTATCACAACTGCCTAAGTATAGTGAAAATACTGATTGTATGCTTTTCCGCATTGTAAACCATATATTACCTCTTACAATAGTGGAAATAGGCACAGCAGCAGGTGTATCGGCTGCCTATCTTGCATCTGTATCGTCTGACATAGAGGTTATCACAATAGATTCCGAACACCCTTTTACAGATAAAGTAAGAGACGATCTCTCTGTTTTTGGTAATATATCGTACCGCGTAGGTAATGTAATGGAAAATCTGTTGGATGTTTTGAATACAAATATTGGCAAAACCATCTTTCATATAGCCCATACGGCTCACTATGCTGAAATAGTTGAACAGATATTGAAAGATGTTTCTTCCGATGCGGTTATTGTTGTAGAGGGAATAGATAATAGTTTAACCTATAAATGGTGGGCAAATATCATTAAAGATGATAGAGTGGGGGAAACCTACGAAACAAGAACTATGGGTATAATGCTTTTTGATAAGAAAAAGTACAAACAACATTATAGAATATGAAGATTTACACTTGTACAGGCGATAAAGGTACTACATCGTTGGTGGGGGGAAAGCGTATAAGTAAAGCTGACCCCAGACTTGAAGCGTATGGAACTATAGATGAATTGAACTCATTTATCGGCCTTATGGCTTCGGCAATATCAGGTAATAACAATATAGAAGATGCTGAAAATATACGATGGATTCAAGGAAAACTCTTCAATATAGGTGGTATTTTGGCTACAGATACAGAGACCACAAAACTCCCGGAATCTTGTAGAATAAGTAGTGATGATATTTCACAAATAGAAACGCTAATTGATAATGCAACGGAAGGTGTTCCGGCACAAAGAAGTTTTATACTGCCGGGTGGAGCTTTGGCAGCATCGTATGCTCATGTTGCAAGAACAGTGTGTCGCAGAGCAGAAAGAAATATTGTATCGCTTGAAACAGAAGTTGAATTGCCTCAGGAGTTACTGAAATTCATAAACAGACTATCTGATTATCTGTTTGTTCTGGCACGAAGAATTAATTATTATTCGGGAGTAGAAGAAATTTCTTGGTAAACGGTTTGTAAATCACTATTTTTTATACTTTTGCACTCTATAAAAAAACAAGGCTGTTCGGTATATCCTGAACTTGTCTTGTAAAGTGGTTAATATCAGTATTTTAGTTTTAAAATTAATACTTAGAGAATATGTATTGGACATTGGAATTGGCATCAAAGTTGGAAGACGCACCTTGGCCAGCA
>CALFTK010000039.1 GCA_937916465.1 uncultured Bacteroidales bacterium
TTGATTTATTGGAAGATAAGGCTATCCGTAACCCCATTCTGAGAAGAAACATTGATAATTCTAAAGTCTTGGTCTATGGATGAGTACATTGAGAAGCATTTGATTGACATACTGAATGCCGCGACAGAGGTAGAAAGCTATTTTGCTGACACTCCCAAACGATTCAAAGATTTCCAGAATGATATGCTCAGGCAGAGGGCTGTAGAAAGGAATGTTGAAATAATGGGAGAAGCCATTAACCGAATCCTGAAACATGATCCTGATTTCAGCCTGCCAAATTCCAGAGCAATCATAGCAACAAGGAACAGGGTAATTCATGGCTATGACAGTGTCACTACTGAGTTTATCTGGAGTTTGATCATAAGGCATATACCTGCTTTGAAAAAGGATGTGGAAGCATTGCTTTCTGATAATAAATAAGATATTTTCAGGTAGCGTATATCACGCTGCCACTTTATTGATTTACAGTTCATTGATTTATTAACTAGGAGTGAATATTCTGATATAAGACAGTGACTTACAGGGCTTTAATAGTCTATAAGACAAATACTGATATTCGGATTTGAGCGAATGACAGACACTATGGGTCGTATGCACTCTGACGCTCAGTTTGCAGGTTCATCTTCAGTTAAGCCCTTTGGGCTTTTCCTCCTTCGCACCTCGGCAATCCAAACAAGTTTGATTGCACTCGGTTTGTCGTCGGTTCCAGCTCACGTTGAGATGATGGGCTTCCTTGGTATTGGTAACAACCCAATGGTAGGTTGTTCAGTAGCTTGCGCTGTTGACGTAGCTCAGGCTTTGAACAAGTAATCAATAGGGATTTAATAGAAAAAATCTCCTCATCTTTCTCTAACAAGATGAGGAGATTTCTTTTGTTGTTTACTGTACTATCGGATAATCAAACCAATCAAAGTGGGCCGTTCCTCCCTCTCTTTCTGTATTGTAGGTATATAATCCAACACGACAGCCTTTCCAGAATCCGCTTCTTAATGAGAATGTGTTGCCATACGGGGTTAGATCCTCTTTGCTTGTTCCGTATGAAAACTGGAATGTATTAAGTGGCGCGTTATATGTAACTGACAAACACACTTCCTGCATATCAATCTCTTTGAGTAGAGTGGCTCTGTTCATGTTGTCAACATAAATGTAGAGTTTGTCGTTTTCTTTAGCTACTCCTATACCATAAAACATGTTGCCTATAGCTAACAGACCTGCTTTTTGTCCATTTTCCATATCTTTTGTATCCAGCAATGTGGTAACTGTTCCTACAAAACCTGTGCATTTTTGTGTCAGCATATTGCGTGCCATCATCAGCCAGGCAGATTGTTGAGCGTGTATAGACAGCCAACCTTCTTTCTCTGTCAAACTCCATTTTTCATTGTTGGGATTGTGATTCCACTGCCACTGTAATCCTTTTGTGGTGGAATTGAAATCGTCACTGCTTTGTGGTGCATGTGGTTTTATATCCTTAACCTTTATGTTTGGTTTCTTCCAGGCAGCTACAGGTTCGCCTACACCATTTCCATCGTAATCTACTCCTATTACAGGCCAATCTTCTTTCCATGATGCAGGTTGCAGATGTACTACTCTGCCTAATGGGTGTGTCTCCTGGAAATGGTAGAACCACCATTCACCTTTAGGTGTTTGTACCAGTGAACCCTGATGCGGACCATTTACATTTGTTGTGCCTGTTTCAAGGACGCGTTTGCTTTCATACGGTCCATATATATCTTTAGAGCGTAAAATGGTTTGCCAACCAGATGTTACACCACCTTCCGGAATGCTTATGTAGTAATATCCGTTTAGTTGGTAGAACTTGGGGCCTTCTGCTACAGGACCTCTATAGACAGTGACACCATCGTCTAACAGTTCTTTGCCATCAGCACTCATTTTGTGAATGATTATAGGACCTGCTCCGTGAAGACTATGTGCTAAGTAAGCCTGACCGTCCTTGTCCCAAAGAGGGCAGGGGTCTTCCCATTTTTCCACTGCTTTTACGCAATGCAGTTTGCTCCAGGGACCATGCGGGTCTTTTGCTGTACTCATAAACAAGCCTTCGTCCGGTGTGCAGAAATATACCCAGAATTTTTTGTCGTGATACCTTATAGATGGTGCCCATGAACCTCCGGAATAGTGGTTGTTAGCATCCCAACCGGGTAAATCAAAACGGTCATAAATCTGACTTATTACAGTCCAATTCACCATATCTTCCGATTCCAGTACCTGCATTCCAATAAAATGGAAATCGGATGCCACCATATAATACTTTTTACCCACTCTGATGACGTCAGGATCGGAATAGTCCGAATTGAGTACCGGGTTTATGTATGTACCATCGCCTTGGTCTCCCCATTTTGTCTGAAAATTTGCATCTTGTGCCGATACTTGTATTGTTACAGATACAAGCATCATTGATAATACTCTTGTAAGTTTCATATTTGCATTATTGTTATATAGTTTCCCTTTGTAAAAGTACCTTTTTCTATTTTTAATTGCAAATATTGATAAAAAAAAGAAGCGATCATATAAATGACCGCTCCGTTATTGTTTACTTCTAAGTAATTTTTTTAGAAACTGAAAATGTTGAAGAATCGTTTAATTTCTATTCGTAATTAATTAGAAGTTGTAGTAAATACCTACTGATGGGATGCTTGCAGCTGCCTTGAATGTGAATACACCATCAAAAGCATTTGAATAACCAATGCTACCCAAACGTGTTGCAAGAGTAATTTTTTCGTTACACTGAATAGCGATACCAGGCTGAACACCTGCGTAGAATGTGTTATCACCGTCTTTTACAATGTCAAGGTCAATACCTGCATCGGCAAAGAGAGATACGTTGCCAAATGACAAGAATACATAACGGAAATAAGGTGCAATGCAGTAAGTAGTAGCCTTTGTGTCAACGTCGCCTGCAACTTGCTTGCTATTGTTGATTCCTAATGTAATACCAACGCCCATGTTGTCTGCGAAATTGTAACCAAATTCAGGTGTGAAGTTGAATGCTGATTTTTTTATATCTGCATCTTTGTCTATGTTAGTGCTTTCAAAACCTAAAGCACCACCTGCCCAGAACTGAGCGTTTGCGTTGATTGCAAATAAAGCAACTACTGCTGCCAAGAAAATTTTTTTCATAATCATTTAAGTTTTAAGTTTAACAATTGATTCTTCTTTTCTTGTCTGTTTCCGGGTGCAAAGTTAGCGCTTTTTTTCTTTCCTTGTTGGTTTTTGTGCTAAAATTGGTAAATAATTGTATATGGTTGTATTATTTTGCTGTCTATTTGTTAGTTTTGTGTCTAAAAATAAAACATTATGAAACTTTTATTGCTTGTTGTTGGCAAGACTGTAGAATCCTGGCTAAAGGAGGGTGTTGATGAATATGTTTCTCGATTAGGACATTTTGCTCAGTTTGAGATGCAAGTTGTGCCCGATTTGAAGAATACCAAGAGTATGGATACATCTGTTCAAAAGCAGAAAGAGGGTGAGCAGATACTGAAACTGTTGCAGAATGGCGATCATGTTGTGTTGTTGGATGATAAGGGTAGGGAGTTTACATCGGAAGAGCTGGCAACTTGGGTAGATAAAAAGGCTATGATATCCAGTAAAAGGATAGTATTTATAATAGGTGGACCTTATGGATTTTCAAATGAAGTATATGCCAGAGCCGACGAAAAGATGTCGCTTTCAAAAATGACCTTTTCGCATCAGATGGTAAGGGTGATTTTTGTAGAACAGTTATACAGAGCTTTTACTATTATAAAAGGTATTCCATATCATCATATCTGAATCAATACTCTATATTGAAAACTATTGGCAGATGGTCACTGTAGCCATTTTGGTATCGGTAGCCATTATAGTTTCTGAAGGGCTTTTTGCCACCGTATTTTGTGTCGTCTTCCAAAAGGAAATCAAGATTACATATTCCGGCATTGGTGGCCTGTAAACAACCTGTTCCGTTGGTAAATGTAGCAGATACAATAAAGTGGTCGTATGTTTCCCATTCTCCATTATATCTGTAACTTCCATTGTGTTGATGGTCTAACAGGGTTACAAGATTTCTGTCTTCCAATTGATATGCTTTTTCTGAAGGGTATGCACCCAGAACTTCCCTTATTGAAAGCGCTTCTGAATCATCGTTAAAATCGCCCATTGCAATTATATAAGGTTTGCGTCTTGTTTTGTAAAGCTGTTCAATACTCTTTTTAAGCACGCCGGCGGCTTTGGCTCTTAATGGATTCGTTTCGTCTATGCCTCCTAATCTACTGGGCCAGTGACATACAAAAATATCTACTGTATCACCGGTAGCCACTCTTCCTGTTATATGTAATATGTCTCTGGTAGCCCTGCCATTAAGAGCGCTTATATCAACTTCTATTTCATTGGAACTGATTATTCGAAAATATCTCTTTTTATAGAGTAGGGCAACGTCAATTCCACGTCGGTCTTTCGATTCGGTAACAACATAACTATAATCCAGATGTCTTAGTGGTGAACGATTAACCAAATCACTTATAACGGTTTCGTTCTCTATCTCGCAAAAACCGATGATTTCGGGCGCATTCTCTTCGTCTATGGCAACCAACGTTTTGGAGATATGCTCTAATTTGTTCCAGTATTTTGAACTATTCCATTTGCGGTCACCATTAGGAGTGAATTCATCGTCATCTGTATTTGGATCATCTACAGTGTCAAAAAGGTTTTCAACATTGTAGAATACAACGGTCATACTCTCTTGCGAAGAGAGAGATACTATAGGTAATAACCCCAATAATAGAGTGATAAAATGTTTTTTCACGTTTGTCATGTTTTTATAAATTGAACTATCATGTTACTATTTTAAATATTGATAACAGCCTGCGTCCGGCCCTGTGTCAACGGGTCGCAGATTCCCGTCTATATCAATTGGGTAATCTTGTGTGTGTAGATTGTTGGCAATGCCTCGCGCTGAAGACAGAGAGTCAAGCCTAAAATCAAATTTGTAATCTCCATCGGCTATGTGTACAAAATGTTTGGCTCCGGATATTTCGTTCTCAATATTATCAAATACACAATTTGAGAATGCTTTGCTGATTGTGTCGGAAACCATTATCAATGAATTCTGCACAGTGTATTCAGCTATACATGTTGTATCTCCATTTATAGAATCAACAAAGTGAGTTGTGAATTCGTTGCCGGAACTTCCTGTTATAATGCAGTTTATGAAATCGGCCTTTTCAAGAGCAAATTCATTGTCGCTTGTATTATTGGCAATGGATATGGCTGCATTTCTACTGCCCCACAGATAGTAATTTGCAATAGTGCTGAATATGAAACTATGTCTGCCGCCACTTATGTTGATGCAATTCCCTCCTGAATTGGCTATCAATGAATTGTCTGTTTCTGAATAGCAATTAATGAGTTCCAATGCGTGTCCTGTTGTGTTGTGTAGTTTTGATGAACTGATACGCAATTTCAGTAACTCAATATTTGAACTGTCAGCTTTTATGCCAAAACTGCTGTTTCGTATATCGCAGTGGTTGAATATGTTTCCATAACTGGATGTGGTTAAATGGATGCCTCGCCACTGGTCTGAAATTTGGTCATAAGGCAGGTCTTCAAATAGTTTGTCGGTTCTGCCACCTCTAAAGGTGATTATACTGTCTGCTGTGCCGTTGGCAACAATTTTTCCATAGACCTTGATTCCTGCATTTTTGTGAATATAAACCGATGTTCCCGGCTCTATATACAAAGTGGCATTCTCTTTAACTGTCAGGCTGTCATATATGTAGTAAGGGTATTCGGATGTAAGTATTCGGTCTGTTGTTATGGAATCACCTCGCAAAATGATTATATCCTGTCCGTATGCAAGAAGCTGTACCTTTTGTGTTATTCCGCTTTCCAAAATGAATACCAATGAATCTGTTACGGGTATTGGTTCTCTGCTCTGCTGCTTGTCAAGAGTGGCTGATATAAAACAGTAGATACTATCGTCATTTCTAATCTCCATATTGGAAAACTGAATACCACTTTCTCCATCAAGGTTAATTCTGAACGGACTATCACTACCTCCACCCAAATATGCTCCAAATTTCAGTCCATAGTTGTTTCTGTTGTATATTATGAGTTTGTCGGCAGGTGAACCTATGGTAGTGAAAATTGTATCGAAAGAGATAGTGTCTTCAGAAAATCCAAGTTTGAAGTTTGGACTGCTTGAAGTGTGGTAATCGTCTGTGCATCCTGTTAAGGAAAATAGTACTGACGAAACTAAAACAACGATGAAATATTTTATCGTTTTCATATCTATCTTTGATATTCATATCAAATATACGAAGAACTTGCGTAAAAATGGCAGGATGAGGGCAAAATTTAATCTCTTTCACATACCCTACAACAGCCACAAAGAACGCTTGTTTTTCTATCATTGCGCTGACAAAGGTAATCATTTTTTTTCTCGTTGGAAGAAAAATACGGTAATGAGATTAATTGTCAAGTACTTGTTGCCTTGTTCGTATTCTATCATTTGTGGGTGTTCTTGTTCTGCCGTAGGATTTTTTATATGCTACTTTTCAATACCTTGTTTTACCTCCTCCATCTTGGCAACAGCATACATTGGACAAATACGAACATGTCTTACTTCGCCATTTGCTTCATTATCTACATAATGGAACTTTCCAAAATTCTCCATTGAGCATCTAATAGCATAATGAAGTTTTCTATTACGCATAAACGACCATAAACTCTTCATTCCGCCTTGTTTATCTGCTTTAACTTCAACAGGAACAACCACCTGCAAATAACTGGATATGTAATCTACCTCTGCCTGAGAATTTTTAGCATGTCTTACCCAATAGTATAGATCGTGGCGGATATTCGGACTCATATGATGTAGCATCTCAAGTCCTACTACCAATTCTGCCATCGGTCCCTTGTTTGCCAAATCAGCTGCGCTTGCAGTTAGAATCTGCGTAGTAAGTTCAGATATATCGCCTAAAGACATATTCAATAAGCGAAGCAATAGCCCTGGATCAAGTAGTAGCATCTTTTGATATGACTCATCCATTTCGCTACCTAATGGCAAACCGTTAGCATCCGTGTGTGTTACAGGATGTAAAATACCTGCAAGAGTAAGTAATTCTACTGCCTTTTGCACTTCTACCGTCTTATACCCTGGACCTACTTTTGAGTATACGAACTTTTTAGTGGCTTGAACAGCTGCACTTCGTAGTGTCTGGCGCAACAATACAGGATCTACATTTTTCTTGTACTTTGGGAAATCATCTTCATATGTAACAACAATGTCATCTTGAACTTCTTGACATCTTATATAATCGTGATATTCAACCCAAGTCTTGACAGCTTCTGGCATACCTCCGACGAGCATATATGTACGGAGATATTCCACTAATTTATCATGCAAGGGTTCAGGTAGAGGATTATCTATTGAAGCTTGATTACGGGCTTCAATGAGTAGTTGCTGTCCGTTTGCTTCAAGGAATTCATCAAAGGTCATTGGATACATGAACATTGAGTGTATTCTTCCGACTCCGAATGTGGGAAGTTCTTTTAATGCAAACTCAAGGAGAGAACCAGCAGCAATGACATGAAGTCCCGGCATATCCTCTTTGAAAAAGCGTAAAGCCATAATAGCCTGAGGACACTCCTGAATTTCATCAAGGAATAGAAGTGTTTGACCTGGCTTAATAGATGTTCCATGTATTGCGGATATTTGTGGTATAATACGCTTAACGTCCAAGTCATTTTTGAATAGAGCCTTGTATTTAGGCTGCTTTTCAAAGTTTATCTCAACAAAAGTATCAAACTTTTTAGATAGCTCTTGAACAGCAGTAGATTTTCCCACCTGTCTGGCACCTCTAAGCAACAATGGTTTGTGGATATCTCTTG
>CALFTK010000040.1 GCA_937916465.1 uncultured Bacteroidales bacterium
TGGCCTATGAACGGGGGGGACCGACGCCGAAGGCGTTGGGGGGACTTGGTTTTCGATGTAAACTATTGAAATAAAAGAAGGGCCGGCAAAACTGCCAGCCCCTCTGAAACTATTGTAAGTCAAATTACTTCTTGAAAAGCAACTGAGCCATCTGATACAAACTACGACGCCATGTCAGGAACTCATGAGCAGTACCTTCAGAAACGTATGAAACAGCATTGTGACCGGCAGCCTTAAGATCGGCAGCAGCCTTATTAACTGCATCAGGATTCTCCTTACTACCTGCACTCATAAAGATAAGATCAACCTGATCCTTGCTCTTGATATCAGCCGGAGCATAAGTACCACCACTCATCAGACCGTATGAACCAAACACTTCAGGACGTGCCAAAGTGATATTCTTTGTCTCCATACCACCCATAGAAAGACCAGCCATAGCACGATGTTTCTTATCGGCAATAGTATTGAAGTTAGCATCGATATAAGGAACCAGTTCATCAACAAGAACCTTTTCGAAATCCTTGAAATTGAAAGAAGCAAGACCGCCAAAACGTGTACCGTTAGTCATACCGTATGTCATAACAATGATAAATGGTTCAACTTTGCCCTCAGCAATTAAGTTATCCATAATAAGGTTTGCATGTCCTTGAGTTGACCAAGCTGTTTCATCTTCGCCCCAACCATGCTGCAAGTAAAGAACAGGATACTTTTTATTATCCTTACCATACATAGGAGGAGTGTAAACAAAAGCTCTGCGAACCTGTTCAGTGCTCTCAGAATAGAAGAGAACCTGATGAACCATGCCGTGAGGAACATTCTTCATAGCATAGAAATCCTGATCGTGAGCAGGAATTTCAATACCGCTTTCCCAACGAACTGAACCATAGTAGTTATTTGTACCCGGATCGTTAAAAGTACCACCGTCTATAGTAAGATGATAGTAGTGGAAACCTTCATCAAGTGGACCTGCTGTTGTACCTTCCCAAACACCATCGGCATTCTTTTTCAGTTCAGTACCACCACGACCGCCAAGACCAAGACTAACAGAAACAGACTGTGCCTGAGGTGCGTTAATACGGAAACGAGCATAACCCTGTGAATTAACCATAGGATATTCCTGACCCGGCTGGTTCAAAACAGAAGGTTTGAAATCTTCCTTAATTTCCTGTGCTGTAGAGATAGTTGTAGCCAATAGAGCTGCACCTACCAATGATAAAATCTTTTTCATATCAATATGCTTTTATTATTTAAAAATTAACTGTGCGAACTGATACAAGCTACGACGCCATGTATGCCATTCGTGAGCTGTTCCTTCTGAAACGTAACCTGTAGCATTGTAACCTATCTTCTTCAGATTTTCTGCAGCTTCCATTACGCCCATATTTTCCTTGCTACCACAACTCATAAAGAGAACCTTGTTAGTCTTCTTGAAATCAGCAGCATTTTCCAAATCCTGAACGCTGAATGAACCACCACTGAACATACCTACGTATGAGAATACAGTTGGGTTAGCAAGTGTGATAGAACGAGTCTGCATACCACCCATTGAAAGACCTGCCATAGCGCGATGTTCTGTATCGTTATAAACGCGGAAGTTCTTTTCTACGAATGGGATGATATCCTTAAGCAGTACATCCTGGAAAGCACCTGCAAAGTTGAAGCCACCGCCAAAACCGCCTGGTCTGCGCTGACCCTGAGGAGCCTGGCCTTGTGGACGCTGACCCTGAGGAGCCTGACCCATCTGAGGAGCACCCTGTGGACGCTGTGGCATTTGACCCATCTGGCCCTGTGGACGCTGTGGCATCTGACCAGGGAAACCACCCATCTGAGGAGCTGCCTGACCTGCTGCGCGAGCGTTCAAACCATTATCCATAACAATTACAAATGGAACAGCCTTACCTTCTGCAATAAGGTTATCCATAATATGAGCTGTATGGCCCTGCTGTGACCAACCGAATTCATTTTCGCCCATACCGTGCTGCAAATAGAGAACAGGGAATTTCTTGGTTGGGTTTGAATAATATTCTGCAGGGAAGTAGATGAAGCAACGACGCATCTGCTCTGTAACTGAAGAATAGTAGTAGAATTCGTTTACTGAACCTTGTGGAACATTCTTAACTGCGAAGATATCCTGGTCTGGTGATGGAATCTCAATACCACTACCCCAACGACTTGCACCATAGTAATAGAGGCTTCCCGGATCCGGAACTGAAGCACCATCAATATTCAACTGATAGTAGTGAAAACCAACATCCTGTGGTTCTGATTCACCGGTCCAAACACCATTTTCGTCTTTCTTCATTTCATACTTAACACCACCAATATCCAACTTTACGCTGTTAGCTTCGGGAGCAGAAATCTGTGCACGTACTCTACCCTCTGAATTTACCATTGGATACTGTTTACCTTCCTGATTTGTAGAAGCAGGTTTGTAGTCTTCTACGCCTTGTGCATTAACTGACAAGCTGATAGCTGCAATTGCAACTGAAAACAAAAAATTCTTTTTCATATAAAATTATTAAAAATTAGATGTTACACACTAAAATATTCGTAAATATAATACAAGCTTTGGAAAGCGCCAAAATTGTATTGAAAAAACTTTCTAAAGCTTATACTTCTTCTATATAAGATACTCATTTCTTAAAAAAGTCAAATCCTGTTGAAAACTTTTTTATATAAAAAAACGGTTGGCTTCGTATTCACTACGAAACCAACCTGCATATTTAACCTTAAAAAACGTATATGATTATTTTTTCTTATTCTTCTTGAAGTCTCTAACTACATAGTAAGCGTTCTTTACTTCGTAGTTTTCATCCCACAATAGAGGATAGTTACGAGCACCTAACCAAGAGTCGCGGTCACCCAGGTTCCAGAATGTAACGTTCTTGATAACCTTCTTGTACTTACGCATAATTTCGAACATTTCTGCGTATCTGTCTTCCTGCATCTTCTTGATTTCCGGTGTGATGGTAGCACCTTCACGGCTGAACTGCAACTGACCACCTGCTTCGTGGTTCACACGCATATCAAGTTCTGTGATGTGGATGTTATCAACAAGTTCTGAATACTTCTGGATAGCTGCTTCAAAGTTCTCCCATTTTGGGTTGTCATAGATATTGTAGTGACCCTGCATACCGATACCTGTGATAGGCACACCCTGCTCCTGCATCTTCTTTACCATGTTGTAGATGTATTCAGTCTTGTGAGGGTTAGCTGCGTTATAGTCATTGTAGAACAAAAGTGCTTTTGGATCTGCTTCGTGAGCAAATTCAAATGCTTTTGCTATAAATTCATCACCGCAAAGCTGATAAAGTCTTGAATTACGGAAAGAACCTTCATAATCTTTACCCGGAGTATCGCTCATAGCTTCATTTACAACGTCCCAAGCATAAACTACATCCTTATAACGATTTACAACTGTAAAGATGTGATCTTTCAAACGTTCGTAGAATACTTCTTTAGTTACAGGCTGACCGTTTTCGTCTGAGAACATCCAGTTAGCAAACTGGCTGTGCCATACCAAACAGTGACCACGTAATTTAATACCATTTTCACGGCAGAAGTTTGCAACTGCATCGGCCTGTTCGTAATTCCAAACACCTTCTCTTGGGTGCATTTCACCCGGTTTCATTACGTTTTCTGCTGTGATGCTGTTGAAGTTAGCCTTGATAATCTCAATATGTTCAGGAGTTGAGATGTTACGTGGGTTAACTGCTACACCAATGGTGAAATACTTCTTATAAGCATCTTTCAGACCCTGTGCTGAAACGTTACCTGCGCCAATAACTAATGCCATTGCGCAAAATGCTGTTGTGAAAAGTCTCTTCATTTTGTTTGTTTTTTAGTGATTATAAATTGTTAATAATTTCCTTCGTTATCCACAAAAGTCAGAGTGCGAAATTAGTGCTTTTTTTATTAAATGCAAACTTTTTTAGGATTAGAATGAATGTAAATTGGTATAGTTACAGGTAAAAAAAGTTTTTTATTGTCTTTACTTAATAAATAAGGTGATTTTTGTATCTTCGCCACTCAATTCAAAACTTGTGTATATGATTTTAAAATTTACAAAACTTATGGTAGCCTTTGTTGCGCTATCTATTGTTTCCGGTATGAAACAGACTATTAAAGCGGAAGTAGATCCAAATTTCTACATCTATTTGTGTATAGGTCAATCCAATATGGCCGGTGGTGATACATACATTGGTTTGCAAGATCAAGACAAGAGGATGCTTGACAATAGATTTAAGAATTTGCAAACTTGCTCCGGCAATGGTAGCTATGTGGTGGGTAACTGGCGCAGAGCTGTTCCCCCTTTGGCACGAGCCAACTGCAGTCTTAGCCCTGCCGACTATTTTGGACGCACTATGATTGAAAAACTGCCTGACAGTATCAAGGTTGGAGTGGTTGTAGTGGCTGTAGAGGGTTGTTCCATTGTGCTTTTTGACAAGACTCAGTACAGAAGCTACTATTCATCGGCTGCTGACTGGATGAAGAATATCATTAGAAGTTACAATTCAACCGGCAATGTTTACAGCACTCTTATTAAGTATGCTAAAAAGGCACAGGAGAGTGGTGTTATAAAGGGTATTCTATTGCATCAGGGAGAGACCGATGCTTATAGCGATACCTGGCTTAACAATGTGAATACTGTCTATAAGAATATTCTGAAGGATTTGTCACTGAATGCTGCCGATGTTCCTCTGATAGCAGGCGAGGTGGTTGATTCTGAACAGGGTGGCGATTGTGCCGGTGCTAATACAACTATCAACAAACTGCCTAAGAAGATTAAGACTGCATACGTTGTAAGTTCAAAAGGTTGCACCGACTGTGGCGATAATCTGCATTTTAGCCCGGAAGGCTACAGAACTCTTGGCAAACGTTATGCAGCCAAAGCTATGGAGATTTTAGAAGAACAACGTTTAACTGATGTTTCACCAGTGTTCACCCCTACTCCAGCCAGCGACATTATCTACAACCTGAACGGCGAACGTATAGAAGCTCCACAAAAGGGCATCAACATTATCAACGGCAAAAAAGTCTTAGTAAGATAATATCAACTAACAAATTATTAATATGTTTCTAAAAAAGTCTGTTTTCAGCATTTTGCTGATGGGTGCAGTTACAACTGTTTTGAATGCTGCGAACCCATATCTGCCACTGTGGGAGTATATTCCCGATGGCGAACCTTACGTTTTTGAAGACCCGGATAATCCTGGTAAGTACAGAGTTTATGTGTATGGTTCACACGATTCCGAGATTACTCAGTATTGTGGTCGCGAGCAGGTTGTATGGTCAGCTTCCGTTGACGATTTAAATAACTGGCGCTATGATGGCATTATATTTGAATCGAAGACCGATGCCAATGGAAATCTGTTGAATCGCGATGGCAGAGGTGATATTCTGTATGCTCCTGATGTTACTTTTACTACCGATGAGAATGGTAAAAAGACATACTACCTATACCCTAACAATCAGGCAGGTGGCAGAAACGGTATGATTGCAAAATCGGACAGACCGGATGGTCCGTTTGTTGTTTGCAACTGGAGTAAAACCAATCCTAAGGTTACTGATGGTGTTTTGGGTTTTGACCCTGCTGTATTTGTAGATGATGACGGCAAAGTTTATGGTTACTGGGGTTTCGAAAAGTCTTGGGGAGCCGAACTTGACCCTGAAACAATGGCAACAGTAAAGAAAGGTACTCAGCCTGTAGAGGATATGGTGTCAGCAAGAGATCAGGAGGGCGAATTCCGTTTCTTCGAAGCCTCTTCAATTCGTAAAATTGATGGTATGTATGTATTTGTTTACAGCCGTTGGACAGGCAATGGTGAATTTGGTCTGCCTGAAACAAACTACACTTTGGCATACGCGTATTCCAAGAATCCATTAGGTCCTTTTACATACGGCGGGACTATTATTGATGGTCGTGGCAGAGATACCGATGATGAAGGCAACACTATTCATACTGCCATTCCAAACGGTAATACCCATGGTGGTATTATGGAGATAAACGGACAGTGGTATGTATTCTATCACAGACAGAATGGTATAGACGAATATTCGCGTCAGGCTATGGTAGAACCTATTGATGTTCAGGTTAAAGATGGTAAAGTTACTATAAGCGAAGCTGAATATACATCTATGGGTTTTGAAACCAATGGTTTGAATCCTTACAAGAGGTATTCCGCAGGTATTGCTTGCTACTACACAGGTCCTACCCCATCATACGCAGAGTATCCTAACAGAGTCTATTCAGGTTCTTATGTTGCTGCCACACGTGCCGATGGTCTTGCTTACGAAGGCAATCCATACGATTTGAGTGTAAACAGCAATCCTGTTGTTAACAACACCGATGGTTCTTTGGTCGGTTACAAATATTTCAACTTTGATGATACTTACGGCAAGAAGGGTTTGAAACTGCTGATGAATATTGTACCACAAGGTGTTAAGGGTAAAATTACCATCTATGCCGGAAATCCTAAGAAGGGTGGTAAAAAGGTTGGCACCATTAGAATTAAGAAGAATATGAAACAGGAGTTGACAGAAGTAAAGGCATGTGTAAGAAAGCTTAAGAAGTATCAGGGCAAGCAGGCTCTATTCTTTGCATTCTCTTCTACTACTCCGGAAACATCAATCTGCGAAATGCACGATTTTGTCTTTGCCTCTAAGTAATTGATATATACTTACAAAAACCAAATGCCCTGGCGGATGTAACAAGAACCACCAGGGCATTTATATATTTACAGCTACGTAAATTAGCAATAAGGTAAGCTACCCTATTACATATACTTAATTTATTTCTATATAGTACGGTAAACGAGCCTGAACTGATGGTTCATCGTCTATGTACTGAATTCCTATACTCTGCTTTAACTGTTCTATTGGAGTTGAAGGCTGAGAAGCCATTTCGGTAAAGGTTGAGAGATATTCTTCAAATACGCTCTTCTTTTCCGGATATGATGTCACTACGGCATCTGCTGCATTTGCCAACTCTTTTGCTTTTGCTATAGCATCGTCAATACCACCCAATGCATCAACCAAACCTATCTCTACAGCATCTTCACCTGTCCATACACGACCTTCTGCAATAGCCTTAATATCATCGGTTGACATTCCACGACCATCGGCACAACGCTTTACAAAGAGTTCGTAACCATCGTTTATATTACGCTGTATCAGAGCCTTTGCATCATTATTCATTGGTTTGGCAATATTATCCATACCACCCAGTTTGTTTGTGCTTACAGTCTCCATAGCCACACCTAAACGCTTTGCCAACTTTTCTACTTCCGGTATCATACCAAAAATTCCTATAGAACCGGTCAGAGTAGCAGGCTGTGCAATAATATAGTTTGCTGCACAAGATATGTAGTAACCACCGGATGCGGCATAATCGCCCATTGACACTACTACCGGTTTAACTGCTTTTAGCTGCTCTATTTCATACCACATCTGTTCTGAACCAAAGGCACTGCCTCCACCTGAATTGACACGCAGAACTACAGCCTTTACTTTATCGTCTTCGCGCAATTTACGCAAATCTTTTGCTACGGTGCCTGATACAATACCTTTTTTGCCTTCGTCAACAATATCGCCTTCTGCATAATAAACTGCAATCTCATCGGACAACAGTGACTGAACTTCTGCATCGGCATCGGACACTTCCAACATCTTGCTATGAGAAAGTTTGACAGGTTTCTCATCTTCTTCCAACTGTAGCATTGATGCAAGCACCTTATCCATATCATTTTTGTACAGAACACTATCAACCATTCCGGATTTCAGACATTCATCTGTATCAACTACAAGAAGTCCGTTATCGGCATAAGTCAACAACTTTTCACGTTCTATGTTGCGTTCTGCTGTTACGGCGTTAAGTATATTATCCCAAATGGAATTTATATAACACATCACCTGTTCACGATTGGCAGCTGACATCTCCATTGATGTAAATGGCTCTACTGCCGATTTATATGTACCTACCTTGAAAATCTGCATTCTAACGCCAAGTTTATCTAACAAGTCTTTAAAGAAGACTGTCTGACCTGTCATTCCACGCCAATCTATGGTGCCATGAGCGTTCATATAAATCTTGTCTGCTACCGATGCAAGATAGTATAGTCCGGTTGTGTAATTATCGGCATAAGCTACTACAAACTTTCCGGACTGTTTGAAATCTGTCAATGCATTACGTATCTCTTGAATGGTGGCATACGATGTCTCTATCGATTTAATATCCAGATAGATACCTTTAATATTTTCATTCTTTTCCGCTTTTTCTATAGATGCCAGAATATCGTCAAGACCTAACCCTGTATTCATATCTTCTGACAACATAGCCAATGGATTTTCGGAAACCCTATCTGTTATAGCACCATTTAATACAAGATGGTAAACAGAATTTGGTTTTACTTCTGTTTTGGAACTTCCTGCTGCAGCTATTCCAATCAACGCAAACACACTGAGCACACTTGTAATAATGGTAAAGACAAAGAGTCCTACAACAGTGGCCCACATCACTTTCATAAAGTCTTTCATTTCTCCTATTTATATTAAGTTACTATTTACGAAGTGCAAAATTATGTTTTTTCTCAATAATATTTCGTTTTTGTAACCACATTTAATATTTTTGCACTTGGGAATAAGTATTTATATGAACATAATAACCAATTAAAAAAAAATGAGACAAAGAGTTTACAGAAAGAAAATGCTGAATGCTTTTAAGTCGGCAACATGCTTTATGACTTTAGCAGCATTTATGTATGGTTCAAACGCCAATGCTCAACTCTCTACCAACCCAGACAAATTTTTGGGTAACATCACCACCAGAGGTCAGGTAGATTATGGAGCTGAAAAGTATTACACTTTATGGAATCAGATTACTCCTGAGAACGAATCCAAATGGTCATCGATAGAGGGAAATCGTGATAATTTTAACTGGGGTGGTTGCGATGCATCTTACAATTATGCAAGACAGCACAACTTCCCATTCAAGTTTCACACATTGGTTTGGGGTTCCCAGTATCCTTCGTGGATGAACAATTTAAGTACTAAAGATCAGTACGAGGAGATTGTAGAATGGATGGACGCTATTAAAAAGCGTTACCCGAAACTTGATATGATTGACGTTGTAAACGAAGCTGTCCCCGGACATGCTCCTGCGCCATACAAAAACGCATTGGGCGGTGATGGTGAAACAGGATATGATTGGATTATCAAAGCTTTTGAAATGGCTCACGAACGCTGGCCGGACGCTATCCTTATTTATAATGACTACAACACTTTCCAGTGGCAAAAGAATGAATTCATACATCTTGTAAAGACTTTGCGCGATGCCGGTGCTCCTATTGATGCTTACGGATGTCAGTCACACGATGTTACAGATATGAGTTTCAGCGCATTCAAATCTGCTATGGACGAAATCCAGAGAGAACTGAAGATGCCTATGTACAGCAGTGAATACGATATAGGTACTACCGATGATGCCCTACAGTTGCAGCGTTACAAGGAGCAGATTCCTTATATGTGGGAGGCCGATTACTGCGCAGGTATCACTCTTTGGGGCTATATCTACGGTGCCACATGGACTACCGATGGTAATTCAGGTATAATTAGAGATGGCAAAGACCGCCCTGCCATGAAGTGGTTGCGCGAATATATGAAGAGCGATGCTGCAAAGAATGCAAAGAGTCCATTCCCAGGCATGGTTAAAGAGGCATCTGTTTATATCAAGCCTGCAACTACAAAGGCGACTATAAACGAGACCTTGAATATTGCGATCAATGCGTCTCTTAAGACCAAGACTATTGACCATATTGATTTCTATATCAACAACAAGCTACATAGCACTTTGACTGAAGCGCCATATTCAATAGATTACACTCCTACAGCTAATGGTCGTCACGATTTGAAGGCTGTTGTAGTGGCTACTGATGGTACTGAATATGAACGTTTGGGTGGTTTCAGTGCGTACAAAGCACGTTCTCCATACAGAGGTATGATAGCTATACCGGGTACATTGCAGGCTGAAAACTTTGACAGTGGTGCAGATGGTATTGCATTCCACGACACAGATACCAGAGACGAAGGTAATGTTAAGTATCGTACCGACAATGAAGGTGTTGATATTGTTACCGGTAATAACGGCTATGCAATAGGTTATACATCAAGTGGCGAATGGTTGGAATACACTGTCAACGTGGCAGAAGCCGGTGTTTATGCTTTCAAAGCATTAGTATCATCAGGCGTAACCAATTCCGGTTTCAGTCTATCATTAAAAACTGAAGATGGTTTAGTGGATTTGACCAACAGCATTACAGTTCCAAGTGCCGGTTCAAACAACTGGGACAAATATGACGTTGTTCAGGGCCGTCTGGCCGTTCCTTTGGAAGCCGGCAAACAGATTATCCGTATCAACATAACAGGCAGCAGTTGTAACATTGACAAGATTGTGTTTAATAAGGTGAACATAGATAAGAACATCAAGGTTAAAGTGACTGCTACTCCAAATCCTGTTACTGTTAATACTCTTACTACAATATCTGTAGATGCTACATCTGACAATGGTATTGCTGATGTTAAATTGTTCCAGAACAACGGTGTTCTGATTAAGACTATGAAGGAAGCTCCTTACGAATTTACAATCAAGCCAACTGCTAAAGGTACTCTTACATACAAAGTAATTGTTACTGATAATCAGGGCAATGAATCGGAAGAGAAGACTCTTTCTATCAAAGTAAATCCTAAACGTACTGCTTACAAGACTGTTAATTTGCCTGGTACTATTGAGGCTGAAAACTTTGACAAGGGTGGTGCTGACTTTACTTTCCACGATTCAGACAGCGAAAACGAAGGAGGAACAAGTTATCGTTCAGACAGCGAAGGTGTTGATATAGTTACAGGTAATGGCGGTTATGCTATAGGTTACACTGCTAATGGTGAATGGCTGGAATACACCGTTAATGTAAAGACTCCTGGAGAATATTCTTACAGCGCTACTGTTTCATCAGGTAACGATGGTTCAGGATTCAGCATTAGTCTTGTTAATGGTGACAAGATAACCAATTTAGCAAATGTTTCTGTTCCACGCGACGCTAATGGCAGTTGGGATAACTACACAACCGTTAAGGGCAAACTGAGCAAACATCTGGATGTTGGCAAGCAGATTATCCGCATTGCTATTACCGGCCCATATTGTAACATTGACAAGATTGTGTTTACAAACACTCTTGACACCGATGTTGAGATGATCATTGATACAGATTCGCAAGTATCTGAAAGTTATAATTTATACGGTATTAAAGTTGACAGCAACTACAAAGGTGTTATTGTAAAAGACGGCGAAAAAATCTTCAACAAATAAGATTCAATCCCAAACAATAATGGCGTGTAACCACCGAGCTACACGCCATTTTTTATTTATAAGTTATTTACTTTTTCCAAAAAAACACAAATCTGCTGCATTTTTTGATTTGGATTAGCTATGTCTGTTGTTTATGTACTTCTTCATTTAAAAGTTCTATCAATTTGTAGATGCCAGTGGATGGATTTTGGAACTCCTTCAAACCTTTAGCTCTATTAATTGCAATACCCATATTAGATAACAAGAATGTCTGTTGGTCTTTTGTGAATTCGGATTTCTTGTAGTTCTTCCATATCGATAGACTCTTCTGTAATTCTTTGACTACGTCATCCGTTTTGATTTCAGACTTACGTTCTGTAGCATGGAGCAACAACCACAACTCAAAGCATGGGTTCGAACATAGAAGTGTTGCATCAGTAATTTTCTTTAAACGTTCAAGCACAGATGACACATCCAAATCGTACATCAAGAAGGTGCGATCGTCTTTTGTTTGAAGATATGCATCTTTACAACGTTCTACAAGAGCAGGGGTAATATTGAGCAATGTCTTCTTTGCGATAATATGAATAGGACATCGGAAATGTGCACGAAGCATTTCCACATATATCACCTCTGTTTCACCTTCGCAAAATACGAAGAAGTTCGGGGTCATGAGCTTGCCCTTTGATTGTCTCGTTTTTCTTGCCATAGGTTAGATGCGTGGTTTTTGAAGGAATGGAATGGCATTGAAACGACCCTGCAAATATGCCTTTTCCATGTCAAAAGTATCTCGGAAATCCTTGAAATCGTAAAGAGAATACAGGTCACTACATCCATCTATGCGTTTGTTCACGAAATAAACCTGATCTCGACGCTGGAAATCTGTGTTCAACAAATGAGTATTGTGAGTTGTATAAATGAGCTGGGCATTTACGCTATTGTTGAACAAATTGATAATGTATTCAACAAGGTGTGGATGTAAGCTTGTCTCAATTTCATCTATAAGCAGAGTCCTTCCATTGCGAATGATGTCAATCATACTGAGCATCATTTGAAACAAAGTTTTGGTACCTTCAGATTCTTCTGTATCAAAGTCAAATGTAATGTTAGGATTGCTACGGTGAAATGTCTTCAACGAATTTCCTTGAATTTTTATATCTACGATGTCACTATCTGCCGTGTTGAGTATTTCAAGGATATTTTCCTTCTGGTTCTTTATGAAGTTTTCTATTGGCATAGCAGACTCTTTGTAATCCAAGACAATATCTTCAGAAAAGAAACGATATACTCGCTTTGCGATATCCCTATCCATCTGGCTTGCTCGTGATATAAATAAAGACTTGCGCGAAGTGTTGGCAGCCACATCCATTGGACGCCTAATGACTTGTTTGAACTCGTAAATATTCTTCTTGTCTTCACCCTTCGTCTCATCGCGGCTGAAAACAAGAGAGCGCCGACCTTTTGGATAATAATATAGTTGTTCCGTCAGGATCTCAGTTCGAGTCATCGTAAAAGAATACTCATATTCAATCTCATTAAGTATGAAACGAACAAAGAACGAACTTGGCTTTTGATCATATCCATCAAATTTGAATGGCACAATACTAAAAATAGTCCCTTCATTATATGTATGAGAAGAACGTATCATGTCAATACATGCAATTATGCCCTTAATCACATTGCTCTTTCCTGAAGCATTAGCTCCAAAGATAGAGATACTTTTCAACGCTTGGCCTCCTGCTATATCGAAAAGATTGCCATTTAAAGCCTTCCCTTTCTCTGTCTGTATCTTTGCTGCTTGAAGGTCAAGAGTGATCTCATCTCGAAATGAGAAGATATTACCTAAACGAAATTCCAATATCATTTTAAGTCGATTTTTTGCTATTTGCTTGCAAAATTAGCGATTAAATCCGATTTATAGTCATTTTTACGATAAAAATAGTCTATCATCATATTTATTTAACGTTTACTATCCTAAAATGCATCCTCAATATACTCAAAAAGGAGTGTAATCACGTTTTAAGTCCGATTTTTGCCACCTTCTTACAAAATTAGAGGTTAAATAGGTTTCCTTGCAGTATTTATCGTTCATGCAGCGTAGTTCTATTGGCAAATTTCAATTTTTTACATGTTTGCTATGCCAAATTCGTTTAGTCCAGTAGCTAGGTATATTGGTATGGATATGTGGGATTATAGTTTAAGGAGCATAGGGTATCACTGGAATTTCACAGGAATTATATACAAAACAAGCGTGTAGCATAAAGTTACACGCTTGTTTTTGTGTATCAAGTTCTTGTAATTTCTTACTTCACTTCTTCAAAATCAGCGTCCTGAACGGTTTCGTCGTTGTTTGATGAGCTGCTTGAACCTGCACCCGGCTGAGCGCCTGCACCCGGCTGTGCTTGTGAAGCACCACTCTGTGCATACATTTCAGCACTTGCTGCCTGGAAAGCAGTGTTCAATTCGTTAATTGCTGCATCGATAGCTGCCAAATCCTGAGCTTTGTGAGCATCTTTCAGTTTACCAAGAGCAGCTTCAATAGGAGCCTTCTTATCGGCAGGCAGTTTGTCGCCAAGTTCGCTAAGTTGCTGTTCTGTCTGGAAAATCATAGCATCAGCCTGATTCAGCTTATCAACTTTTTCGCGCTCTTTCTTATCGGCATCAGCATTAGCTTCAGCTTCGGCCTTCATACGTTCAATCTCCTCCTTGCTAAGACCGCTTGAAGCCTCAATACGGATAGCCTGCTCTTTACCGGTAGCCTTATCTTTTGCAGATACTTTAAGAATACCGTTTGCATCGATATCGAATGTAACTTCAATCTGAGGTACACCACGACGTGCAGGAGCAATACCTTCCAGATTAAACTGACCTATAGACTTATTCTGATTAGCCATAGGACGTTCACCCTGAAGAACGTGGATAGTTACAGCTGTCTGATTGTCGGCTGCAGTTGAGAATACCTCACTCTTTTTGCAAGGGATAGTACTATTCGCTTCAATCAGCTTTGTCATTACACCACCAAGTGTTTCAATACCCATGGTAAGAGGAGTAACGTCCAGAAGTACTATATCGCCTACTCCACCCTCTTTGTTCAGAATAGCACCCTGAATTGATGCACCTACTGCTACTACTTCGTCAGGGTTAACACCTTTTGAAGGAGCTTTACCAAAGAAGTCTTCTACCACCTTCTGTACTGCAGGAATACGGCTTGAACCACCAACCAAGATTACTTCGTCAATATCTGAATTGCTAAGACCCGCATCGCTCATTGCTTTACGACATGGTTCAATACATGCCTGTATCAATGAATGTGCCAACTGTTCGAACTTAGCACGTGTAAGTGTCTTAACAAGGTGGCGTGGAATACCTGCTACCGGCATAATATATGGCAGATTGATTTCGGTAGATGTTGATGATGATAGTTCAATCTTAGCCTTTTCTGCAGCCTCTTTAAGACGCTGTAAAGCCATAGGATCTACTGTCAAATCTGCACCTTCGTCATTCTTGAACTCTTCAACCAACCAGTTGATAATTACCTGATCAAAGTCATCACCACCAAGGTGTGTATCACCATTAGTTGACAACACTTCAAATACGCCACCACCAAATTCAAGAATTGAGATATCGAATGTACCGCCACCAAGGTCGAATACAGCAATCTTCATATCTTTATTTGCCTTGTCTATACCGTATGCAAGAGCGGCAGCTGTTGGTTCATTTACTATACGTTTTACTTCCAGACCTGCTATCTGACCGGCTTCTTTAGTAGCCTGACGCTGTGAATCGGAGAAGTATGCAGGAACTGTAATAACAGCCTCTGTAACCTCCTGACCAAGATAATCTTCGGCAGTCTTCTTCATCTTCTGAAGTATCATTGCTGATATTTCCTGCGCAGTATAAAGACGACCATCAATATCTACACGTGGCATATTGTTATCACCCTTTACCACCTTATATGGTACACGTGATACCTCTTTCTGAACCTGATCCCAATTTTCACCCATAAAACGCTTAATTGAGAAGATGGTACGCTGTGGGTTGGTAATAGCCTGACGCTTTGCAGGATCGCCCACCTTACGTTCGCCACCGTCAACAAAACCGACAACTGAAGGAGTTGTACGTTTACCCTCTGAGTTTGCAATTACAACAGGTTCGTTACCTTCAAATACAGCAACACAAGAGTTTGTTGTTCCTAAATCGATTCCAATAATCTTTCCCATAATTCTATTTTTTTATTTGTTACTACCATTTTTATAGTCACATTTCTGTGACAGTTCACACCATTGTTAAAACAAATGCTATGCCAAAAAGCAAACCGCTCCTGATTATGTCAGTTTTATGACTATTTGGCAGAAACAATAAAAAAACCGGTTACAGACAAAACACTGCAACCGGCTCATTATGAATAAAAAAATTACTCTTCGTTTTCGTTACTACCTCCTAAAATGGCAGCCATAATCTTCTCTTCTATCTCTTCTGCCAATTCCGGATTATCCATCATAAGTTGTTTGGTAGCATCACGACCTTGTGCCAATCTGGTATCTTCATAACTGAACCAGGAACCCGATTTCTTGACAATACCATATTCAACACCCAAATCAACTATTTCGCCACTCTTTGAAATACCTTCTCCGAACATAATATCAAATTCTGCACGACGGAATGGAGGAGCAACTTTGTTCTTTACCACTTTGACACGTACCTGATTACCTATTACAGCATCTCCATCTTTCAACTGTGTTACTCTACGTATATCCAAACGTACAGAAGCATAGAACTTCAAAGCATTACCACCGGTTGTTGTTTCAGGATTACCAAACATTATGCCTATCTTTTCACGCAACTGGTTAATAAAGATACAAGTTGTGTTTGTCTTGTTAATTGCTGATGTCAGTTTACGAAGTGCCTGTGACATAAGACGAGCCTGAAGTCCCACCTTGTTGTCACCCATATCGCCCTCAATCTCTGCCTTTGGAGTAAGTGCAGCTACCGAGTCGATAACAATTATATCTATAGCCGATGAACGGATAAGCTGTTCTGCTATCTCCAATGCCTGTTCACCATTATCAGGTTGAGATATCCACAGATTGTCAATATCAACACCCAATTTGGCTGCGTAGAAACGGTCAAAAGCATGCTCAGCATCTATAAAGGCTGCTATACCGCCTGCTTTTTGTGCTTCAGCAATAGCATGGATGGCAAGTGTAGTTTTTCCGGATGATTCAGGGCCATAGATTTCAATTATTCTACCACGTGGATATCCGCCAACACCAAGTGCTGCATTCAATCCGATAGAACCCGTTGGTATTACATCGACTGCCTCAATACTGTCTTCGCCAAGTTTCATAATAGAACCCTTGCCAAAGCTCTTTTCGATTTTTTCTGTTGCAGCCTGTAATGCCTTCAGTTTTTCACTAATTGGTGATTGAACTGAAATCTGTTCGCTTTTCAAATCTTTTTTTGCCATAACTATTAATAATGATTTAAAGGACAGTTCTGCCTGCCCGAAAGGCAAAGTTAATTAAATATGATTGTAACTTACAAGAATGTCATAAGAAGTTTTCAACAAAAAAGGCAGACGTATCCAAATGATGAACGCCTGCCTTAAAAGGATTAACTACAAACTATTACTTTATAAATTCGTTTCCTACCTTACGAGCACGGTTTGGATGATCTAAATCCATTCCTGTCTTGATACCTATTTCAACCAGCAGATTCCAACCGGCACAGAGGAACAGATATGGATTCATATCGCCTGCCGATGGAGTTTTGATAGTTGGGAAAGGAGTATCATGGTCTGATATTGCTACAATACGAACACCGGCACCATCCACTAAATATTCCTGGAACTTTTCATATTCGCCCTCAATAGGATCTATCATAAAGATAATATCGTTTTTATGCATTACCTCTTCTATTCCATGCAGAACGTATGTACCTTCAAGGAAATCCGATTTACGACGAGTTATTTCATTTGTCTTTAAAGTCAGTTCTTCTGCCACACCATCGTTGTAACCGGCAAAATATACAGTATTTGCCTCTTCTACCCACTTTACTATTTCAGAAGGAATCTCTATAGTAAGCGCCTGCTCTATCTTTTCAGGAAGATCAGCCAATGCAGCCTTCATATCGGCGCCACGCAAATTCCAGAGCAATGATTCATAGTAAAGAGCCTGTTCTACAACACTCTTGGTAGCAGCTACAGCCTGTTCCCAACCACAACCCAAAACGTGTGTTGAGTTACAGAATGTAGATAGAACAGTATTGTCATTTGCAGTAAGACCAAAACGCAGATTATTGCCCTCTTCCATAAGCTTTTTAGCCAACAGAGTAACCTCTTTTGTTCTACCTGAATTCGAAGCCAAAAATACAGCATATTTGCTTAAATCATATTCTCTTGACTGCCAGGAACCGTCAGTCTGGATATTGACATCCATGCCCCAACGTTTGAATTTTCTTAAAGAATTCTTTGCCGGGAATATACGGCTGGAACCTTCACCGGTAAAATAGATATTTTTTACCTGTTTTACCTGTTCTGCGATTTGCTTTGTGCAATCCGGATCAAACTTCTTGATGGTTTCTACTGTATCCATCATTTCACGTACCAATGCAAACTGTGCATAATTTTGATCTTTCAAATTCATAGCCTTCTGTATTTATTTAAAATTGATAATCAATAATTTAATCTCTTTTTTATAGTTTGAATACGTTCTATTGTCTGTAAAGACTCTTCACGTTGTTGTTTTATAAAACTATTTTCTTCCAATTCACCGTATGCTGCAATCATCTCATCGTCGGAACGGAATGTAGCACGACGGAAAGGATTTTCGTAATCCTTTTTACGTGTTTCATAAACCTGATTATTGATATAGTGCTGAATATCTATCTCTTTATCCAATATATCATTCCATTCTTCATCTGAAATTGTCTCTACACCAAGTACAAATTTTAGAGCAAGATATGCGTGGCGCAACTTATCAAGCGGATAACTCTTCCAGATTTCATTATAACGTTTATGTATCTCTTTCCACGAATTCAGAACTCCATCATTTATATCAGAACGAAGTTGCTCTATGTCGTTCATCATAATAAGCTGACCTCCCAAGTTCATCCATTCACGCTGACGGACACTATCCAATTTTTCCGCCATAGTTTGGAATGTCTCTTCCGGATTCTCTTCCAACCATGCCAATGCATTTTTAATTGCATAATGAATTATCATATCTCCGTATGCATGATAACTGTTGTAGGCTTTTAGGATACGAACCTTACGTTTGCTCTTCTCCATATTTTCGCCCAATATTTCCAATGCATCAACTACCTTTTTATCTCCATTTAACAGTTTGTTGCCCAAAATGCGTAGTTCGCGTTCTTCAATGTTATCATTAAATTCGTTTTTGCTGCGTAGGTATGCTTTTGCAGTCCATACTTCAAGCAGTTTTCTGGCTTGGATAGATTCTTCCATGCTATCCGGAGCAAAAGTTTCAAACTCAATGTTCTGAACTTTGAATATTCTCTGATCACGATTTGCAAACTTCCAGTTATTACGTGCCATTGCATACATATTATACATCCATGAGAATGCCGGCATAACTGTCAATTCGTCATTTTTAACATCGTTGCTGATAAGTGCAAAAGGGAATGGATTTATAAGTTCATACTGATAATCGGCCTTTGCCAACATTGTATAAGATGCAAACTTACAGGAATGTTTTACACTGGTACACAAACCTGGCCAAAATCCGCGACCTGCCACTATTTCATTATCATTTGTACGACTGTTATGGTTTGAACCTATAGTTGCACCGGCAGCCAAATTAGACTGTCCCATAATAACACTTGCTATAAGGAATGAATTATTATGATGCTGTTCATGAGCCGGGAATATAAGGTTATTCAACACTTCGCAGCACGATATTGTTGAATTATCGCCCATAAATGAATCTATAAGACGAGCACCATACTTTAGATTTGAATGGCTTCCCAAAACAAACTTAACAGCTATACACGAATAGAAGATACGACATCCGTAACCCACTATTCCATTAACCAGAACAACATTTTCGCCTATCTGTGTCGGTTCTTTATCGGAAGAATTGATGGTGACATTTTTAATCTTGCTTGCTCCTTTTATGTAGCAGCAGTTTCCCACTTTAACATCCTTCAGAATCCATGAATTCTTAATTACACAGCCATTACCAATAGTTCCATAAAAACCTCTTCTATTATCAAAGCCATTCTGGGTAATACGGACCAATCTATCTTGAAGTGTCTTATCATCTATGAATTTTGCCCACAGATATGCGTCTGCAGCAAGCATTCCATCAAAAGGAAGAATGCTGCGACAACCTGTCTCGTTCATTATCTGAAGCCTTACGCGAACACTCTCCTCTTCTCCCTCCTTAATAATTCCGTTACCAAATTTGGCATGGTCTGTACAAGACATCTCCTGAATATTGAAGAGCATTGTCTTATCACCTATTATATAATGGGAAAGATAGTGAACGTTATGTATGGCACAATCATCACCTATATCGCAAGAATGAACCGAACTGTTGGTTATTCCGCATGGCAAACGCAAATCATGATACTGAAGTCCTTCGGATGTAACTCTGCCTATTCTAACAAATCCTTTAAACTGATTATTCTTAATCATTGTAGGATCAAATTCATCGGTTACCATAATATTATCCCAACTACTGGCGGTATTGTCATTCTTTACCAAAGTCTCTATTTCGCTACTGCTAAGATGACGCCAGCCATTTTTGGGGGCACGTACCTGGGTATTTCTCAAATAATACCTGTCCTTTCCTTTAGGGATATACTTTTCATCCAAGAAACTGTTGAAAAGTTTGTCTGAAGATAGTAACGTTACTCTTTCCATACTTTGTTAGTTTATGAATTCGGCCGCAAAGATATATGTTTTTATAATTCTACGCAATACTAAGGCATATATAAATAATATTTATATATAACATTTATCCTTAAAAAAGAAAGGGTTCGATGCTGAAAAGCACCGAACCCCACATATTTAAATCACTATCATTCAGCAGATTCCACTTCCACTTCCTGTGGTTCTTCCGGTTCAGAAAAATCATTCTGTTTACTCTGAACCAATATATTATACCACGAAATTATCTTCTTAACATGGCTTGGGTAAACTCTTTCGCGATCAAAATCGGCAACCACACCTGCCATAAATTCAAGTAACTCCTGATTTGAAGCCTTTTTTAAATCTACGGTCAAAACTTGATCTTTACCATATTTTTCTTCAATAAGTTGGAAAACTCTGCGCAAAGGCATCTCCTCTTCATCAGTAAAAATAGATATATCACCTAATGAAACCACCTTATCAGTACGGTGAATTGGAAGTCTCTTTTTTTCTGCATCCAATGATTCTACAATTAAAGAACCCTTACCACCGGTCAACAATAAATAGAGACCCGGTTTTCCCGAAATGTTTAAAATCTCGCTTAACATAATCCTCTTAAATTATTAAATTAATTTTTACATTTTATCCTTTAACAACTTCAGCATATTGTCTATCTGTTGTTCTAAATCACTTACATTGTCATTAAAAATCACAAAATCGGCCAAAGCACACTTTTCTTCTTGCGACATCTGCGCTGCTATTCGTTCCAAGACTCTTTCTTTTGTAGTTGAATCACGATTTACACATCTATCTATTCGCAGTTCCATTGGCGCATCAACCACCACAATATAATCTACAACATCTGTAAATCCCGATTCAAAAAGGATAGCCGATTCAATAGCAGATATTGACGCCGTCTGATTAGCCGCCCAATTTATAAAATCGGCCTTTACAACCGGATGAATAATATTCTCCACTGCACGTGCATTTTCCTTCGATTCAAACAGATACTCCGCCAACAGTTTTCTATTCAGCATGCCATCTGCATATAGATTCTCCATCCCTGTTAGCGCAATCAACCTGTTGCGAATATCCACAGAAGTATCGGACAAACGTTTAGCTTCTGAATCAGAATCATATACAGAAATGCCTCGCTTTTCCAACAAACGCGCCACATAGCTCTTACCGCACCCTATTCCACCGGTCAATCCTATTCTTACCATATACTATAAACATCCTCAACCAAATACTCTACAGTCTGAGGAATTATTCTTACATGTTCAACATAAGCAGGCTGGGAATATATTCGCAATCCTACCTTATCGGACACACCCTCCATAACATCGTTATAATCGACCACAATAGTGAAATCTGACTCTGTCACATTATCATATTCGGACATTTTCACCCAAAACACAATAGTTGCTTTAGAAGGGAATGATTTCAACATTTTACCGGGTGGAAAGTTAACACCCTGCACAGATACTTCCAATGTCTTTTCCGTGTAATGAGACGAGCATATTGTCATATTCACTTTATCTGTTTCGGGATATACCCCGGCCAAAGGTCTTAATTTGACAGGCAGAACCATAGTGTCTGCAGTAATTTCTACCCTACTCAAATCTACATATAGTGCCTCTATCTGCTCTTCCGCACGTTCTGTTATGTAAGCACTTAAAGAATCGGGAGTAAAATAGAATCTATCCATTATATATTGGTTCGGGCTCTCGGTAGTACCATCAAAAAGCAGCGGGAGCTTTACCAGATTCTGCGTTTCGTAAAAGAAAGATAATGTATCTGGAACGATAGAACGAATTACCACACCCGAAGAGAGCAAATTTTCAATGGAATCCCTGACATAGTAAGACGGCATCACTGCTCTACCCTGCGACATTTTATATGACAAAGAACTCAATTCCAACGGTTTAACCTTTCGTCGGGAAGATTTCCACAATGCCATTCCTTTACCGTTTATTGTTACAACCACCTTATCGGAAGCCGAACCTGTAAGACGAATATTCTGTGGCACTTCTGTTATTTCCAATGGAACCTGAATAGAATATTCGTAGGTCTTTCCCATTTTTTGCGCGAACCAGAACAAAAAGGTTATAGCTAAAAACAAAAGAAAAACCGAAAGTTCCCCACCAAACATATTACGTAGGGGAACTCCGATTTTCTTCAGCGTCTTTGCCAATTTGATAGAGAAGGTTTTACGCGCCTTCATATATCACTATATCATTAAGCTTTTTCTTCTTTCTTTTCTGCTTTCTCTTTTTTTGATTTCTTTGGCTGTGAAACAGGCTCTGCTGTTGGAACAGGATTGACATAACGTTTATCAACTTTAATCTTGATATTCTGCGCTACCTCAATACTTACAGATACATCGTCAATATCTTTAATCTTTCCAAATATACCGGTACTGGTTACAACCTCCTGATCTCTCTGTAATGAGTTACGGAACTTTTCTCCCTCCTTGTCGCGACGAGGACGCATCATAAACATCATCATAACAAGAAGCAGAATCATCCAAATCATCATACCTCCGCCAAAGCCACCGCCCTGAGCAGTTCCATTTTCAACTGGTTCAGAAAGATTTACATCTTGCGACTGAACAAAAGTCATTATCTCTTGAGATTCTTGAATCTCTACTACACCCGAAAATGGGTTCAATGATAAAATTTTTGACATAATATATACTTTAATTACTTATTCAACATACCCTCACCAATAAGCTCTTTTGATATAGTATCCAGCATACCATTAACAAAACTGGCGCTACCGGGAGTACTCAAATACTTTGTCATCTCCACATATTCATTGATTGTCACTTTCAATGGGATTGCAGGGAATGTAATCATTTCAGCAAATGCAGCCTGAATTATAAGTACATCCATAAAAGCCAATCTGCTTGGATCCCATTTATTACAATGTTTTGCTATTATGGAACGGCAACGTTCTTCCATTTCCAAACTATTCTTTAACAACAGCATGGCAAACTCTCTACTTTCATCATCTTTAAAAGCCTTCAGCAGTTGCTGCTCCGCCCCATTCTGTTCTTCAAACAATTTCAAGGTTTTCTGAACAAATGAATCTATCAAATTCTTATCACCATTCCAATAGATATTTGCCTGTTCCAGCACATCGTCAATCAATTCGTTGTTTTCCACAAAAGTTTTATACAACTTTCTACAAAAACGTTTATCCGATTCGTAATCGAATTGATCCTCTTGATAATAATCCTCAAGTATTTCGCTGTTCATCACCTGCTCATACAGATTCTTCACAAAATCAGACATCCAGGATAGATCTTCATCTGCAAAATACGAACAAAGCGATTCGTTGGTTTCCAACTGAGACAACAACCTGTTCTCCGCAAATATCATCTCTTTGCGTGGGACATGTTCATTCATCTTCTGTTTACGGCTTATCTGTCTTACTGAATAGCGACGCAATGCCACTAACAGGTAAAGCAAGGTATGATAAAGAGAGTATGCACTATTTACACTTTCAGAGAGTTCGCGTTCTGCCGAAGCCAACTTACCACCTCCGTTCTGGTAATATGCATACATTACCTGCACTACTTTCAATCTAATGAGAACTCTATTGATCATGACTATTTCATCATTCAATCTTACGGAGCGCAAAATTACAAACAATTTTGCATAAAATAGGATTTGTAGATGCAAAATAAGATTCGATATAATTATTTAGCATTTTATTTGGAATGATAAAGACTTTTAACTATATTCGTAAAAATTTTTGTGCGATGGACAAATACAACACTACAAACAGCAATTTTGAAAAAGATATTATTTATTCAGAATCAGTTAAGGCTGGTAAACGCATTTATTATTTAGATGTTCGCAAAACTAAGAAGAATGAGTTTTATCTATCTATAACAGAGAGCAAAAAAATTACTTCAGATGGAGAAAACAGTCAGCAGGTCTCATTTGAAAAGCATAAGATCTTTCTATATAGGGAAGACTTCTCCAATTTCATAGACGGGCTTTCAAAAACCATTCGGTTTATTCAAGAAGCCACATCTAAACAGGATAACGAAGAAACTGAGTCCTCTATATTAGGTAGTATTCCTGAAAATATAGAGAGGAGTGAAGAGCCTATCACTGAAAACAGTTCCAACAACGAAGAAGAATTCTCATTTGAATTCTAAGAAGTTGTATAAGTTTTATTTCGGAATAGTTTGAGAGATACTAAACCACGAGTGTATAAAACTTTTCTAATAAAATTTTAAAAACAGCTTCTAACACTTTCTTTGTACTAAGAAGTTTTTTTCGTACCTTTGCATCCGCTTTTACATAGTGGCATGCCAAAGGCATTGCAAATGTGTGATGGTGAATTGATTATTAACAATTTAGAGTAACACTTATTTAAAATGAAAAGTATTGACATTAAGGGTACAGCCCGCACTGCATTTGGCAAAAAGAATGCCAAGATGTTGAGAAAAGAGAATTTGATTCCTTGCAATCTTTATGGTGTAAACAGAGATGAGAAAGGTCTTCCTGTAGCTACTCCATTCAGTGTTCAGGTTGAAGAAGTTCGTAACCTTGTATATTCACCAGACATCTACGTTGTTAATCTTACTATTGACAACAACACTGTTTTGGCAGTTATGAGAGAAATCCAGTTCCATGCAGTAAAGGACAATATCCTTCACATAGATTTCTATCAGGTTACTGAAGACAAACCAATTGTAATGGACGTTCCTTTGAAGCTTAAAGGTTTGGCAGTTGGTGTTAAAGCCGGTGGTAAATTACAGCAGATTATGCGCCGCGTTAAAGTTAAGGCTCTTTATAACCTTATTCCTGAAAAGATTGAAGTTGACGTTACAAATCTTGAAATCGGCAAGGCTATCAAGGTTGGTGATTTGTCTTACGAAGGTTTGGAATTCACAAATTCAAAAGAAGCAGTTCTTTGCACAGTTGCAGCTACACGTTCAGCTGCTAAGAATGCTGCTACAGAAGAAGCTTAATAGTATAGCATAATGAAATATCTGATTGTGGGATTGGGTAATCCGGGGGATGAATACCAAGACACCCGCCACAACATAGGATTCATGGTATTGGATGCCCTCGCAAAGGCATCCAATACTGTTTTTCAAGACAAAAGGTATGGTTATGTAGCCGAAATGTCTGTGAAAAACTGCCGTCTTGTGCTTCTTAAGCCTACCACCTTTATGAATCTTAGCGGAAATGCAGTAAGATACTGGATGAACAAAGAGAACATTGAACCTGAACGCCTTTTGGTTGTAACCGATGATTTGGCTCTACCCTTAGGAAAGATAAGGCTTAAAGGTAAAGGTAGCGATGGCGGACACAACGGTTTGGGAAATATTATCCAGACAATATCTACGCAGCAATTTGCAAGACTACGTTTTGGAATAGGCAACGATTTCCCTATGGGCGCACAAATAAAATTTGTATTGGATCCATTTTTCCCCGAAGAGAAGAAGATACTTGAAGAGCGTATCCCTATTGCAGCTGAAGCAGTCAAGAATTTTTGCCTTTCAGGACTAGCAGACACTATGTGCAAATTCAACAACAAATAGAGTTTATATGGAGGCACGTATTGACAAATGGCTTTGGGCTGTTCGCATTTTCAAAACAAGAACCATTGCAGCAGAAGCATGCAAAAAGGGGCGTATATCCATTAACGGAGAGAGTGCAAAACCTTCAAAAATGGTCAAAGACGGCGACACAGTAGATGTTAGAAAGCCCCCTATTACCTACTCATTCAAGGTTCTGCAAGCTATTCAAAATAGAATCGGTGCCAAACTTGTACCGGAGATGTTGGAGAACATAACACCTCAGTCACAGTATGACATCCTGGAGATGAACAAGATAGGCGGTTTTGCAAAACGCGCAGCCGGCACAGGGCGACCTACCAAGAAAGAACGTCGCGATATGGAAGATTTTCTTTTGGAATTTGATGATATGGAAGAGTGGTTGGATGAATAATCCTACCACTCTTTTTTTGCAGACAGTTCAATTATCTTTACTACCGTCATCATAGCTTTTTCCATACTCTGAACAGGAACCCATTCATAACGGCCATGGAAATTCAGACCACCGGCAAACAGGTTAGGACAAGGAAGTCCTTTGAATGAAAGCTGGGCGCCATCGGTACCACCACGAATAGGAACCTTTCTAGGTGTTACTCCTATCTGCGTCATAGCTTCACAGGCCAAATCTACCACGTATGGTACAGGATCAATCTTCTCCTTCATGTTATAATACTGGTCCGACACCTCTACGGTCACAGTTTCAGCACCAAATTTATTGTTCATTATATCTGCCACTTTTTTAACAAACTCTTTTCTATGTTCAAAGCTTGCTCTGTTGTGGTCACGTATTATATATATTAGTTCTGCATGATCTACCTCCGCATTAATTGCAATAAGATGATAGAAACCTTGATAACCTTCTGTTGTTTCCGGTGTCTGGTCATGCGGGAACAGGTTTATAAGTTCGGCTACCAATAAAGATGCATTAACCATCTTTCCTTTAGCATAACCGGGATGCACCTCCAACCCCTGAATTTTGAATACTGCTTTAGCCGCATTGAAGTTTTCAAACTCCATCTCTCCTACTTCACCACCATCTACTGTATATCCAAATTCGCATCCAAATCTTTCAACATCGAAATGCGCGGCTCCCATACCAATCTCTTCGTCCGGATTAAATGCTATTCTTACCTTTCCGTGTTCAATTTCAGGATGTTCCTGCAAATAGGCAATAGCTGATACTATTTCAGCTATACCGGCCTTATCATCTGCTCCCAAAAGTGTTGTACCATCGGTCACAATGATATCTTCACCTTTATGGGCTAAAAGTTCTGGGAAAAGCGATGGTGAAAGTACAATATTCTGTTCACTATTCAAACATATATCACCACCATCATAGTTCTTAACTATACGTGGTTTGACATCTTTACCACTCATAGATGGACTTGTATCCATGTGCGATATAAAGCCTATTACCGGAATCTTTTTATCGGTATTTGCCGGTAGTGTTGCATACAGATAACCCATATCATCCAGATAGATCTCTTGCAGTCCCATATCTTCTAATTCCTTTTTCAACAGACGTGCCAGATTCTTCTGTTTTTCTGTACTCGGTACAGTATTTGAGTATTCATCCGACTGGGTATCTACTGCTACATACGACAAAAATCTCTCTACAAGTTTCATATTCTCTATTATTAATTGGTTTTAATTCTAATGTTAATTCCAGATTCAATCCATAGACTTGTAAAATTATACAAAATATTTCAAAAACTACCCTACAGAGAAAAATAATATGAAATTTTGAGTCTCGAATACACAATTATGATTACCTTTGCAGTCGGGTAAGTCCTACACGGCCAGCTCCCTCCGAATCCTCCAGGGCTTGACGGCAGCAAAGGTAGGCAGGTTGTAGCGGCGCGATGTAGCAAGCTTACCCACCCCATAAAAGATGCCGATCTTTTCAGACCGGCATCTTTTCTTTTACATAAGCGAATCAAAATGATTCTCTATCTTCTTAGAATAGCCTTGAGCAGTGAATGTTGCTATATGAACACCGTCCTGATTCTTTACAATAACCTGAGCGGCAGGAATCTTAGGATGATTTTGCAAAAATGAACCTTCTGCAGTCAATGTATCACCTATTTGTCCAGATAGATGATAATAGATGGTTGAATTAATAGCAAAAGACATATAACCTCTGGAATTCACCAATGCAGCAAATACAAGGTCGGCAAGTGTAAATACAGCTCCACCCTGACAAATTCCGCCTGCATTACTATGAGCATCAGTAACCTTCATTGTTGCAGATGCATAATTTTCTCTAATCTCCTCAATCCTGATACCGTTTGCAGCTGCAAACTTATCTCCTTCATTCAAAAATTCTTTTAGTGTCATAATTACAAAAAATTTGTTGAGCAAAAATAGTACAACTATCAATAGATTGTTCCATACAGCATTATATTTTATAAAAAATAATGGACCTGCCATTATTATAAAGCAAGTCCATTATATATTATATCAAGCTTGGCGCTTAGAAACGCATACCGCCACCGCCGAAGCCGCCCATACCGCCACCGAAGCCGCCCATGCCGCCGCCGAAGCCGCCCATGCCACCGCCGAAGCCGCCCATGCCGCCGCCGAAGCCACCCATCATACCACCGCGCATTCCACGCATATTCTGACGAGCCTCCTTATCACCGAATACCTGAATACGGTAAGAGAAGTTCACCATAAAGTATGTGTTGATGGTTGTGTTGTATGTATCTACACGTGAAGTAGGATTCATTTCACGATATACATCGCTACGCTGGTTAAGGATATCGTAGAAGTTTACAGAAACTGTACCTTTATTACCTTTCAAACAAGATACTGACATACCGGCATTCCAGATAAGTTCGTCTGTATTCATATCTGAAGATGAATAACCTCTACGGCTTGACATCATCATATCTGTTGCGAAACGCAAACTTCTCCAAGGCAATACAACCGAAAAACTAGGACCATATCTGAATTCGAATGTATTCATATTACGTTCAGGCTGCAAATCATTAGTACTATGACTGTAGTTAAATAATCCTTGCAAAGCAACTTCTATATAGTCATTACGGTAAGCTGCATTCAAAGTTTCACTAACACCGGTTGTCAGGGTAGTTCTTAACTGTGCATCCTGACCCATTATTGAAGCCCAACCTTCCTGATGACGATAATTAACATTTGTAAATGAGTTTAAAGTCAATCTTGAATCAATCATTGAAAGCATTCCGTTTACGTTTGCACTTGCATTCCAATTTGCAAACAAACCATCCAAGTTTACCGGCTGACTAATTGTACCACCATCGTAGTTAAGTGTTGTTTTGTTGGTTATCTGACGAATTGTATTCGAGAATGAACCACCTACACTGATACTTGACATAGATACTGGATCGTACTTCTGATAGTTAAGGTTCAAGTTATTTGAGAATGTCGGTTTCAAACCCGGATTACCCATTGAAATAGCCAAAGGGTTTGAGTTATCAGTAATATCAAGCAACTGTTCCATACTAGGTTGTGATGTACGACCATTGTAACGGAATGTCAAACTTTCCTGACGTGTCCAACGATAACGCATATTTACTGTAGGAGTCCAGTTAAATACAGTACGTGACAACATTGTATCAAGACCCATATAGTTGGAGTTCATCTTAGAGTGTTGTGGTAGAGCAGACAAACCGAATGTAAGATTCAATTTTTCTGTTACTTTACGCAACTGAACCTGAATAGTCTGATCAAAGTTTTCATAGTAACTCAACTGACTGAGTGAATCACTTCTGTAATCACGATAATTATCTTCATAAACCCAATCAGGCATACCCCATTTTTCATATACACCATCAGTAGGTAAATCGTATGTAGAACGATCGCTATGAGAATAGTTATATGAGAACTGATAGCTGAACTGCAAATAGTTCTGACCGCCTAAAGGTTCGGTATAAGAAATTTGGGTTCTTATACTTCTGTTCTTACTTGGGCTATCATTTAACCTGTTATATGTTGTAGTATCTCTGCTTGTAATTTCACCGCCAAAATTCATCATAGAACGTATTTGGTCATTGCGTGAATAAGAATCATTACTGCTATTTGAGAATGAATAGTTTGCGTTTAATGAGATATTTCTACCCGGTTTGTCAAATCTCTGAGTAAACAACAAATTACCGCTTGTTGACACACTCTTGCTTTCGCTCATAGAACGGCTGTTCTGACTATTCCAAAGAGCATTATTAAGAGAATCCAAATAATCAATAAGACCATTTTCATCAACAAAAATAGTATTTATATCCAATGGATTTGAAGCATATTGATATGGATCTTTATTAAAGGTTTTAGATATACGTTCAGATTCACTTCCTGATTCTCTATATGAGAACTGAGGAGTAAATATTAAACTGGTCTTTTCACTCTGGTTCCATTCAAAACGAAGCTGACCATTAACATTTGTATTTCCATTTGAATTAAGACCTTCGTTGTTTGACCAAGTATGCATACCTCCTGCATAGAAGTTTTCTGAAGATGATTTTGATGATGATTCAGAATTGCTATGACTGACGTTCAAACTACCACCTATTTCATACTTATATGAATCGTCTGAAATTTCCGGACCAATGTTACGTGCAAAGTTCATACCAGCATTGTAGTTCTTACTAAGACCGCCACCAAAGCCGCCCATACCACGCATTCCACCAAAGCCACCGATACCGCCGCCGATACCCATGCTGCCCATACCACCGGCAGACTGACCTGCTGAACCCATAATGGTCATCTGACGATCTTCACCAAAACGGTTGATGTTTGCATTCACGTTATACAGATCATCTACTTCATAAATTGTCTCCTGCATTGGACGACCATAACCAACTCCTACGTTACCGAACCAACCTTGAGCCATACCCTTTTTAACAGTAAGGTCAAGTACAGTTTCATCGTTACCATCATCAATACCTGTCTGACGAGCCAAGTCACTCTGTTTGTCGTATGTCTTGATCTTTTCAATCATATCTGCAGTAAGGTTGTTCAATGCAACAGATCTGTCGTTATCAAAGAACTCCTTACCATTAACAAGAATTCTGGAGATAGTTTTACCATTTACTGTAATCTGACCGTCGCTACCTATCTGAACACCAGGAAGTTTACGAACCAAATCTTCAACAGAAGAGCCTTCCGGCAAACGATATGCATCACTATTGAACACTACTGTATCGCCTATCATCTGAACCTTTGCTACAGCAGCAGTTACAACTACGTCAGAAAGGATCTGTGCATCACCCTTCAGAGTAATTTTTCCCAGGTCGGTATTTCTGTTACCTGCTCTTAAAGTAAAATCCTTATCGGTAGTAATGTAGCCCATATATGAGACACGTGCTACATAGTTACCAGCCTTTAAACCTGAAAGGCTGAATGAACCATCATCTTCAGTTGAAGTACCATTGATGTAGGTTGAGTCCGGCAGTTCGTAAATCTGAATATTAGCCGGGAACAGAGGTTCTGCACTATCAAAATCATACACACTACCCTTAATGGAAAGATTACCGTTCTGAGCCATCAAACTCATTGTAGATGCTGCAACTAGTGCAAATAGGAATGCAATTCGTTTCATTTAGTTTTATAGTTATTATTATTTAATCCTTTTAAATTTGAATTTTGTTTCGATTTATATATACCCAAAATCTGCCAATGTTAAATCAAAAAACAACATTTCGTTATCAAAACTGCTACTTTGATACAAAAAAATGTTAATGGTTTAATCTGATTGGCAAAATATCATTGTATTTTTGTGGCAAAATTAAGAATAAAATGAAAACAAAAAGTAAATACATATTACTATCTTTTGCAGCAGTATTGCTTTTATTGTCTTGCAAAGAGAAATCAACCCTTAAAGGTAACGAAGAGTCTGTAATTGAGAGTTTGGAATTCAGTAGTAACAATTTAAGCCACACAAAAAAAGTAGATGTATATCTGCCTGTCGGCTATAAATCAAGCAAATCCTACCCCACACTATTTATGGAGAATGGTCGTCAATGGGAAGAATTTGAATACAAACATATTATTGATTCACTAATTGAGACCGGAACTATTGTTCCAATTATTGTAGTGGCTTTGCAGGAAGACAATATGAAGATTTCCGGCACGGATAATTTTTACTATGAAATTGAACAGTCTGCCTATAGTGCTAAAGGAAACAGCAAATACGAAACAATTAATAAGAATTATCGGACATTCTACCTGAATGAACTTATTCCTGCTATTGAATCAAAGTATGCCATTTCCACAGATATTGACTCACGCATATTTTATGGAACTAAGTACGGTGCTGACTTTGGCATTTCTCTTGCTATGACAAAACCCGATTTATTTGGTGAATATTGGTGCTTTTCACCCGCAAATTCAAACCTTAATGAATACGGAATGATTCCGGGAAAAACCATATTCAGAATCTGTTGGGGAACAAAAGAGACTGTTAATGCAGACAACTACTATCCATCTCTGATAAGTGGCATAAAGAAACGTGGTGGATCAGTAACCAACTACACATTTGATGGACGTCCCAGTGGTATGCACTGGAAGTCACAGTTCAAACAGCGTCTGATAGAGAAATTCGGATGTCAAATAGAGGAATAACGTATCACTTATCTATAGGGAAACCGGGAGTGCTGCAAGTCTGTATCACTCCTGTTTCGTTTTGATATATAAAATATGCCTCTATTTCCGGAATCCTGTCACACAAATCCATAGCTTTATCCAACCCCATTACCATCATAGCGGTAGCATATGCATCGGCTATAGCACACTCTTTTGCCAAAACAGTTACAGACAACAGATTATGATTTACAGGAGAACAAGTTGCCGGGTTAATGGTATGAGCATATTTCTTACCATCCTTATAGTAGTAATTTCTATAGTTGCCTGATGTAGCCATTGATATGTCAGTAAGTGACAATACAGTCTGCAGTTCACTATCGGTTGCAAGAGAATCGTCCATAGGCTTACTTATACCAATCCTCCAGTCTGAACCTTTTGAATTCATTCCCTTTACCACAATCTCTCCTCCTATCTCAACCATATAGTCGGTTATACCAACAGAATCGAAGAGAGCTGCAACCATATCGCAACCATAACCTTTGGCTATAGCACTGCAATCCAACATAATTTGTGAATCATCTTTTACAATAGTTCCTTGCTCTTCCCTTACCTTTTCGTAGCCCACTATAGTCTTCAAACTATCTATAATAAAATCTGTAATGGTTTCTGAATTCTTAAATCCAAATCCCCAGGCATTTACAGCCGGAGCCACAGTTATATCAAATGCGCCTGAAGTCTTTTCCGAAATATTCTGAGCCATACGAAACACCTTCAGAAACATAGTATCGGCCTCCACAGGCATATTTTGGTTTATAGCCGATATTGTTGAACTCTTATTAAACGTTGATAAGGAATTATCAACATTCTGCAGCACTTGCTTTATTTGGTCCGTTAATTGAGCGTTATGGTTATATGTTATATGGTATGTTGTACCAAACACAGAACCTTGATCTGTTCTATATTCAGGTTTATTTTCAGCCAATATGAATATTGTTGCCACAATAAGGAATAGCAAGAAAGGGTAATGCCACTTTTTCATATTTGTATCATATTATATGTTAAACCGAAAGATGTTCTACAAGAATTCTGGTGCCTATGAACAACAAAATTATTCCACCTATTATTTCTATCGGAAAGTTTAGTTTTTTCCCTAATGATATACCCAACATATACCCAACACAAGAGAAGACGAACGATACTACTCCTATTATTACCAATGGCAATAATATGACGCTGAAACTATTCATTCCCATACATGCAAATGAGAGACCAACTGCAAACGCATCTATACTTGTAGCTATTGACATTGTAAGAATGGTAATAGGCTTTGACGGATCTATATTCTTATCTTCTTCATCCGGTTTGAACCCATCGGCAATCATTTTCAAACCCAATATTCCCAACAATCCAAATGCAATCCAATGATCGTATGCTTGAAATGAAGCACTGAAGGAGTTAATTCCAAGCCATCCCAATAATGGCATTACAGACTGGAACAAACCAAACATAAATGCCGTAACAAGAATTCTCTTCAGTACTATTCTTTTTTCAATAATACCACAAGTAATAGAAACAGCAAAACAGTCCATAGCCAAAGCTATTGCCATAAAGATTATATCAACTACTGACATTGGCAATTATAATACCTTTTCTATATTATATACGTTACGCTCTTGTGAATTTCTGCTTATAAGTTCACCCAAAAAACCTGTAAGAAACATAAGAGTACCCAGAATCATACCTGTAAGTGCTATAAAGAAATAAGGATTATCGGTAACCAGACGGGCCGGAATACCATTTGCAAGCGATATCAACTTACTAGCACCTACTATGATGACAGCAATAAAACTGATGATAAACATTACTGATCCCCACAATCCAAAAAAGTGCATTGGTTTCTTGCCAAATCTATTCAAGAACCATAGCGACATAAGATCCAGGTAACCATTAACAAATCTATCCAATCCGAATTTACTTACACCAAATTTACGTGCCTGATGTTTGACAACCTTTTCACCTATCTTTCCAAAGCCGGCATTCTTAGCCAAGAAAGGTATATATCTGTGCATTTCGCCATAGACTTCAATATTCTTAACCACATCGCGTTTGTATGCTTTCAAGCCGCAATTCATATCGTGCAGTTTTATTCCTGTCACTTTGCGGGCTGTGAAATTGTATATTTTTGAAGGCAGATTTTTGCTCAATTTTCCATCATAGCGTTTTTTCTTCCAACCGGAAACCAAATCATACCCATCTTCTTTCAGCATACGCACCATTTCAGGAACCTCCTCCGGACTATCCTGCAAATCTGCATCCATAGTAACCACATAATCACCTTCCGCCATCTTGAAACCGCAGAACAATGCTGGTGATTTTCCATAATTTCTACGGAATTTAATACCTTTAATCTGAGAATTATCAGCCTTCAATTTCTCAATTATAGACCAAGATTTATCTGTACTGCCATCATCAACAAAGATTACTTCGTAGCTAAAACCATTGTCTGACATTACTCTACTTATCCATGAAAAGAGTTCCGGAATTGATTCTTCCTCATTATACAGAGGAACGATTATAGATATATCCATAGTTATCTGTTTTTTAAGCTGTTTCTTATTGATTTTGTTGTTAATGCTGCTACTATTAGCGATATGATATTACCACTGGAAAAGACAGTAGGTATTAACATCTTTATAAAGGATAGTGGTGTCATTGATGAAAACACTTTTGCAAAACGTTCCATCTGTTCTATTAATTCAGGTTCTATCCCATCCAACGATCTGTACGTATCGGCTGCTATTACCATCTGGTTAGACAATAGGGTAAAAATAGTACCATCTTTGTCAAACAACTCGATTAACGCAAACGATATGACCATAGAAAAAACTACTGAATAGAACATAGTCAGGAATGAAACCATCCAAGACAAGAAAAACGGGAACACCTTTGGAGAATACTTATCTCTGAATCTTTTTTGAATATAATAAGCAAAGAAAGGAACACCCAATGCCATTGCAGTGAAAACTATAGAGAGTGTTGGTTTTGATAATGAACAAACAAACACTACATACTTAACGACCTGGTACAATCCTAAAATTGTGCCAAGCACCATTGTCTTTTGGGTTATTGATAAATTATCTACCAGTTTTTCTTGCTTCATTCTGCAACCATGTTAAATATAAACCGCAAAGTTACACTATTATAGTGACAAAACAAAAAAATAGAGCATTGTGGTGGGTGGGGAGGGGTTTGGGGTGATATAGATAAGGTTCGTTTTATAAGTTGTACTTTCAGGATTCCTCCTGAAAGTACAACTTATAAAACTTGCCGTGTTCATCTTCCCCCTGCTCCACTAAATTCCTGTTACCATGTATATAGATGTGAAAGTTCTTGTCAAGTTTTATCACACTTTTAAAAACCCTACCCTGTTTTTTTACCGCAGTCTGATTAACATCAAAACTACTATCCAGATCCAACTCCCGTTCATCTTGAAAACGATTCTTATAATCTTCAAAACGGTCTATAACTGCCGGCTGACCCAAAATTTGTTGTGTGTAATTCTCCATCTCAAACTTTGGAGTGTTCTTAAAGAAATCCATCGATTTATTAAGCATATCAACCTGATCGGCTCTACATACCTCAAACTGTTTAGGCAATTCTTCAGCCAAAAAGTTGCGACACAAAGTCATTACGTTTTCTGTGTGAAAATATGCATCTCTACGACGCGATAAATGCAGATAATCATCAACCCAATATGCAGCCTGCTGTCCATTGGTCTTATCTACAACCGATACTAGATACCCCTTTTCGCGTTCGTAATTATATACAAGACAACCTTTATCCAATTTTTTCAGATTTACCCCTTCTACAGAATCTATTTCAAAACCATTTTCATCGTGTTCTACAGTTAAAAACAGATCCTTATTCTCTATTTTGAACAGTCCAACTGCATCACAAGTTTCTACACCAATATTACAATTGGAGAAATAAGCCACAATAAAATCGCCACCCTTAATCTTTGGATGCTGACAGTTTTCATATAAATGTGTTGCCAAATCTACAGAAAAGTCATAAACCATATCAGGATTATCAAAAATATCAGATATCAATCTGTAAACCCTGTTATTTTCCAACCCCATATCATCGGCAAACTGATACCTCTCTTCGCTTTTGAAAGAGCCTATAAAATAGTCTGACAGAAGTTCATTCATATCGGGAGTAGTAGCGAACAGCCTTTTTGAAATAACAAAAGGTTCGTCATTCGCTTGGTTGCCCACATAATGCAGGGCTAAAGAATCTATTTTTGGTTTGTTCATTTTACACACTGTTTTTGTTAGAGTACAAAATTAATCAATTTAAGAGTGCAAAAAGAGTAAAAACACAAAAAAAGTGGCTGCAGAAACTACAGCCACTTTATATGGTTTAGTGTTTTAACTTATTTTTTACAGCATTTATCGCATGCAAGACATTTCCATACCAATGCAGCCAAAGCTCCACCAACAAATGGACCAACAATAAATATCCAAAGTTGTTTCAATGCAGCACCACCCTCAAACAGAGCAGGACCTATAGAACGAGCCGGATTAACTGATGTACCGGTATAACGAATACATACCAAATGCACAAGAACAAGTGACAATCCTATGGCCAGACCTGCAAAATTGCCGGCGCCCTTTTCGCTATCAGTTGTGCCTAACACTACAAGTACAAAAACAAATGTAAATACAATTTCTGCCAATAGGCCACCAATTGTAGAAACACCTGCCTGACATGCATTTGCACCGGTTCCATTAAGAAGGTCCACATTTTTAGTAAGAAGAGCTAAAATAGCAGAGCCAATAACTGCGCCTATCACCTGGAAAAGCATATAATTTACAGCCTCTTTACCCTTCATTCTACCGGACATCCATACACCTAATGTAATAGCCGGATTGATATGACAACCTGATATTCCGCCTATTGCATACGCCATGGCAACTACTGCCAAACCAAAAGCCAATGCTGTACCTACCACACCGTGGCCTGTTACTGCATTACAACCTAAACTTACTGCGGTACCGCAGCCCATCAATACCAGCACCATAGTGCCTACCATTTCTGCAAAATACTTCTTCATAAAAATCTATTTTTAATTCATGAAAATTATAGTTTCACCTTTGTTTTCTTTCCGGAATAATCCACTAATACACCTGTAGTATCCTCAATACCTACTCCATTGCCTTCCGACACAAGAACAATATTAAACTTTCGTGTCAGCTCCATTCCATCAAATGAACCTTGACGTTTGCCTATCAGCAATGTATTAGCCTTATCGTTCCAAATAAACTCTATGGTTGAATAGGCACCGTTTTCATAGTTGTAGTTATCGCCTTCATCTTCATATAGTACAAAACTACCATCAGCACCTTTGTATATACGTACTTCCAAAGGTTCATCCGATTCTTCCCAAGAATACTGTTTAACAGGCCCCATTGGAACTATTGATCCTGCACGTACAAATACCGGAATATAGTCTATAGGAGCGGCGGTCTTTATGGTCTGACCAGCCTTATGGCTCTGACCGGTCCAGAAATTATACCAAAGTCCATCACCCGGCAAATATACCTGACGGCTCTTGTCTATACCTTTTAATTCTGTTGAATTTACTCCATAATACATTGGATCGGTAACCGGACATGCCATAAATGCAGGTCCAAACATAAACTGGTCTGCAATCTCTGTTACATTTTCATCGCTACGGAAATCAAACAAAAGCGGACGTGTCATTGTATAGTTATTATTTGTCACCATAGCCATCAAGGAGTAGTTATATGGTAACAGTCTATAACGCAAATGAATCTGAGTAAGAATACTTTCATAGAACGGTTCGCCCGGATTGCCAAACTGCCATGGTTCACGAGGGAAATCGCATCCGTGACTACGGAACAGAGGCATCCACTGACTGAACTGCAAGTTACGCACATAGAATTCTCTGAATCCATAATCGGCAGGTCCACGCTGATAATCGCCTGCCCAATACCACGAGCCACCGTTCTTTACAAAGAATGCTCCGGCATCTATGGTCCAATATGGGCAACCAGTAACAAAGAAATTCATTCCTGCAGGTATCCATGCCTTGAAATCATTCCAGTTAGCCTTTGTATCGCCATTCCAAACTATAGTTGCATAACGCTGCTGTCCTGCATAGCTGGAACGGGTTAAATTTACAACACGTTTTTCTTCTGTTGTTGCACGCTGGTTTTCGTACAAACCCTGCGAATGGTATAGTGAATAGGTGTTTGCACGCAATTCGCCTAAAAGATTATTCAATTCAGTTGTATTTCTTTCAAATCGTGCAGCAGGATTGTTGCCAATAGAATTACTGCGATGATTCCAGTCACCATCTACAGGTTCTGTACCATCACACCACCAGGCATCTACTCCCAACGAGAAAAGATTCTTATTTACAAATTCATCCCAATACATTTTACGAGCTTCAGGCTGATACGCGTCATAGATACCACGTCCTAATGTATAGCCTAACGGATCCATCAGTTCTGCTTCGTCTCCATTAGCGGTAGGCCATATTGAGAGCATAAATTTTGCATTCTTATCGTGAACACCCTGAATCATCTTATCAGGATTAGGATAGCTTCTTTCATAGAATTTCTTGTGTCCCCACCAAGACGGATTCCAATAGTTCCAGTCTTGTACAATTACGTCAATTGGAATATTCGATGTACGGAATCGGGTAAGCACACTGTCTATGTCATGTGGATTTGCATAACGCTCCTTTGACTGCACATAACCCAACATATATCGTGGCAACATAGGAACCTGACCTGTCAATGTACGGAATTCATCAATAATCATATCAAATTCAGGGCCATACATAAAAAAGTAATCAACGCTGTTTACAGCATTCATCTGCATATAACTACCGGCTGCATCATCATGAAATTCCATTGTGGAACCAACATTAAAGAGCAGACCATAACCTAAAGAAGACATAAGAACCGGTACAGTAGCTTTTAGATTATGCTGGTACAGATACTGCATAGTACCACGTAAATTATAATGTGGTTCCTGATGCGATCCCAAACCATACAATGCTTCGCCATCCTGCCATTTATAGTTCACAACAGCCTTCCAGGCATTTCCTACAGGCTGATCTGAAACAATATTTGATATTTTTACATCACCATTAGCGGTTTTTTCTATTACGCTGTTTGAATCATCATAAACAACATTTCGTATCTCTATCTGCTCTGTTGTTCGTGGTTTCAAAGGGTCTTCAGACAACAATAGTTTACCATCGGAACTGTATATTTGAACAGCACCACTACTTTTCAGCACCTTTACAAGAAGATTTTCGGTCTTCATAGAGACTGATTCTTCTGTATCAATATACTTAATCTTTACTTTTGATGGTTCATAATCAACCAAAATATTGGTATCATTACCTACAAATTCTCCTTCTGGGACATACTGAATCCTTACTACATCTTTATTGACAAATGTTACTGACAACAGTTCTTCCGAATGGTTAGCTTTCATACCATTAGCTGTTTTTTCCCAGGCAGCATTAGCCAACAAAGAAACGTGTAGCGATACTGTTAACAAAAACAACTTTAATAACTTGGATTTGTTTAAACAAAAATACTTCATAGTTGATATTATTTTATACTACTCTCACTTTTTGCTGATAAAGGTAGAAATAAATAATGAAAATTAACAACTTTCTTATCATTTTTAGATGTACCTTTGCATCGTTTTTTATTTTTAACAGCAAAATAGTATGATTTGGGTTGTATGTAAACTGTTGATTGGACTGGTTCTATTATTCTTTGGAGGTAATTGGTTGGTAGATGGAGGTGTTGCTATTGCAAAGAGATTCAGAATTTCTCCATTGGTAATTGGTATGACAATAGTTGCCATGGGTACATCTGCTCCGGAGCTAATAGTAAGCCTTTTGGCTGCTGTAAAAGGTAACAGCGGAATTGCCATGGGCAATGTTGTTGGATCAAACATAGCAAATATAGGTTTGATTTTAGGACTTACCGCCATTATTTGTCCCATAGTAGCAAAAGGTAAAGATATAATTAATAATGGGCTTGCTATGATTATTATTTCGGCTTTACTTGTGCTGATGGCGTTTACTAATCATGGTTTATCACGTATAGATGGGTTGATTCTTGTTTTAGGTCTTATTGCATTTGTATTTATTTCAATAATAAGTGGCAAAAAAAGTGACCAGAATAGTGATATAGCAGAAGAGGAATCGCCAACAATGAAAACATTACCGGCACTTCTACTTGTGGTATTCTCTTGTTGCATGCTTGCATACGGAGCAAATATGCTTATAGATAATTCCACCATCATAGCCAAAGCTTTAAATATAAGTGACAAGGTGATAGGGCTTACTATTGTTGCACTTGGTACAAGTTTGCCGGAGCTTGCAGCATCGCTTATTGCAGCCACAAAAAAGCAGATGGACATTTCATTGGGTAATGTTATAGGTTCGAACATATTCAATATTCTCGCTGTACTTGGCATCTCATCGACTATATGTCCTATTCCGGTAGATTTCTCCCATTATGAGACAGATTTCGTCTATATGTTACTATTCGGAACACTCTTGATAACATTTATCCTTCCTTGGAAATCAAATATTAAGAGATATCAGAATTCACATTCTGTTTCTGCATTCAAAAGCCTGACAAACGGCGTATTAGGCCGAATATCAGGCTGCATATTGTTAGCTGTTTACGTCTATTTCGTAATCAGATTATTCTAACACTTTTTCTTTTTTAGCACTGATACTACAAAGTAGATAATCAGTGCGGCGTACATCAGAATAGAGAGCCATTCTGCTGCAGATGTTGCATTCCAGTTTGTCATATACATATCCAGTCCTGCAAACTTAAGCGCTGCACTTACCACACCCATCAATGCGCCACCGGCTATAAAGCCAGATGCCAGAAGAGTACCATGTTCTACGCGCTCTTTATTCAGGGCTGCATCGGTTGAACGTGATCCAACATACCAGTTGATAAGACCACCCACAACCAATGGAATATTCAGTTCAAAAGGAATAAACATACCAAGTGCAAAAGAGAGTGCAGAAATACCGCAGAAGTTTAAAACAAGGGCTATCACTGCGCCGGTTGCATATAACCACCATGGTGCGCCTGTGCCTGACATCAATGGATCAATTACGGCTGCCATAGCATTAGCCTGAGGTGCAACAAGTGCATTTTCACCAACAAATCCGTATGTCTTATTCAATATTATCAAAACTCCGCCAACTGTCAATGCAGATACCAATGTACCCAGAAATTTCCAGCCTTGTTGTGTAGCAGGTGTAGAACCCAGCCAGTAACCAATTTTAAGGTCAGTAATAAAACCGCCTGCCATAGAAAGCGCTGTACAAACCACTCCACCCATAATAAGAGCAGCCACAATACCTGCTGTACCTTTCAAACCTACGAACACCATTATTACAGATGCCAATATAAGTGTCATCAATGTCATTCCCGACACAGGATTACTACCTACTATAGCAATAGCATTTGCAGCAACAGTAGTAAACAAGAAAGCAATAATGCCAACAACTAAAATACCAACCACTGCGTGTAAGAGATTAAAATCCATAACCCCCAGATAGAAGAACAGGAATACTGCTACGAGTGCTACTATTACGCCACCCACAACTATCTTCATTGGTAAATCACGCTGTGTTCTTGGAACAGCTTCTGCCGATACACTACCCTTATTACCTTTTAATTCTCTACCAGCCAGACCAACTGCACTTTTAATTACAGGCCACGACTTAATAATACCCAAAATACCGGCCATGGCAATACCACCTATACCTATATGACGAGCATAACTGGTAAAAATTACTTCGGGCTCCATTGAAGCAATAGGGTCAGTAATAGCCGGATTCAATGACTGAAGGAATGTATCGCCCAATAGCGGAAGCAAAGGAACAATTACAAACCATACAACTGCAGAACCGGCTGCTATTATACAGGCATATTTAAGACCAACGATGTATCCCAATCCAAGTACTGCAGCACCGGTATTAATACTGAATACAAGTTTCGCCTTTGTTGCCAATGCAGTACCCCAAGCACACACTCTGGATGTAAACGCTTCTCTCCATAGGCCAAATGTAGCTACTACAAAATCGTATATACCACCTATCAAACCGGAAATTATCAGTGGTTTAGCCTGACCTGCGCCCTTTTCGCCAGATATAAGTACCTGAGTAGTTGCTGTAGCTTCAGGAAAAGGATACTTTCCGTGCATATCTTTTACAAAATACTTTCTAAAAGGAATTAAGAAGAGTATTCCAAGCACACCACCAAGCAGTGAACTTAGAAAAACCTGCATAAAGTTTACAGTCATATCAGGATATTTTGCCTGCAATATATAAAGTGCCGGCAATGTAAATATAGCTCCTGCCACAATTACACCCGAACAAGAACCAATAGACTGGATAATTACATTTTCTCCAAGCGCATTCTTACGTTTTGTTAGTGTAGATACACCAACTGCAATAATAGCAATTGGAATGGCAGCTTCAAACACCTGCCCCACTTTTAATCCAAGATAAGCCGCTGCTGCAGAAAATATTACAGCCATAAGGATACCCCATCCTATTGACCAGAAATTTGCTTCAGGATAGGCTTTACCGGAGTTCATTACCGGTTGATATTCTTCACCCTCCATTAATTCGCGATAAGCATTCTCCGGTAGTTCTACCGGTCTTTTTTCTTCTTCCATATAATCAGTTTTGAGTTAATTTGTCAGTTATACATTAACGCGAAGATAAGTATTTTTAACCAAAATAGAGAAAAACATCTATATAAATAGGTAGTTTTTTAGTTTTATGACATATCTTTACCGCTAGAAAACAATATAATGAATTAATAAAAATCACTTTTTATGAAAAAAATCAGATTATTTGCTGCAGTTGCTGCAGTTGCTTTGTCACTGAACATCAGTGCACAGGAAAAGAGTAGAGTTATTGAAAACGGAGGTTCCGGCGAATACAAGGCAATAATGATGGAAGAGGCATCACTGCCCACACATACAATCTTCCGCCCTGCTGACCTGAAACCATTTGGTAAGAAAAACCCACTTCCTATTTTGGTATGGGGTAATGGCGCATGTGCAAACAATCCAAGAGAGCATATAAATTTCTTGAACGAGATTGCTTCACATGGTTTTATGGTTGTTGCTATAGGACCAAGTTTCAGCCAGGGTGCCAACCGTTCTGAATCGTCACAACTTATAGATGCTCTTGACTGGGCACTTGCACAGAATGCAGACAAGAACAGTCCATACTACAAAAAACTTGACGCAGAAAATGTTGCAGCAGCAGGTATGTCTTGCGGTGGTTTGCAGACTCTGGACGTAGCAAAAGACGAACGTCTGAAAACCATCATGGTTTGTAACAGTGGTCTGTTTACAAACGCAGCAGGCGCAGTTCCGGGTATGCCAATGCCTGAAAAAGAGCGTTTGATGGAGATTCACACTCCTGTTCTTTACATGTTAGGTGGCCCAACCGATATTGCATACGAAAACGGAATGGACGATTTTAAACGCATCAACCACGTACCTGTATTTGCAGCAAATCTTCCAGTTGGACATGGTGGCACTTACGGTCAGCCATTAGGTGGTGAATACAGTATTGTAGCTACAGCATGGTTAAGTTGGCAACTAAAGGGCGATGAAGAAGCCGGTACAATGTTTACAGGAAGTGAATGTGGCCTTTCCAAGAGAGAGGGTTGGACAGTAGATAAAAAGAATATTCCATAATCGGGATTACTAAATTCTTAACTTTTAATAATTAGCCATATCTTTGTAGCATCAATCTACGGATATGGCTAATTTATTTTACAACATATACAATATATGAACATTCTTATAACAAATGGAACTATTCTGCCTATGAACATAGCAGATGATTCCCCCAAATATTTCAAAGGGCATTTAGGTATAGAGGGTAGTAGAATATGCTTTGTAAGCAAAGAACAGAGCGACGCAGACAAATTTCTATCATTACACAAGGATAATTGTAAGGTGATAGATGCCACCGGATTTATTGTAATGCCCGGTCTAATCAACACACACACTCACATAGCTATGGCACTGCTACGAGGTATATCCGATGATGTACCGCTAATGGAGTGGCTAAACGAACATATATGGCCGGTAGAAGCACACATGGGATACAACGAGATTCTTATTGGAGCCAAATTAGGAGCTCTTGAAATGCTAAAGGGCGGAACAACTACATTTGTGGATATGTATCCATACGAAGAGGCTGTTGCCGAAGCATCGGAAGAGGCAGGAATCAGAGCAGTTGTATCACCTTGTGCTATGGATTTCAGAATGCCACATTTTGAAGAAGACTGGCGTGCTGTACAAAAAAGATTCAGTAACAGCAATCTGGTTAGCATGATGATTGGTGTGCATGCTATTTACACTTGTTCCCCGGAAAACATGAAACATGCTATGGAACTATCAGAACAACTTTCTACAGGTATTCATATTCATCACTCTGAAACTAAAGATGAAGAAAAGACTGTTAGAGAACGCTACAACGCAAATCCAACAGAACATTTGGTAAATGTAGGATTGATAAAGCGTCCTACCCTGGCTGCACACTGCGTATATATGTCCGATGAAGACATTACAGCATTTGCAGAAAACAATGTATCTGTGGCATATAACCCGCAAAGCAACATGAAACTTGCTTCCGGAATAGCTCCAATAGCAAAGATGCTTGATGCAGGTGTAAACGTATCTATAGGTACAGATGGAGCTTCGTCCAATAATGATCTGGATATGTGGGATGAAATGCGTACTGCTTCACTACTACAAAAGGTCAACACCATGAATCCATGCGTATTGACAGCATACCAGGTACTGCAGATGGCTACTGTAAATGGTGCAAAAGCTATAGGCAAAGAGGGTGAATTAGGTATTCTTCAGGAAGGAGCATTGGCAGACATTATTCTTGTAGATTTTGAAAAGCCACATCTATACCCACATACAAACCTTATTTCGGAATTGGTTTACAGTTGCCACGCATCGGATGTAGATACAGTTATAGTTAATGGTGAGATTGTTGTGAAAAACAGAAAGTGCACAACCATGGACGAAACCAAAGTGTGCACCGATGCTCAAAACACAATAGAAAAACTTTTGAATCAATAATTTGATAAATCCAAAACAGATATTCCTGTCATCTTTTCTATTGTAAAACCATTGCTTTCTCGTACAGCTACGTTTACAACATATTCTCCGGGATGTTCATAAGAATGTTCCGGAGAACTCATATAGTAACCCTCTGTTATGCCATCGCCCCAATCTACTACAGCCTGTGGTGCTTTTCCTACAAAATCGGGTGCTGACACTGCACTACCGGTATATGTAAACTCTACTATATCGGGCATACCATATTGATTAATCATTATCTCTTTTTTCTTTCCTTCAGTCAATTCGGTAAAGATAATTTTTCCCTTTCTGGTAACTTTTTCACTATTCTTATCTATAACAAACTGCAATTCTTCCTTAATTACAGCTTTAGTTTCCAGTTGACTAATCCATTCTGCACCCTCTACTATCTCTATTGAGTATTCAGAATTGGTCTCCATCTGCACAAACAATGTATCGCCCATATAATCAATATAGGCACCTGCCATATCCAAATCCATAATCATACGTAATCGCTGTGCAACTTTAATGGTTACGGAAGCATCGCCGGCATCCACACGCACATAGCCTTCGCGAGATGATTCTGATTCATTCTTCTTTACTCGAATAGTAAGTTGCGATGTTCCACTTTCAGACTGCGCATTAGGAAGTGATATCCAATTACTCTCTGTAGAGGCTACCCACTGTCTGTTGGCAGTAATATTCACCTTTACAGATTCACCTTCGCCGGAAATAGAAAACTCTGTTACATCTGCGCTTACCACATCGGGTATCTCCTTTTTACACGATACCATTAAACTGCATATAACAGCCAATACTATAGGGATATATCTAAAAAACTTCATAATCATACTATTTAGAATACTAATTCAAACACCATTCTATCTTTATCGGACACAACTAATTCCACTCTGTATCTGCCTACTGCAAACAGTTTTCTGTCTATGGCAATTTCCCCATTTTGGTTAGAAATGTCACCCGTAACATCATTTCCTAAGGAATCAGTTATCTGTACACGAGCCTTCTCTTTTGTTTTAATTACAACAACAGAATCATCCTTAGAATACGATATAGAGGTTACTTCATCAATATAATATCTGTCTGTAAGATAGATATTCATATCCTTTTCTTCCATTGTATTAGCTTTACGCCAATCGCCGTTCTGATTACCTTTGAAATATATGGCCAGATAATCGCCAATGCTAATTTCTGTGGTAATTCTAAAGTCTATCTCATATTCAGCAATATAATAACTTTCCAAATCTTCTATATAGTTTTGCGTTGTATCACTTACAAATTCTTGAACTGCACCATCTCTACCTACTTTACATATTGCAACAGAACCGCTAAAACTGCCGGTTGTAGCATTTGCTATAGCACCTTTTAATATATAATCATGACCTACTTTTATAGTATCAACAGCCATATTGGTAGTTTTATCCACCGGTGACATAACCTGGTAACTTACTATAAGATCTTCCTGTTTGCCGCCCTCGTCAGGTTTAAGATTACACAGCATATGATGATTCTGGCTGTATGTTGAAAAATAAGGCATTGCATAGTAGCCATTGTTTGAACCAGACCAGCCAAAATTTATATGAAAACGTCCTTTTTCATCTATTCCATCCACTACAAAAGCATGTCCCACATTTACAGCAGGTTCCACACCGCCATACAGAATAGGCATTCTGTTTAACAGATTACTCTTTACAATAGCATTCCATTCTTCAGCTGAATGAAACATTCTGTTAAGTCCTACAGCTGAATTATCATATTTCATATATCTGCTAACAGGAGCATCCAAATCGGTAAGCACAGCGCCTGTACCATATAGATTGTATGATGCTTTAGCCATTACGCCACAATCATACATTAACTGAGCAATTGCACGAGTACGTTCAGTATCCAATTCGTAATTATCTAATTCGTAAGGCATTATATCCCAATTATACGGGTGGCCCAAATCATAACCGTTAATGGTTTGCGTTATACCATTATCGTCTTCGTATTTATATGATTCCAGCCTACCTCTACCGGCATCCGGCCATTTATGAAAGTGCATTATGATAGACATGGCAGTAGCTACACAGCCTGTAGGCATTTTATTGGGAGTATAGGCATTATATGGCGCATCCTGATTCCAAAGTGCTGTCTTTAACAATATAGTATCTGAGTTACTCTGGTCCTGAGCAAACAACATACCACCCCACTCTTCTATTGTAGGATTGGCTATACTATTCATTTTACGCAGATTATCTACATGCGATTTCATTTCACGCATCCAATATGCTACATTCGACGGCATATTATCTACTCTAAAACTATAATCTTTTGAATATGCCAAAATTGGTTCTGCTTTGGTATCACCACTTACCATCACAAAACCGCCTTTGTCTATGTTATATATATAATAAGGTATATCGGCTGTAGATTTAGTTTCCGTATCGGGTCCGGTCCAAACTAATGTAAGTTCAGTACTGTTTGAACGGGTTAATGTTTTACTACTGACAAAGTTCTTTGCTATAGCTAAAGCTTCCTGTTCAGAGACACTTTTTGCACCTATAGATAGCGATACAAGCAGTATAAAAAATGAGAATAACGATTTTTTCATTACTAATTAAATTTTTCAGCGCGTAAAATTAACAAATTATATAGAGAGGACAAGCAAGAGCATATATAAAACAAGAGCAGGTACTCTTTAAAAAGCACCTGCCCTATAGTTAAGTATCTTCAATGATAGATTATTGTTCTATCTCAAATTCTACTTTATAAGCGTCTGCGCCAATACCGACATAAGCACCATTATATGGTCCGGTTGTAATATCCCAATCAGCACTGTGAATAAAACTCAATATATTTGTTTGAGTATCAAGTTCACCGTTAAATCCATAGAAGACAATATTACCTGCTTCACCATAACCATACTGCTGATGATAAAAAAAGTTTGCATCTGTTACTGCTACAAGCTGTTGGGGAGCCTGAACTGAATAATCTTTCTTATTAATAAAGATGCAATAATTACAATTGTAACCAAAAGCATACCAATTATAGGTAAGTTTTAGACCAATGTAATCAGCAGCAGTGAATCCGGCTTTAACTACACCTGCTGCTTCTATCTCTTCTGCTGTGAGTAGAGTTACTAAAGCACCGTATGATGCTTCACCTGAAGTGCCAAGTGATTCTGTAAACTTAATAGTTTTACCATCTAGACCCTCATAAAGAGCAACATTCAGTGAAGCTGCTGCTGTATAAGTAGCATAGCTGAAAGATGCAAATGTAGGGTTCATAAAGTTGAAACCCATAGTCTCTGTCCAACCCGGAACTACTGTACCATCCTTGTGGATAATATTTGTAGTAAACTGCATCTTGTCACCTATAGCAGGTGCTGCAATGCCTAAATTTTCACAAAGAGCAACCATATCTATAGAAACTTCGCAAGGAAGTTCTTTAATTCCTGTTGCTGCAACTGCAGATTTCACACCGCTACCATCAGCAGGAGTATAAACGCAGAGAAGTTCTGCCTCTTTAAAGTATGTAGTATAGTCACCCATGTGTTCAGGAACAGAAAGCGCAACTTTATAGTTACCATCTGTAGTACCTGCACCGAGCAACAGATCGGCAGTTGTAACCTTATCTACACTAATACCAAATGTATGGGTTACACCCTCCAAATCGTATGGCAATTCCTGTTTGTCGCAACTAATAACAAATAGAGGAAGTGCTGCTAATGCTATTAATGATTTTCTTAGTTTCATAATTCTTTTTCCATTTATTGTTATTAATCAACATCCCAGAATACATTACTTAATGTGATATTACGGCCACTATTTGTAATATTCGGGTTAACGTCACATTCATCCTGTGGATACCACAATACGCGTGGATAATCTGCAATCTTAAAGATAGCAAGTTCTGCACCACCTTCAGCAGTTAAATCAGTAGCTTCTACAGTATGATCGAACGGAGAAACTGCTTTACGCTCTTCATTACCTGTAAATAAGACAGGATAACCGGTACGACGAATATCGTTGTATGCTTCAATAGGATTGTAGAAGTTAGCAATCCACTTCTGAGTCATAACGATTTCCATTTTTCTTTCATCATTTGCTCTGTCATACTGAGTCATAATGTTGTTGATAAAGAAGTCTTTTGCATCGTCTTCAATAAGTGGTGCATTAGCATCAGCCTTTGCAACAACAGCATTTACATGATAGAAAGCAGCTTCAATACCTTCCTGAAGAAGAGCCTTTGCATCTGCAGTAATTTCACCTGCAAGAGCAAGTTCTGCCTTCATAAATGGAACTGAGTAAGCCTGAAGCATCTTATCTGGAGCAATACCACTACCCGATTTTGGACCAATAGCACCACCCTGACCATCATCAAACTTACCACCAACAGGATAGATACCTAATACTGTCATAGCTGCATCCTGTGTCATTGATGAATATGATGTGTTAGAGCCCATCATAATAGATACAAAAGCACCATCACGATAGTCTGTTTGTGAAACTGCTTTTTTATCAGCTGTCAACTGGTTGAAATAGTAGTAAGGAGCACGTGGGTCAGATATACCTGCAAACGGATTATTCTTAACATTATAGGTCTTACCGTTCATAATTTCATACATCCAAGGGCTAATCCAAACACCTTTCTGAGAAGCTTCATATTCATCTGTGTAACCAGATTTACGTTCATCAGCAGGTGACAAAGTACCTGTATGAGGGAACTGTAGGTCTTCACCATTTGCCAGGAAGTTATCTTCCTGAATCAAAGCTGCAAGTTCTGTTTTCCAGTTTGCAATCTCATCTTTTGCAAGACGTGACTGTGTGAGCAGTTTAAGCTTCATAGTATTTGTAGCCTTAATCCACTTCTGGATATCACCGTTGTACAAGAAATCATTTGAGCCAGGTTTTGTAGAATTACCTTCTGTTGCAGTAAAATCTTCAAGAGCCTGATTTAGTTGAACTAAAAGGTCATTATAGATAGCTGCACTGTTATCTGCTTTAGGGAATTCAATACCCGGTACATTTGCTTCTGAATAAGGAACATCACCAAACAAGTCGGTAAGGTTCATATAAGCATATACTCTAAGAACTCTACCTATACCTGCATAGTATGAAAGATTTGCTTTATTTGCCTCTTCAATAAGAGCATCTGCATTCTTTATACCATAAATATAGATGTTATTCCAAGTATTACCTAATGTAGAATAAGACGGAACTAATGAATAGTTATCAATCTCACGGCTAACAGTATGTTGTGTATATGCCGAAAAGTTTGCATTCAAATAGTATCCTTCTGCAAATGAAGCTGAAATTTCATATTCAACAGTTGACAGCAACTGTGACAAATTAAGGTCTGTTACTGCGTATGGATCTTTATTGATATCTAAATCGCAGCTGCTTACTGAAAAAGCAACAAGACCCGCTCCCAATATATTTAAAAACTTATTTTTCATATCTTCAGAGATTTATCAGTTTAGAATGTTAATTTCAAATTGAAAGCAAATCTCTTAGTTGATGGAGCTGATGTGTAGTCAATACCCTGAACGTTTGTTTCACCGTATGAGTTTGCGGTTGGATCGTAGTTAGAGTATTTAGGCACATTAGGAGCCCAGAACCAAAGGTTACGACCTACGAATGATACCTCAGCACCGTTAAGTTTCAGTTTTGAGATATATTTCTTAGGAATTGAATAACCAAGAGTTACTTCACGTAAACGTAGAACTGTTGCGTCGTAAACGGCAACTTCGTCGCAAGAGTTGATAGCAAATGTTGAGAAAGTACCATCTGAGAACCAAAGACCATCTTCCTGGATAGTTGTTGTGTTCTGAATGTAGTTACCCTCTGCATCAAGAATTGGCTGCAATGTATTAACATCACCATATACACCGCTGATAATACGCAGACCTTCACGATCTTCTGTATCTTTGGTAACACCACGACCAAGCAGGTCTGTCAGGTATGAGCTATATACACAACCACCCTTCTGATAATCCATCATTACGCTCAATGAAACACCTTTATAAGTAAGAGTGTTGGTCATTGCAAGTTTGTAATCAGGGTTAGGATCGCCTATGATACCAACTTCTGTATCGTTGATATACATACCTGTTGATGGATCTACCAATGGAATACCATCTTCTGTACGAGCTAGTTTTTCACCTTCCAAAATACCGTAAGGCTGACCTACCATAAGAACCGGTCTTGGAGTAGCAAAGTCACCACCTACATAAATCTTATCGATTCCATTTGCAAGTTCAAGAACTTCTGACTTATTCTTTGTAAATACGGTGTAGATACTCCACTGGAAATCGTTTGTAAATACAGGATATAAATCCAAGCCTAATTCAATACCTTTGTTCTGCAATGAACCGAAGTTTGTATAAAGGCTGCTGTAACCTGTTGTAGAAGCAGTACTCTTAGCACCAATCTGGTTGTCTGATATACGGTTATAGTATGTAGCTTCCAAAGCAATGCGATCTTCGAAGAACTTCAAATCGATACCACCTTCAAATTCTGATGTAAATTCAGGTTTCAAGTTTTCGTCAATCTGAACTGGAACCAAGCCCATCATACCCTGACCCATATATGGGCTATAGATAGTGTATGTACCATTATTTAAATAAGGTGATGCATCATTACCTACTTTTGCCCAGCTTGCACGAACTTTACCAAAGTTCATAAAGCTGTCCTGAATACCTAATGCATCGGTAAATACCAATGAACCGGCTACTGCAGGATAGAAATAGCTGTTATTTCCAACAGGCAGTGTAGAAGAAACGTCGTTACGTCCAGAAATATTCAAGAATGCCCACTGTTTGTAATCCAATACAACATCCATAAACACACCCCATTTACGGCTGCGTGAATAAGATTCAGAAGCTGTCTGGTTCAGTGTGTTGTCTATTGCAAAGATATTTGGGTTGATAATTTCATCACCACTTGCACCTAAATATTCTAATGTTGACTGAGTGTAGTTATGACCAAGAGTAGCCTTTACATTCAAATCGCCAAATTTCTTATCGGCTGTGAGTAACAAGATAGATTCAATATCACCATTCTGGTTATTACCTTTTGAAATATAACCCTTACCTGCATTACCACGTGAACCAAGGTTAACAATGGTCTTGCGGTCCATAATATAGTCGTTATAACCTAACTTATAGTCAACTGCCAACCACTTTGTGATATCGTAACCTGCATTGAAGTTAGCAACAACACGCTTCTGAACAGTAAGAATCTTATCGTTTTCCCAAGCCCAATATGGGTTGTTTGCCTGTGCAGAAAGGTTCATCAACAGGTTAGCACCGTCAGGTGTAGCGTATGGGAAGTTAGCCAAATCCCATGAACGTGGCATAATAAATGCACGACCAAGTGAAGAGGCTCCACCAAGAGGTTCTTGCGACTGGTTGTTACCATACATAGGGCTCTGCTGGTCAGTATATGAGTAAGACATATTACCGCCAAAACGGAAACCATTCTCTAACTGTTTGTTACCACCAACAGAGAATGAAATACGTTCAAAGTCTGAACCAGGGATATAACTGCTCTGTTCTGTACGTGATATAGTTACGTTAAAGTTACCATCTTCGTTGTAGCTCTGAATGTTTGCAGATGTATCGAAGATATGACCTGTATCAAACAGATCTGATACGTTATTAGGATATGCCTGATAAGGAATCTTACCACCTAATTCAGGATACATCTGAAGAGCCAAATCAGGATAGTATTTAGCAACATCAGAATACATATTCTGTGTCATACCCTCTTCAAACTTAGCACCCCAAGAACCGTTTGCACCACCTATCATAAAGTCAGAACCCTGACCGTATGTGTTCTGATATTCAGGAAGAGATGCAATCTTTTCCATAGCGTAAGAAGCATTAAGAGTTACATTAAAGCCACTCTTGTTGCTCTTGTTCTTTGAACCTGACTTTGTAGTGATAAGAATAACACCATTAGCAGCACGTGAACCATAAAGAACGGCAGCAGCAGCACCCTTAAGAATACTCATTGATTCAATGTCGTTAGGATCCAAAGTTGAGATACCGCTTACAAGAGCACCACCAAGGTTAGCACCACGACCAGAATCAGATGAACCCAAGTTACTGTATGGGATTCCATCAACTACGTAAAGAGGCTGGTTGTCGCCTGTAAATGATGAGTTACCACGAATAGTGATACGTGTAGCGCCACCGGCGTCACCTGAAGGAGCAGCAACCTGAATACCTGCTACTTTACCATCCAAAGCACGAAGCATATCAGGCTCAGCCTTCATTACGGCCTCTTCAGCTTGGATTTTTGTAACAGAGTAACCCAGTGAACGCTCTGAACGCTGAATACCTACTGCAGTTACCAACACCTCTTCTACTTCGAGAGCATCGGAAAGCAGTGTTACGTTAATCACTTTTTTACCTGCTACAGCTATAGTCTTGGATTCATAACCCAAGAACTGGAAAGTTAACTTAGCATTAGAAGGCACGCTAATTGAATAGGCGCCATCCATATCAGTCACTGTTCCATCTGTAGTTCCCTCAACGGCTACTGTTACACCAACCATAGGCTCATTGCTGTCGGCGTCGGTAACAATACCTGAGACCTGCATATTTTGTGCATAAGCAAAGCATGCGCACAAAGCAGCAGTCAATGATAAGAGAATCTTTCTCATAAAATGAATTTTTAGTGAATAATTATGAAATATTTGGTTAAACATTTATTTCCTTTGTTTTGGTAACAAGCAACTCCAACTATTCAACCCTATGAGAATCAAATAATTGGATATATTTCTATAAAAGAAATCTCTACTACCAACTACAAAGGTACACATTTTTTATATAAATACTAAAAAAATGCAATAATTTTTTCAATGTTGTAATAATTTCCAAACCGAATTAGAATGACTTCTGTAAGGGATTTTAACCAAAACAGCAACATTTAAAATCTACTCTAAGAAATTGTTTTTTTTACACATATTAAGAACTTACTTTTATTTATCATCGTTTAAAAACACATTTTCAGGATACATTACAATAGAAAATTCAATCACATATCTCCCTAAATATCAACTACTTACAATGATTTGAGATTTCTTTTATAGAAATCATTGTTTTACGTAGTAAAGTCAATTAACTACCATTAATAATGAATAATTATTTAATAATTATACACTAATCAAATTAATTAACAAAGTTTTTTATGAAGAAAAAATTAATGGTGTTGATGACCTACCTTTTTATAGGTTTTGGTCTGGTAAACGCTCAGTCACAGAAAGTAACAGGTACTGTTATTTCTGATGAAGATGGTTTACCTGTAATTGGTGCCACCATTCAGGTAGAAGGTACAGAAAGCATAGGTACCATTACTGACATGGATGGTAAATTCGTTTTAGAGAACATACCAAGTTCTGCAAAGAATCTGGTAGTCTCATTTATCGGTATGGAAAAGCAGACTATCGCTATCAAACCTACAGTAAATGTAGTATTGGTAGCCGATACTGAAGTTCTGGACGAAGTAATGATTGTAGCTTATGGTCAGACAACCAAAGCTTCATTTACAGGTTCAGCTTCTACTGTTGCAGCCAACCAAGTTTTAAAGGATGTACCTGTTGCTTCTTTTGAAGAAGTACTTCAGGGTTCTGCACCTGGTATCACTGTTAACACAGTAAGTGGACAGCCTGGTTCTGCATTGCAGATTCGCCTGCGTGGTACAGGTTCAATGAACGCAGGCAATGCACCTCTATACGTTATAGATGGTATTCCAGTTGTTTCAGGTGATATTGCTGTTTCAGGTGTAACTGATGACAGTAAGTCTTTTAACATTCTTTCATCACTCAACCCAAGCGATATTGAGAACATCACAATTCTTAAAGATGCTGCAGCCGCTTCACTTTATGGTTCTCGCGCTGCCAATGGTGTTGTTATGATTACTACAAAAAGAGGTAAAGAAGGAAAGACCTCATTCAGTTTCAAATCAAGCTGGGGTTATAGCGATTGGGCTACCAAAAACCGTCAAATTGTAAACGGCGACCAGCAGAGAGAATTGGTATATGAAGCCCACTACAACGAAGCAATTCTTTACGAAGGACTATCAGAAGCAGAAGCTGCTGAATACGCAGAGTCATCTACAGACTATTGGGCACCAAAATTGGAAGAGTATTCAAATTGGGAAGAAGCTTTATTCAACAATAATGCTTCAAACTCAAGTTATGAATTTGCCGCTCAAGGTGGTAATGCAAAAACAAATTTCTATGCATCATTAGCTTATAAAGATGAACAAGGTATGACTGAAGCATCTTGGTTAAAAGGCTTCTACGGTAGAGCAAACATCAACCACGAATCTAATGATGGAAAAATGAAGATGGGCGTAAATATTGCTATGTCAAAGCAGGAAAGTTCACAGACTTCTGAAGGTTATGCATACGCAAACCCATTCTTTGTTTCACGTTGGTATGCTATACCTAATATACCTATTTACAATGAAGATGGTTCTTATTACGAAGGTTTCCCTATCAATGCTTTAGGCGTAGCAAACCCTGTAAAAGACAACAATCTTGATAAGAATCTATCAGACGTAATGAGAAGCACTAATGCAATTTGGGCTTCTTACGAAATAGTAAAAGGGTTGACTATCAAAGAAACCTTAAGCTACGATTACATAATGAACGAAGCTACAACACATTGGCCAAAAGCTTCTAACAATGGTAATCTACATGAAGGTTTGATGATTAAGATTGCTAATCAAACTCATAACATCTATTCATCAACAATTCTTAACTATGCTAAGAAATTTGGAAAACATAATTTTGATGCTTTGTTAGGTTGGGATGTTGACAAAAAGAAAGATACTTATATTCAGGCTGTTGGTTCTGGATATTCAACCGATCTTCTTCCTGAACTAGAAAACTCAGCAAACCCAATGGGTGCTTACTCAGGTTTCTCTGACGATAGACTTTTATCATTCTTATCTCGTGTAAACTATGACTATGGTGATAAATACTATGCATCAGCAAACTTCCGTCGCGATGGTAGTTCACGTTTAGGTACTAACAAACGCTGGGGTAACTTCTGGTCTGCATCAGGCGCTTGGAGAATAAGTAGCGAAGATTTCATGAAAGATATCACTTGGTTGGATGACCTTAAGTTTAGAGCATCATACGGTGTTAGCGGTACACTTCCTGCATATCTATATGAACATCTAAGCTTAGTAGGTACTGGCTATGACTATATGGATGCTCCAGGTATGGCACCTACTACTATCCCAAATCCTGACCTTGCTTGGGAAAAGAACAAAAACTTTAACATCGGTTTTGACACTCGTTTGTTTGACCGTGTTAATTTAACATTCGATTTCTACAATCGTATTACTACCGACCTTCTACAGAGCGTACCTACATCAATGACAGTTGGTTTTACATCAGCTCTTAAAAATGTAGGTTCAATGCAAAATAAAGGTTTTGAAGCTGATTTGAGTGTTGAAATATTGAAGCATACAGATGTAAAATGGACAACAGGTTTAGCACTTGCACACAACAAAAACCAGATTGTTGAACTTTACGATGGCAAAGACATTATCAATGGCACAAGAATTCTACGCGAAGGTGAATCATACTACTCATGGTGGAGCAGAGAGTGGGCAGGTGTAGATCCTGAAACCGGTGAAGAGCAGTGGGTTCTTAACACTGAAAACGAAGACGGTTCTTTAAATAAGGAATTAACAAAAGATCCAAGTAAAGCACAGAGAGTCATAGTAGGTACTCCAGATCCTAAACTTACCGGTGGTTGGAGAAACACTCTTTCATGGAAAGGATTTGATTTGAATGCATTATTCTCCTTCTCACTTGGTGGTAAACTTATGGACGATGGTGCTCTGCTTTATACAGATACCGATGGTGAGAATGCTTACTATGCAATTGGTATTCAGCAGTTAGACAGATGGCAGAAACCAGGTGATATAACTGACGTACCTCGCCGTATCAATGGCTACATCTATGCAAGATATGGAAGTGATCGCCACATGCACACCAACAACTATTTAAGACTTAAATCTGTTTCTTTGTCATATACAATGCCTAAGAGTTGGACAAGAAAAGTTGATGTAGAAGGATTGCGTTTCTTTGCATCTGGTAACAATCTGCTTACATTCCAGTCATATGACAATGTTGACCCAGAACAACCTATCAGCGGCGTTGTTGAATTCGCATTCCCTGCCTTAAAGAGCATAAGTTTCGGTCTGGAATTAACATTTTAACCAATTAAAACTACAATGAATATGAAATACAATTTGAAACATTTACTTATTGCCGGATTTGTAGCATTGGGGTTATCATCATGTGATGGTTTCTTAAATGTAATGCCTTCTGATGCTTTAACAACAGAAAACGCAATAAATAATATAGACGACGTAAATGCCGTTCTAAACGGCGTTTATCAGAGCCTACTCAATGAAGGATATTATGGCAATGATTTAATTGCCAGAGCTGAGATGGGCGGAGACGATGTTCAGCCTACTATGGAAGGAAAAAGCCGAACAGACAATTGGTACAGATTTATGTACAGGGTTAACAATTCACCATCAGGATTGTGGTACTACCCATACAAAGCTATCAGTAGAGCAAACACACTGATTGATGTTATTGAATCAGGTAAAATTGAGGCTTCAGAAGAGCTTAACATTGCAAAAGGTGAAGCATTAGCAGTTCGTGCTCTTTGTCATTTTAACCTAACTATAACTTACGGCTATCCTTATCAGAAAGACAACGGTGCATCATATGGTGTTCCATTGGTACTGGATGTTCCAACAGCAAGCGATATGCCTTCAAGAAGTAGTGTAGCACAATGTTATGCAGCAATTGAGCAGGATCTTGAAGATGCTTTGGATTATTTAAAGAACGACACATTAGTAACAGAGGGCCATTTCAATAAATGGGCTGTTCTTGGATTACAAGCAAGAGTTGCTCTATACAAGGGCGACTATGAAACTGCTTTCAGCAAAGCAAGCGAAGTTATAGAAAAAGGTCCTTATGCATTGATTGATCATGCAGACTACGTTACATCATGGGCAGAAGAATTCACTACAGAATCTGTATTTGACCTATACATTTCAGCTCTTTCACAAGGAAATCGTGAATTAATTGGTTACTTGGTTGACACAAATGGATATGGTGAATATGCAGTTACTGATGAATTTTTGGCTTTGTTAAACGAAAACAGCGATGATGTTCGTTTGGGTCTTTTAACCACCGATGGTAATGGCGAATTACGTGTATTCAATAAATATCCAGGTAGAAATGGAGCTACTCCTGTTAACAATTTGAGAGTAATCCGCCTTTCAGACCTTTATTTGATTGCTGCTGAATCTGCACTAAAAAAAGCTGAACCTAACCAGGAAAAAGCTGACGAGTATCTGAATGCAATCAGAATGAGAGCAATCCCATCTGCTACAGAAATCACCGCTACAGAAGAATTAGTTGAAATAGAGAGAAGAAAAGAACTTGCAATGGAAGGCCATCGTCTTCATGACGTTCTTCGTAAAGGTGACGAAATAACAAGAACAGGTGGACATCATTTCTTAAACAAGGAAGTTGACCTTATTACAGTTAATTGGGATGACTACCGTTGTGTAATGGCTATCCCACAAGCTGAAATTGATGCTAACGTTAACATCAAAGATCAACAGAACCCTGAATACAAGTAAATCATTGTATTTATAATATTTATCGCCCGTAAGCATGCTTATGGGCGATATTTTTACATATCCACAAGACTTATTATTCTACTATTTGCTTCATCTATTTTTGAATTATCTATAGAAGCAAGATAAATCTGCGTGGTTTGTTCTGATGTATGCCCTAAAGCAGCACTTATAACCGATATTGGAATATTATTGTTGTGTGCAATAGTAGCCCAACTATGACGAGCAACATACGACGTAAGAGGAGTTCCCAGTTCAAGTATCTCTGATATTCGCTTCAAGTTGACGTTTATTCTGTTAATAGCCAATTGGTATTTTTTGTATGACAAATCCTTATTATCACTGTTTAGGAATGGGAATATATACTGAGAATTATTATTGCTATACCTCTTTATAATATCAATCATTCCACGCTCTAATCTGATAGATAATAACTGATTTGTCTTTCTGCGTTTATAGTATATTACACCATTTTGAATAGATGACTTTTTCAAGAAGGCTATATCTACAAATGCCATTCCTCTGGTAAAAAAACTGAATAGAAAAATATCTTTTGCTAATTGTAAGTGAGGCGAAGCCGTAAAATCCGCTCTATACAATTTTGAAATAACTGTATTTTGTACAGCTCTCTTTACAGTTTTATCAACACCGGTATATACATCTTGAAAAGGATTTGTTGAATAATTTATCACCCCTTGTTTTACTGCTTTATTATAAACAGCTCTAAGATTTCTCATATAAAATGATATAGAATTTCGCAATAATCCCCTACTCTCCAAATACCTGCTATATTCTATTATCAATGAACTTGTCATCAATTTAAATCCAATGTTATACCCATCTAAAAAAGCACTAAAACTTTTTAAGGTACGTAAATAGTTATTAGCCGTTCCAAAATGAAAACTTTGTTTAAGGTCATCTATCAGATGCATCATAAATGAGAGAAATCCAATTTCGCCGTGTTCTACTTTAAAACGATTTGCTATATCACTAGCACAATAGTCTGTTTCGCGACAATCAAGTAATTCATCAATATGTTTAAGTGTCATTAATTCCGATTTAATTCTCTTTGAATATAATTCTGTTTCTAACCGATTTGATCTAATAGATTGTTCATATTCGTTCCATTCGTAATTAAATATTGTCATATTTGTACGAACCACTACCTTATTTCTTTTATGTTTAATCAAATACGATAATGAACCCATTCCTTTTTGATTGGTTCTTCTAAAAAACACTTTAAATGTAGCCATTTTTTTATCTTATTACATTAATACTTTGTTACAGATAACACTTATTTACTTGAAATAACGACACATTATATGTTTCTACAAATAATATAAAGCGATTTTTAGAAAAAAATAGGAAAATAAATTTGCACTTTAGAACAAAAGCCTTACCTTTGCACCGCTTTCAACGGAAAGCCTTTGTGTTTTTGAATGTATGCGGCATAGCTCAGTTGGTAGAGCATAACCTTGCCCCAAGGAATAAAAAAGGTCAACCTAACCTTGGCAAGGAGTTCTAACAAAGAGTAAACCACCAGCAAAAGTTTAATATGCGGCAATAGCTCAGTTGGTAGAGCATAACCTTGCCAAGGTTAGGGTCGCGAGT
>CALFTK010000041.1 GCA_937916465.1 uncultured Bacteroidales bacterium
TTTATAATGCAACAATAATCAGCGCTTTTTTTAATGCAAAACTTCAAGTTAGTTCGTAGTGGAACTTCGAGACAAACTCTTTATTCTTAGCCCTATTACTACGAATGTAGGGATAAAAAAACAGACCACTGAAAAGTGATCTGTTTTTTGTTTGCCAAAGTCGCGGAAGCTGGGGGATTCGAACCCCCGGTACGGTTACCCGCACGGCAGTTTAGCAAACTGCTGGTTTCAGCCACTCACCCAAACTTCCTTACGGAATCGCTTTAGGCGCGGTTCATTAGCGGGCACAAAGGTAATAACCATAATTGAACCTTGCAAATTTTAAGATGTTTTTTTAAGAAAAACAACAAATAGACTATTTTGCCGTTTTATGAATATGTGAAATAGTGTGGTCTGAATAGATATAAATATTATCTTTACAGCCGGAACAAACAAACAGCGAATGTCAGATATCAATAAAGAACTGCCCAGAGGTTGCAGATTGATAGATTTCCCGGAATCGGCCGATGATAGAGGTGCTCTGTCATTTGCTGAAGCATCTGTGCATATTCCATTTCAGATAGAACGCGTATTCTGGATATATGGCGTGCCGGAAGATAAAGTAAGAGGTAATCATTCTCATAATGAATCGGCCGAAGTGGTTGTGCCGGTATCAGGCAGTTTTGATATGGTGGTTGACGATGGAAAGTGTAGAAAAACTATTCATTTGGATTCCCCAAAGCGAGGTATATTGATACCTACAGGAGTGTGGTGTGAACTGCGTTCTTTTGCGCCAGGAACGGTTTGCGTGGTCTTTGCATCGCATCCGTATAATGCTGCGGGATATACGCACGATTATTCACAGTATTGCAGTGAACAGCTTACTGTGGTGAAATATGATGATTCGCATAAAGTTGAATGGGATGAATTTGTACGCACTTCTAAAAATGGAACCTTTCTTATAGAACGCGGATATATGGATTATCATTCAGACAGATTTGCAGATGTGTCGTTGATGTTCTACAAAAAAGGTGAATTGATGGCTGTGTTGCCGGCAAACTTCTGTAAAGATGAAGGGACTGTGCAGTCACATGGCGGGTTAACTTACGGTGGTTTAATTCTCTCTTGCAAAATTACAGCTGTTGAAGCGCTTGAAGTGTTTAGCTGTGCTATAGACTGGATGAAACATGAAATAGGCGCACACAGATGGATATACAAACCTATTCCTTATATATATTCAAAACTTCCTGCAGAAGAAGATTTGTATGCTCTGTTTCGTTCGGGAGGTGTATTGAAAGCCAGGTCTGTTTCATCGGTAGTAGATTCTTCAAACAGGCTACCTATGCGAAAACTTAGGCAGCGAGGCATAACAAAGGCTGTAAAGGCGGGGCTGTGTTGTATTGAGGCCGATTTTGATGCCGATATAGAAGGCTTTTGGCAAGTGTTGTCAGATGTATTGTCTGTAAAGCATAAAAAGAATCCGGTTCATACAGTAGAAGAGATGAAACTTCTACACTCCAGATTCCCTGATAAGATTAAACTCTATGTAGTAAAGAAAGATGGTATTGTAGTGGCGGGAAGTGTTATGTATGTCATGGAACAAGTGGCACATTCTCAATATATAGCAGCATCTGAAGAGGGTAAAAAAAGCGGAGCCTTGGATTTGCTTTTCAATACATTGATAAATGATGTTTTTGCCGATAAACCATATTTTGATTTTGGTATATCAACAGAAAGTGGCGGCTCTTGGTTGAACGAAGGGCTTATTTTCCAGAAAGAGGGCTTTGGGGCACGTTCGGTAGTGTACGATGCTTACGAAATATTGTTTTAGTGCTGTTCCCAGAATTTTATATACTGTTCGGCAACTTTTGTAGGAGTATGATGCTTTTCTACATACTCAATACTCTGTCTTTTTAGTTCTTGCAATCTACTGTTGTCCAGTACTATATCTTTAAGCGTTTTGTATATTTCGTTTCTGTCGCAAGGCAGGTTTATTATAGGGCGTAAACTCTTTTCACCTATTGCTAAATATGGTTCTTCTTCGCCTCCTCCGGCTACGACAAGTCCTTGTGACATAGCTAACAGAGAGTTCATGTTTGGGGTTGGTGAATAGAGCTGGTCTATTAGTATATCGCTTTCGCGCATCAGTTTGCGATAAGTTTCAAAGGGAACATTTTCTACTTTTGTTACCTGACATAAATCCGGTAATTCTTTTTCTATGCTTAAAAGAATATCCAATAGAATATTGGTTCCCTTAAATTCGCTTCTGCTTTTCTGTATGCCTATAAAGAACCTGGTAACTCCATCGTTCTTTTGTAAAAATCTTTCTGCCGGTACAGCTGAATTAACGGGGAATGGTATAAGGCAACTTTTTGTGGGGAATTCGTCTTTGTAGCTCATGTGGTATTCCCAAAGTCCGGCTATTATGCCATTGCAATCTTCTGCAATATATTGGTTTAGTTGGGCTTTTGGAGAATTGGTCCAATCCTTGACGGCATCAATGTTGTCTTTTACAGCTCTGAAATTGCCATTGACCATAAGTTCGGAATAGGTGAAAATATTGCCTTGCATACAGGCCTTGACGTAGTAATGGTCCATACCGTATGCTGCCATAAACACCTTTTTGTTTTGCTTACGTAACCGTTTGTAGTATGGTAATATACGTTCTGCCTTGAACTCTAAAAACATAGGGTTTATAATCTGGACAATATCATAATCTTTGAATGTTTTAAAGTGCTTCTTTACAAGAAAACTATATTGCAGGGTGTCAAACAGCCCGGTGCTTTTGCGTACTAATGCAATGTCATTTTTGTAACCTTTCCAGAAATCGCCGTTGCTGGCTACGGTAACAGTGTGGCCTAAACTTCTTAAACCTTCAGCTAAAGTCCAATGAACGTTGCTGTATTCACCTAATAGTAGTATTTTCATAGTTTTATCTTTTCAATGTGATGCAAAATTTTAATACCAAATTCTGTTCTCAGTAATAATCTGTACAGAGAATATCTGATAGAGAAATTACTGTTTGCCAAAGGATATGTCCCTATCTTTTCTAAACAACTGATAGAATGTTGTAAGGTCTCTCTCCATTTTTCGTCTCTTAAAGAAAGACGAATGCAATCTAATGTCAATGTGTTGATTTTTCTCTCCAAACCGTTATGTGGCTCTTCTATATGATTGTTCTTGTATTCCAATAGTCTGGCAATTACTTCTGTTGCAATATCTATGCGTTTTGTTGCTTCTTTATTAAGAGTGTCAACAATTGAACCCTCTCTGGTGTAATATGCATATACAGGAAAATTTGTGAATATTATTGATTGACAGCAATGTAGTAATCTTGGTGTAAAGTCTTCATCCTCCAGAAAACTGTTTTCTCTGAATCTTAATCCCTCTCTGCTAAGAAAAGCCTTTTTTATTATGAAACTGCAACTGCTCCCGGGCAGATTGTGAGTAGCCATAAATTCGTTTCCGGAAATGGCATTGCTGAAACTTATTCTTTTTCTCTTTATAGTTTGGATGGAGTTGCCTGATACCTGTTTCATTCCATACATCAGAAGTTCAACATTCGCTTTTTTTGCCTTCTCTATGCAGATGGATAAAGTGCCGGGAAAATAGTAGTCATCGGCATCTAAAAACAGTAAATAATCGCCTCTTGACCTCTCTACACCGTAATTGCGGGCTGCTCCTAAACATCCGTGCGGAATGTTGAAAAACTTTATAGGTAAATTGCTGTCAAACTCAAATTGAATATTGCGTGGTGGGAATTCTGAACCATCATCAACTACAATTATTTCATAACTATCACACTCTCTCAGCTCTTTTGATGCTGAAATGATAGCCCTGTGCAATAATTGTTCTGTCTGAACTGGATTACTTTTGCAATAATATGGAATGATGACAGAAATCATAGCCCCCTGTTTTTTGATAGAATATTTGTAAATAATCCGGTACCAATGATAGTGGCACAAATGAATTTGAGTCTCTCTTTTGCGGTCAATTTTGTCTTTGTTAAATAGTGTAGCTTAGGCCTGTTGGCGCCAATAAAAGATGTGGCTGCTGCCAAATATCTGTCATCTGTATTGCTACATCGCTTCAAATCAATAAGTAGGTTGAGACAAGTTGTCCATATATGAATTACAGATTCTGAATAATTACTCTTTATGGCATAACGTAAAAGAGTGCAGTTATGCCTGAATAACGGTTCCTGATTCTGAAATGAATATTGGTTTGTAATGCCTGTATTGTTGGCATAGTACAAATATCGGCCGTATGGTGTAAAGCATATACAGTTGGCTTTTTTTATAAGAGTAGGACAGATGGCGGCATCTTCAAAACTTTCATTGACAGGAAAACGGGTGGAGTTAAAAAGATGTTTTTTGTAAATTTTGTTACAAGCGTAACAGTGTTGATAACCTTTATGACTAACCCATTTGCGAAAAATGTCATCTTCTACAAAAATGGTGTCAAAAAGAATTGTATATGCATTGTGGGCTCCATAATGGACATCAATGGGGTATTCTAATAGATCGACATTCGGATTGTCTTTTAAGATTTCCATATTTGGAGCGTATGTGTTGGGTGATAGTGCATCGTCAGAATCAACAAAGGTAATATATTCTGATGTGGCATTATCAATGCCGGTATTTCGTGCTGCACTTAAACCGCCATTCTCTCTTTGGATGACTTTTATTCTATTCTCTTTTTTTGCCCACTCTTTGCAGATGTCCAGGCTATTATCAGTTGACCCATCGTCAACAAGAATCAATTCAATCTTTGTGAAAGACTGGGAAATAATACTCTCAATACATCGATCTAAGTATTGGGCACTATTGTAAACAGGTACAACTACTGATAAATGCATACTACAAAAGTAACTAATATTTGCGATAATTATTTTACAAACGAATAATAATTTGAAAATCTGTCATATTGTGCGCTTATATTTTTTTAAATAAGGAGAAAGTTTTATTTTTGTGCAGAATTGAAAGTATAACCAAAATTATAATGATATGGACGAATTATTGAAAATGGTCACAGCCAAGGCAACTGAATGGCTTAGCGAATCTTTTGATGCAGATACACGTGCAGAGGTTAAAGCAATGTTGGATAATGAAGATAAATCCAGCCTGATAGATGCTTTTTATAAGGATTTGGAATTTGGAACCGGTGGTTTGCGCGGAACAATGGGTGCCGGAACAAACAGAATGAATATCTATACAGTAGGTATGGCTACACAGGGTCTTGCCAACTATCTGAATATGAATTTTAAGGATTTGAAGCAGATTTCAGTGGTGGTAGGTCATGACTGTAGAAACAATGGTCGTCTGTATGCAGAGACTGTAGCCAATATTTTTTCAGCAAACGGAATCAAGGTATATCTTTTTGACGATTTAAGACCAACACCGGAAGTATCGTATGCAGTACGTTATCTTGGTTGTCAGAGCGGTGTGAATGTAACAGCCAGCCATAATCCAAAAGAATACAACGGATATAAAGCTTATTGGGATGATGGCGCACAGGTGCTTGCTCCACACGATAAAGGCATAATAGACGAAGTTGCCAAAGTTCGTATTCAGGATGTTAAATTCCAGGGAAATCCTGAACTGATAGAGATTATAGGTGAAAATATTGATAAGCCATATTTGGATGAAATTAAGGGTATCTGTATAGATCCTGAATTGGTAAAACGTAATAGCAATTTAGGTATAGTCTATACACCGCTGCATGGTTGCGGTCGCGTGCTTATACCAAGATCATTGGCAGAATGGGGCTTTACAAACGTACATACAGTACCTGAACAGATGATTCCTGATGGTAATTTCCCAACAGTGGTTTCTCCAAATCCGGAATATCCGGAAGCACTTACCATGGCATTGGCATTGGCTCGCAAACTGGATGCAGATGTGGTTATGGCTTCCGATCCGGATGCAGACCGTTTGGGCGTAGCTTGTAAAGACGATAAAGGCGAACTGATACTTCTGAACGGTAATCAGACAGCAATGATATTCCTTTACTACATTATTACCCAATATACAAAACTGGGTAAGATGACTGGTAAAGAGTATGTAGTTAAGACCATTGTGACTACAGAAGTAATAACAGAAATTGCAAAGAAAAACAATCTTGAACTGTTTGATTGCTATACCGGTTTCAAATGGATAGCTAAGGTTATTGCAGACGAAAATGCAAAAGGTAAAAAGTATATAGGCGGTGGCGAAGAGAGCTTTGGCTTCTTGGCCGAAGACTTTGTACGCGATAAGGATGCAGTATCAGCTTGTAGCTTGATGGCAGAAATAGCAGCTTGGGCTAAAGAGAATGGTAAAACCCTGTTTGATTTGCTGCTCGATGCATATATGGAGTATGGTTTTTCACAGGAGAGCGCAGTAAGCGTGGTTAAACCAGGTAAGAGCGGTGCCGATGAAATTAAGGCTATGATGGAACAGTTCCGTTCAAATCCTCCAAAATCTTTGGCAGGCGAACCTGTAGTTCTTGTAAAAGACTTCAAACTTATGAAACAGACCGATGCAGAAGGTAATGTTTCTGATTTGGATATGCCTGAACCATCGAATGTGCTTCAGTATTTTACAGCTAAAGGCGATAAAGTTTCTGTTCGTCCTTCTGGAACTGAACCAAAAATCAAGTTCTATATGGAGGCAAAACTTGATTTGGCTAAGCGTGAAGATTATTACGCAGTGAAAGATGCTGCTATTGCCAAAATAGAGGCTATCCGTAAGGATTTGGGTGTTTGATATTTTAAAAGTTTAAGAAAACAACTTCAATATGAAAAGAGTGCTGTTGTCTGTTGTCGGACTTATCTCTTTGGGCGTGGTTTGTGCTCAGGAATCTACCTCTATTTCAGTATGGGAGGGCGATTCACTTGCCGGAACATACAATTTGTATAACGTAGATAGTTTGACATTTCATAAGAATGTTGGAACTATGAAAGTGTGGGAAAAGAATGCCAAAGTTGTGGAGTATTCCCAAAGCGAAGTGGATAGTATAACACTCTTCTCTCCGAAAATAGAGAATACAAATAAGCTTTCATACGAAGAATTGGATGCTATTTTCGACCCGATAGAAATTCCTACAGATGGTTATAAGAGCCGTGTTAAGAGCAATTTTAATCCTCTTATGTCTCACGCTTTTGGAGCCGATCCGTTTGCAATGGTTTATGATGGCAGAATATATGTTTATATGTCTGATGACCATAAAACATACAATTCAGATGGCTCATTAAAGGAGGGTGATTATAGTGATATTAAAAATATCCGCATCATTTCATCGGATGATATGGCTAACTGGACAGACCATGGTGCACAGCCTATTGCAGGTAGAAGCCGTTATGAGGAAGACGAACATTATGGCTGGAAAAATAACAATGCCAATTGGGCAAATAACAGTTGGGCTCCGGCAGCAGCATACAAAATTATTAATGGTAAGGCTAAATTCTTTCTCTATTTTGCAGATAATGGAAGCGGTATAGGTGTTATGACTTCAAGTACCCCTTATGGTCCTTGGACCGATCCGCTAAAAAAACAGCTGATATCAAGAAGTACTCCAAATTGTGGAGATGTTACTTGGTTGTTTGATCCGGCAGTATTTGTAGATGATGATGGAAAAGCATATCTCTATTTTGGAGGTGGTGTACCTGATGGTAAAGATGCTAATCCGGGTACAGCCCGTGCCGTTCAGTTGGGCGATGATATGATTTCAATAGTTGGAACTCCGGTTAAGTTAAATCCTCCTTATCTGTTTGAAGATTCAGGTATAAACAAAATCGGTGGTAAATATCTCTATAGTTATTGTTCCAACTGGGCGCAAAATTCAAATCCCGGTGTGGCAAAAATTGCATATATGAAATCGGATAATCCGTTGGGACCTTTTACATATGTAGGTGCATTTTTTGATAATCCCGGCGGTGCATCTTGGGCAGGCGGCGGTGGAAATAATCACCATGCTGTTTGTGAATTCAATGGAAAGTATTACCTCTTCTACCATACACGTGCATTAAAAGGCGCAATGGGTATTACAGGTGGAGCAGAACTTAGAAGTGCTTGTGTAAGTGAACTGAGTGTAGATACTGTTAATGCAAAGTTTAACTATTTAAGCGCATCGCAGATTACTGCAAAGGGTGTGAAACAACTGAAAAATCTTGACCCGTTCAAGAAAACTGAAGGTGAAACAATGGCGTGGACAAATTCTATCCAGACAGAGCTTACCATAAACAAATGGACAAAGAAGTGTACAGTCACTGCTTATGCCGCAGAACCGGGTGCTTGGATTGGTTTGTCAAACGTGGACTTCAAAAACGGACCTGAATACTTTACAGCGAAGGTGTCAGGAAAGGGCATATTAAAAGTTTGTAGTTCATATCCGGGAACAGGTCCTGTTTTATGCTACGTGGAATTGCCGGGTGAAGGTAAAACAAAAGAGGTTACAGTACCATTGCAAAAAAGTGTAACCGGGGTTAAGAAACTCTTTTTTGTTTTCTCTGAAGCAAATGGTTCTATTGATTATTGGCAGTTTTATTGATTATGAGTGTGTTTAAGAGTAGATATTCGCAAATATTTTTTTCTGTAGTTCTACTGCTTCTGACTGCTTGCAGTGGCAGACATGGAACAGTGGAGATAACAGTGGTTTCTACAGGAGATATTCATGGAAGAGTTTATGATACAGATTATTTGACGGGTAATAAACGAAATGGTTCAATGGTGCAGGCAGCATCATTAGTCTCTCAGTTACGTTCTCAAAAAAAGGATCTGTTATATTTCGATACCGGTGATATATTTATTGGTACAGGTGAATCGTATTACGATATGACTTCCGATTTTGGGAATCCGTCACTATTGGCTGCAATGTTGGATGTCATGGGCTGTAATGGCTTTGTTCCCGGTAATCATGAATTTGATTTGGGAATTCCAACACTCGACAGATTTATAACAAGTGGTGAATTTCCTGTTGTGTGTGCCAATATGGTTTATGATGCTAACGGTGAGTGCTATTTCCCTCCTTATACAATAATTGAAAAGAGTGGAGTTAAAATAGCTGTCATTGGATTTACCACAAAGTCAATAAACTATAAAATACCTTGGGAATTGATAGATGGACTGACAGTAACAAGTGTTGTTGAGAGTGCCAATAAATGGATACCATATATACAGGAAACTGAAAATCCCGATTTGATATTTGCTTTAGTACATTCTGGTTTGACCAATGGCTTTGATGATGGTAATGTATGTGAAAATGAGGTATTTGACCTGGCAGAACAGGTGGGTGGAATAGACCTTATACTATATGGACATGACCACGAAGAGTATTGTCAGAAAGTTGTTGGTTATGAAGGCGATAGTATATTACTTGTGAATCCGGGCTGCCATGCTAAAAATGCTGCGGTAACAACTCTGGAACTTGATTTTAAAAAGAAAGAATTAGTAGGTAAAAGAATTAGTTCACAGTTAGTACCTCTTAAAGATATTGAACCAGATAAGGAGTTTGTGGATTTATTTGAACCAAGAAGAGTAGAGTATGTGAACTATCTAGATTCAATATTGGGTACTGCTTCAACTGATATCACTTACGATGGGTATCCATACCAACAGACATTGGCAATGGATTATATTCACAATATACTTCAGCGTTCAATGTCTTCAGAAGTTACCTTGACACTATCAGTAAGAGGTAATGATATATCAAAGGGAGATGTGACTTTACGCGAGGCAATATCTTTCTTTCCATACGAAAACACTTTGGTTTCAATGATGCTGTATGGAAGAGAAATTGATGCTGCAATGGAAGAGAGTTTTAAATATTATCGCTTTAGACCGTCTGATATAATTACTGCAGGAGGCATTGACTATAAGGTGGATGTTTCAAAACCTGTAGGCGATAGAGTTGTAATATTGTCAATGTCCGATGGTAAGCCTTTTGTTGAAAAGAGACTTTATAGAGTAACAATGGATTCGTATCTGGCATATTCGTTGGGTTCTCCTTTTATAGGGTCACTGAAAATTAGTAGAGAGAAACTTAAAGAGAGGCTGATAACAACCACTCGCTCTGATATACGTTATCATGTAATTACTGACTTTGCTGTAAAAAAAGAAAATGGCAAAAGTGTTCAACCTGTACGTAATGGCGAGTGGAATGTAGTTAATTATAATTAAAATGCCGTAAGGGCAATATTTTTAGATAACTTTGCAAATTGAATTATAAAAATAGAAGAAATGAAAAGATCAGTTTTATGTTTGATGATTGCAGGTGCAGTTTTATCATTGTCATCATGTAAATCTACAGAAAGCGCCTATAAAAAGGCTTACGAAAAGGCAGTACAAGAAGATGTGGCTGCTCAGGTATCTACTCCGGCAGAAGTTACTCCTGTTAAGGTGTCAGAATCACAAGAACCGGAAAAGGCTGAAGATGTAGCTGTAAGAGAAGAAAAGGTTTCTGTAGTTTCTGGCGATCAAAGAATAAAAGCCTACGGAATAGTATGTGGTAGCTTTTCTCTAAAGACAAATGCAGATGCACTTAGAGAAAGGTTGATTAAAGATGGATACCCTGCAGTGGTTGTTGTAAATCAGGAGGGTAGAACATACAGGGTAGTATGTGAGAGTTTTGACAATAAGCAGGATGCAGTAACAGCACGTGCCAAATTCAAAGCTAATTATCCAAATAATGCCGATTTCCAGGCTGCTTGGATTTTGTACAGCAAGTGATAAAACAGCAAATTAATGTGGTGTCCTTAATCCTTCTATAAAAAGGGTGTAGGACATCATTGTGCGTTGATATATGGGTAGAATACTTGCTATAGACTACGGGACAAAGAGAACTGGACTGGCAGTAACCGATGTGTTGCAAATAATCCCTGGCGGATTGACTACGGTGGCTACACATGAATTGTTGGATTATCTTTCCTCATATTTTAGTAAAGAATCGGTAGAAACCATAGTTGTTGGATATCCTACAAATATGGATGGTACGGAATCGGAGAATATGAAACATATACGACCATTTGTCCAGAAACTTAAAAAACTCTATCCCGATAAACATGTGGTTATGCAAGATGAACGATTCACCTCGGTAATGGCCCAACGGGTTATATTGGAAGCAGGTATTCACAAAATGGCTAGACGCAACAAAGCATTGGTGGATGAAATCAGTGCAACAATAATATTGGAATCATATTTAAATAGTATTAAGAGATGATATTACCTATTTATACTCACGGTCAGTCCGTGCTAAAAAAAGAGGCAGAAGAGATAGATGAAAATTATGAAGGTTTGGAACAACTTATTAAAGATATGTTCGAAACTGTAAGAAGTGCTGAAGGTGTAGGACTTGCAGCACCTCAAATAGGATTGCCTATTCGTCTTGCTGTTATAGATTTGGATGTTATATCAGATGATCAGCCGGAATTCAAAGGTTATTTAAAGCCAATAATAAATCCCTATATAGAAGAAACAGATGGCGAACTTGTACCATATGAAGAGGGTTGCCTGAGTTTTCCCGGAATTCACGAAAAGGTAAATCGTCCTGCAAGAGTAAGGGTAAGTTATCTTGATGAAAAATTTCAGGAACACGATGAATGGTTTGACGGTTTTGAGGCCAGAGTTTTCCAGCACGAAATAGATCATTTGGATGGAAAATGCTTTATTGACAGAATGTCCCCTTTAAGACGACAGATGAACAAGAAGGCTTTGAATGCAATTGCAGCCGGAAAAGTGAATTGCGGCTACAAAGTAAAATTGAATAAAAAATAAACTGATGTTTAGCAGATACTTGACAAAACTAATGTTGTTGCTATGTACAGTAGCAACAACATTGACTGTGTCTGCACAAATTAATACCGACCGAATGATGATAGTGGGTAGAAATGCCCTCTATTTTGAAGACTATGTCCTCTCTATTCAGTACTTTAATCAGGTGGTAAATGCCAAACCCTATATGTATGAACCCTATTTTTATAGGGCAGTAGCAAAATTGTCGTTGGAAGATTACATAGGGGCAGAAGAGGATTGTAATAAATCAATAGAAAGAAATCCGTTTGTTGTTGACTGTTATCAGATTAGAGGACTGTCGCTTATTTATCAAGGTAAATATGATAAGGCTATAGCCGATTATTACAAGGGGCTTTCCATGGATCCGGAAAATAAGACTCTCAGACACAATCTTGTGTTATGCCTGATGCATGAAGACAATATGGAAGGAGCTCGTGCAGCAGTCGATACTCTGTTGGTTTATTCACCACGATATACACCGGCTATGGCTATGATGTCTGAAATCTGTTTTGAATTAGGAGATACTGCTTTATCTACAGAATGGATTGTTAAAGCTAATGAAATAGATAAATTTGATGCCTCTTTGCGTAACTCAAAGGCTATGCATTTTGCTCGCCTGGAAAAATATGAACAGGCTGAAGAAGATTCGGATAAAGCAATCTATATAGATCCCAATAATTCAGGGTACTATATAAATAGGGCTATGATTAGGTATTATCGGAATAATCTAAGAGGCGCATTGTCCGATTATGATGCTGCTTTGCAGTTAGATCCTGTCTCTTTAATAGGACATTATAATCGAGGTATTCTAAGAGCTCAGATAGGTGATGACAATAATGCAATACTTGATTTCGATTTTGTTATAGAGCATGAACCCGACAATATGTTGGCTATATTTAATCGCGGATTATTGCGTGAAGCAACTGGAAATCTGCAGGGTGCAGAAAGTGATTTGACAGCAGTGTTGGCAGAATACCCGCAGTTCATTCAAGGTTATCAGTTGCGTGCATCTGTAAGAGAACGTTTAGGCGATTACAAGGGCGCTGATCAAGATAATCTGGTGGTGCTCCGTGATCAGAACAGACGTTTTAATGCCTTAAATAATGGTACTTCAAGTTCTCCCGATGAAGAGGAGGAAGATTCGAAAACTCGTAAGGAATCGGATAAAAACGTAAAGAACTATAGAAAATTGGTGGTGGCAGATGATATTGAGAACGGTACCGGTTTTTCAAGTGATTATAGAGGAAAAGTGCAAAATAGGAATATTGACGTTCAATATCTCTCTCTATTCCATATCTCCTATTTCTATACTGCAGGAATGATAGACAGAACTCACTATTATAGTGCTGATGTAGAGAACTTGGATAGAAATGGCGATTTCTTAAGTTCGCTCTATATCAATACTGACGATGTGCCATTGACTGAAGCCCAAATAGAAATGCTGTTTAAAGATATTGAACGGTTGACCCGAAATATGCAACAGGATTCAGATCTTGTCAATTCGCTTTTGGGTAGGGCTATGGATTATAGTTTGCTTCAGGATTATGTACTTGCCGAATCGGATTGTAGCCGTGCTATAGAGATGAATGATACATTGTGGGCACCATATTTCTTCCGTGCCTTTATATTGTACAAAATGCAACAACTTCAGTTGTCGGACGAAGACAACAATAATCAACTGAATGTGGCTAATGGTCTTAACTATCAGCAAATTATTAATGATTTGACAAAAGTGATAAAGCTAACTCCCGAAATGGAATATGCCTATTACAACCGAGGTACAATTTATGCTATAGTTAATGACTATCAGGCAGCTGTCATGGATTTTACTAAAGCTATAGAACTTAACGATAAAATGGCTGAGGCATATTACAACAGAGCTTTGGTGTATGTGTTCCAAAACAGAATAGACGAAGCTGTTAAAGATTTAAGTAGAGCAGGTGAATTGGGATTGTACCAGGCGTACAACATAATCAAAAGATTTTCTTACACAGATTAGACAAGAACAAAAGATTTTAATACTTTTGCAAATTCAAAATAGATAATATATAAAAAATATGATAAAGATATCGTTCCCAGATGGTTCTATCCGCGAATACGCAGAAGGCGTAACAGGATATGAAATTGCTAAAAGCATAAGCGAAAGGTTGGCACAGGATGTGTTGGCTTGTAGTGTTAATGGCGAAATTGTAGAGTTAAATAGACCTATTTTGGAGGATTCATCCATTAAACTTCATAAATGGGATGATGAAGAGGCTAAACATGCATATTGGCATACCAGCGCTCACCTTATGGCTGAAGCTCTTCAGGAACTCTATCCCGGAACCCAGTTCGGTATAGGTCCTGCTATAGAGAAAGGATTTTACTATGATATTATGCCTCCACAAGGAGTCACAATTAAAGAGAGCGATTTTCCTGCTATAGAGAAAAAAATGGCAGAGTTGGTTCAAAAGAAAGAACAACTGGTACGTCAGGAGATTTCAAAAGACGATGCAATCAAATTCTTTGAATCACGCGGTCAGCACTACAAGAATGAGCTGATAGCCGATTTGGAAGATGGCACAATTACAACATATACACAGGGTAACTATACCGATTTGTGTCGTGGTCCGCATTTGGTGGATACATCGGCAATTAAAGCCATCAAAATTACTGCAACATCGGCAGCATATTGGCGTGGCGATGAAAAACGTCCTCAGATGACTCGTATCTATGGTATCACATTCCCTAAAAAGAAGATGCTTGATGAATATCTTACTCTTCTTGAAGAGGCTAAGAAACGTGACCATAGAAAGATAGGTAAAGAGATGGAACTCTTTATGTTTAGTGACACCGTAGGTAAAGGTTTGCCAATTTGGTTGCCAAAGGGAACAGCATTGCGTCTGCGTTTGCAGGAATTCTTGTCTCGCATTCAGAAACGCTATGGATATCAGCAGGTAATAACTCCGCATATTGGTTCAAAGCAGCTGTATGTTACATCAGGCCACTGGGACCACTATGGTAAAGATAGCTTCCAGCCAATCAATACTCCGGAAGAGGGAGAATGCTATCTGCTCAAACCAATGAACTGTCCTCATCACTGTATGATATATAAGGCACAACCTCATTCATATAAAGAACTACCATTGCGTATTGCAGAATTTGGTACTGTATATCGTTATGAACAGAGCGGTGAACTTCATGGGTTGACCCGTGTGCGTAGCTTTACTCAGGACGATGCTCATATCTTCTGTCGTCCGGATCAGGTTAAGGAAGAATTCATAAGAGTAATGGAGATTATTGAAATCATCTTCAAAGCTCTTGAATTTGAAAACTTTGAAGCTCAGATATCTTTAAGAGATCCTAACGATCATGAAAAGTATGTGGGTAGCGACGAAGTATGGGAAAAGGCTGAACAGGCTATTGTTGAAGCTTGTCAGGAGAAGGGCCTGCCGGCAAAAATTGAATATGGTGAAGCTGCATTCTATGGACCTAAGCTTGACTTTATGGTGAAAGATGCTCTTGGCCGTCGTTGGCAGCTTGGAACTATCCAGGTCGATTATAATCTACCTGAACGCTTTGAGCTTGAATATGTAGGAAGTGACAATCAGAAGTTCCGTCCGGTAATGATACATCGCGCTCCATTCGGTTCAATGGAACGTTTTGTAGCTGTGCTTATAGAGCATACAGCAGGTAAGTTCCCATTGTGGCTTATGCCTGACCAGGCTGCTATTCTGCCTATTTCGGAAAAGGCAAATGAATATGCATACAAGGTTAAAGACATGTTGGAACGTTATGATGTACGCGCATTCGTTGATGATAGAAATGAAAAGATAGGTAGAAAGATACGTGATAATGAAGTTAATCACGTTCCTTATATGCTTGTAGTTGGCGAACAAGAGGCAGAAAAGGGTGAAGTAAACGTTAGAAAACAGGGCGCTGAGAACCTTGGCAATATGAAAATTGAGGAATTTGGAGAAAAAATTGCTCAAGAAGTTAATAATATGATAAATAAATGGTAAATTTGCGCCCGCTTAAAGTTTAGTTGGATAGAATTTTACTGAAAACAGGATAGAAATTACAATTAATTAACTGCTGAATGAAGAAAGACAGCTTGAGTGATCAGTTTCTGGTAAATGACCAGATTCGTGCCAGAGAGGTTCGCATCGTAGGTGATGGTATAGAATCAAAAGTGGTTTCGTTACGCGAAGCATTGAGCATAGCAGACGATATGGAGCTTGACCTGGTGATGATATCTCCAAATGCAGTTCCTCCGGTTTGCAGAATAGTGGATTTTTCCAAATTTCTATATCAACTGAAAAAAAAGCAGAAGGAACAGAAAGCTAAACAGGTTAAGATAGAAGTTAAAGAGATAAGATTCGGACCTCAGACCGATGATCATGATTATAACTTCAAACTTAAACATGCTATCAGTTTCTTGCAGAATGGTGACAAAGTAAAGGCTTATGTCTTCTTTAAGGGACGTTCAATATTGTTTAAGGACCAGGGTGAAAAACTTTTAGCTCGTTTTACTGCTGACCTTGAAGAGTATGGAAAATTAGATCAGGCTCCTATGTTGGAGGGAAAGAAAATGATGATATTCATATCTCCAAAAAAAGGAACATCTAAAAAGGACAAACAGGAGAAGACAGATAAGTCGCAAGAGTGATAATATATAAGGTGTATCGGAAGATACATATTGAATAACAAAATTAAAGTTTTAAAACAATGTTTAAATCAAAGACTAATTCCGGTTCTAAAAAAAGATTCGCTCTTACCGGATCGGGCAAAATCAAGAGGAAACATGCTTATCATAGCCACATCCTCACAAAGAAGAGTACAAAACGTAAGAGAAATCTGGTTCGTTTCACAACACTTGATCCAGCTAACGAAAAGCACGTTAAGGATCTGCTTTGTATGAGATAACCCGTAAAGAGATTAGTAACAAATTAATTAATCGAACTGTCAGCTTGAAGTCCAATGAACGGCGCTGACATTCAAAAAACAAACAATTATGCCAAGATCAGTAAATCACGTTGCTTCTAGAGCAAAGAGAAAAAGAATTTTAGGCCTTACCAGAGGTTATTTTGGTGCAAGAAAAAATGTTTGGACCGTTGCTAAGAATACTTGGGAAAAAGGTCTTACATACGCTTATCGTGACCGCAAGGCTAAGAAAAGAGAATTCCGTGCATTGTGGATTCAGCGTATTAACGCAGCAGCTCGTTTGGAAGGTATGAATTATTCACAGCTTATGGGTGCTATCCATAAGGCAGGTATTGAAATTAACCGTAAGGTATTGGCAGACCTGGCTATGAATAATCCTGAAGCATTCAAGGCTATCGTTGCTAAGGTAAAGTAATAGCTATATAGCAAAAGTTGCATAATATGTGCGAAATGCTTTTTTAAGTATTTCGCACATTATTTTTTATCTGTTGGGTGTTGTTTTTATTGTAACTATTTGTATCTTTGTAATGCCGCGTCGGGCTAGATCGGGAGACTCATCAAATAATTTAGAGGACCGAGGTATAGCTTCTGCTTCCAATGGCGGGCCACGCTCCGAAAGGAGTAACCTTGAGTCGGTGGATTACAAAGGAACAGAGCACTCAAATCTTGTACTTAGGAGTTCTCATCACATCACCGATGCGGTTTTTTTTATTGATAGTATTAACCAAAAATAATTGCGTATGAAGAGACTGCTACTAATTGTTGTATCGCTACTTACTTTCTCATTTACCTTTGCTGCAGAAAAAAAGAAGAAGATAGAAGATTTCGATAAGATTGAAATAGGAACTACCTTCAAAATGTATAATTCCAATGGTGTGGAATTAGATCCATCTGTGGCTTCGGCAACCGTAATTAAAGACCCTAATTACGAATATGGAAATGTACTTCACGTAAAGGTGGGTAATGTAAAATCGTATGTTGAAATAGAGATGCCTGATAATCTTACAGCAAGTCAGGCTTCATCTAAATACGAGAAACTTAAATTCCTTATTTTTAGGCCGGAGGGGCAGCCGGATAGATTTCAAGGAGAGTTTTCATTGTGGTTTGGTAGCGCACAATCTACCACTACAGCGTTTGCAAGTATCAATGCTCCTGTAGGTAAAGAGGCTAACTTAACATATGATATTAAAAAAGTCAATGGCTATGGCAAAACAATAAGGTTTGGTTTCTCTGTTAAGAATGTTGAGTTCTATTTAGATGATATCTATTTCTTATATACAGATTATGGTTATGACTACACTGATCCATTGCAGACAGCACGTTATCATGCTGATTTGATTGGCAAGAATTTAGGTGTATGCGTAAGTCCGAATCAGTTGAGTGAAACTTCCAGAGAGGGCCAGACTATCTATAGAAACTTCAATATGGTAGTTGGAGAAAACGCTATGAAGTTTGATGCCACCGAGCCACGCCGAGGCCAGTTTAACTATAGCGGAGGTGACCAAATTGTGAACTTTGCTTTGAAACACGATATGGAGGTCCGTGGTCACACATTGGCATGGCACTCACAGACATCTCAGTGGGTACATGATGGCAACTATAGTAAGAAGGAAATGTTGGCTATTCTAAAGAATCATATATTCAATGTTGTTGGTCATTGGAAGGGTAAGATTACCGAATGGGATGTTGTGAACGAAGTTATGGCAGAAAACCAGGGCAGAGGTGTAGGACAGGGCTATCAATTGCGCGGTAAGGCTTCCGGTCAGGAATCTGTATGGTATGACAGATGCGGTGAAGAGTTTATAGATTCTGCATTTGTTTGGGCACATCAGGCCGATCCGGATGCTATCCTCTATATAAATGACTATAATATAGGCCATTGGGATAACCATTATGAAAGTGGTAAAACTCATGCTATATATAATTTGGCAAAACGTCTGAAAGAGGATGGTATTCCTATTCATGGTGTTGGTATGCAGATGCATACTTCAATAGGAGGTTTGAATGTAGCTTCAATAGAAAGGACAGTCAGAGAATTTGAGAAGATAGGTTTGAAATGTATTATAACTGAATTGGATATGGCAGGAAGTAATCCAAGTGGTACATTGGAACAGGGGACACAGGCTACAAAATATGCAGGTCTTGCAGATATTATTTGTCGTTACGAAAATGCTCCTACAATGGTAGTTTGGGGCATAGCAGATAACAGATCATGGCTTGAAAATTCAGAACAGACAAAGCCTCTGCTTTTCGATCCAACATTTGCAGCTAAGAAGTCATATCTGAAAGTGGTTGACACATTTGAAAAGTATGCAATAGCTGCGGGCGTAGATAGTGAAATTGAAGAAGATATGGAACCTGCGTCAAAGTATGTTGATGTATATAACCTAATGGGACAGAAGGTTGCATCGCAGATGCTTCGCGAAGATGTGGAAACATTGCCGGCAGGATTATACATAATTGATGGAAAGAAGATATATGTAAAGTAGGTTCTCTAACCTTTTAAATGATATGAACCCCAAAAGTCAGACAAGACTTTTGGGGTTGTATTTATATCTCAAATTGGCAAAATAATCATATTGTTCTTAGGCTTACCTTCTTGATAGCGCCCGCTGGTAGCGTGCTGCATTTAGGTTGTGGGCTGAAAGGTTTGTGGCAAAATTATGATAACCTGAAAAATCCTCTTTTGCGCACATATACAGATAGTTGTGCTTGCTGTAATTGAGTACGGCATCTATTGATTTAATGTTTACAAATCTTATTGGAGCGGGTGGCAAACCTGCATATTTGTATGTGTTATATGGTGAATCTGTTTCAAGGTGTTTCTTTAGTACGCGTTTGGGGCGTTCGCCGCCTAATGCGTAAATGACTGTCGGGTCGGCTTGTAATAACATACCTCTTTTCAGACGGTTTATATAGAGGCCTGCAACAATGGGTAGTTCGTCATTTTTAGCAGTCTCTTCTTCAATAATTGAAGCAAGTGTCATAACCTCTTCAGGAGACAATCCAATCTTTGCAGCCTTTTCCTTTCTGCTCTCGTTCCAAAAGGCATCTCTTTCTTTTATTATTCTCTCAATAAAACCATCTATAGAGACATTCCAATAGAATTCATATGTGTTTGGTATGATTAAGTAAAAAACATTGTCTTTATCAAAACCTTTACTTTTCAAATAGTCCATGTCATTTAATTTGCTTGCTATAGTTGCAGAATCAAGCATTAGTTGCGATGAAATAGAAGCCGCAATCTGTTCTGTAGTCCTGGTGCTGTTTATTATAACCTTTACCGGTGTTTGAATACCTGCATTCAATATGTCTGCAATGTTTTTTGCACTATATCCTTTTTTTATAATGAAATGTCCTGAATGTCTGTGTAAATCATATTTCTTTAATTTCATTATCCATTTCAAACCTTTTAAATTAGCGTTTCTGTCATTAGATTGTATTATCTCAATAATATCTTCCGAACTATTTTCCATAGTGACATAGATACTGAAATCATCACTTTGGATTTGTGGTGATACTATTGTTTTGAAACAACGAAGGGAAAACGTTATGAGTAGAATGGATATAAGAATTATGCTCCAAGTGGTAAATGTCTTTGTTGAATTCATTTTTTTTCTGTATTTTTTTGCAAAAATAGACATTAATAAGTTATTTTTGTACGTTTTTTGGAATGTTATTATTCAACGAGTATGAAAATATTATTAATTGTAAAAAGATTCTGTTTAGGCCTATTTGTACTGTTAGGCTTAATTAGTTGTGTAGATAGCTTAAATCCTGCTACTTATTACACTTTTAAGGATGATACAGTTGCAAGTTATCTGGAAAAAAATGAAGAAGATTTCAGTTCTTTCATTGAGGTCCTGAAAAGAGCAAAAGTGTGGGGTGAAATGCGCACTTATGGTGAATATACCTGTTTTGCACCTACAAATGAGGCTTTTGAGATTTTCCTCCAAGAAAATAATTTGACATCGCTTGATGAATTAACAGATCTGGAGTGTGATACAATTGCTCAAACTCACCTTTTGAATCAGGCATATTTTACTACCGATTTGGTGGAAGGCTCATTTCCAAGTCCTAACAGATTGGATAGATATCTTACTTTCTCATGCGATTCAGATACATTGGATAATAACAAACTGTTCTATAGAGTAAATAAAACTGCAAGATTATTGCAGCGTGATGATACTGTGCAGAATGGTGTTATGCAGATAGTAGATAGAGTTATTGAACCCAGTACATTATCTCTTCCTTATCTAATGAAGTCTGATACAGCAGTCTCAATTTTCTACGAAGCATTGGTCCTGACCAGAATGTGTGATTCATTGGAAGATTATACTGATGAAAATTATCGTACACCCGGTGGCGATTCATGTACCACAGGTGTACCATATCATACAGGACAGGAGAACGAATTTGCAATTTTCACCGAAAAGAGATATTTCAAATATAGCGCATTTGTTGAACCTAACAGTGTATATAGAGCTGCCGGAATAAATAGTCTTGATGATTTGATTGAGTATGCAAAAAAAGTATATGATGAATCTTATCCTAATGATGCTGGAAAGTATGATGATGATTTTACTAATCGTAGAAATCCTTTGAATAGATTTGTTTCATATCATCTGCTGGAATTCTATGGTACATATAACACCTGGAATGTAACGGACGAAGTTATTGTTCCTAATTTTGTAAGAACAGAATGGGATATAGAGGATTTCTTTGAAACCATGATGCCACATTCATTCTTGCGTATATGTACTCCGGAACGCGCAAATCCTAATGGTATATATATAAACCGTAAAGGAACACCAAAGAATCCTCCAAAGAATGGTTCTATTGAAAGAGGTGTAAGAATGTTGGCTCCTTCTGAAATATCTGTTCAGCAAGATGCTTTGAATGGTATATATCACTATATAGATGGTATTTTAACTTATAGTCACGAAGTGCGTACTAACGTGTTGAATACTCGTATCCGTTATGACTGTACAACCATGTCTCCGGACTTTGTAAATAGTGGCGGTCGTGGTAAACCGGGTGAAACTAACTGTACCGGAATGATAAATGGTTTTACTAAATGGTGGAAGTTCTCACCTGAAACGTTATTGTCAATAAGAAACAGACATCAGTGGTTCTGGAGTTATCAGGGTGATGAGGTTATTCTTCAAGGTATCTATGATGCTACAGTAAAATTACCACCAGTACCATTCGATGGAACTTACGAAATCCGTATAGGTTATCCTGTTATGGCATCGCGTGGTGTAATTCAGGCATATTATAATGGTGAGCCGACAGATATTCCAACCGATTTACGAGTTAGTGGACCGGATCCGCGAGTAGGATGGGAACCTGATGAAGGTAAAACTCCGGAGCAGATTCGTTTGCTTGATAAATCAATGCGAAATAGAGGCTATATGAAGGCTCCTGCAAGCTATCATCCCGGTGATGGAGCATCATTTAGAACTAAAGATTCTATGTTGCGCAGAATCATAACTACTCAGTATATATCGGCAGAAAGCGATAACTATCTGCGAGTAAGACAAATTTTGGATAATGATAATGCCGAAATGGTATATGACTATTTGGAGATTGTGCCAAAGGATGTATATGCCAGCGATGAAGGAGAAGATATTTATTAATAACCTATTAACTAATAACAGAAAAAATGAAGAAATTAACAACATTATTGGCTCTGGCATTGACAATGTCGGTTAGTGCAAAAGACGAGATTACAATTACAGTGCATGCGGACAAACCGGGTAGTGTAATTGATAAGAATATTTACGGTCAGTTCTCGGAACACCTTGGAACTTGTATTTATGGTGGACTTTGGGTAGGAGAAGATTCAGATATTCCTAATACACAGGGTTATCGTAACGATGTTCTTGAAGCATTGAAAGAACTTGAAGTTCCTGTAATGCGTTGGCCGGGCGGTTGCTTTGCCGATGAATATCACTGGATGGATGGTATTGGACCAAAGGAAAACAGACCACGTATGGTGAACAACAACTGGGGCGGTATAGTAGAAGATAATAGCTTTGGTACTCACGAATTCTTGAATCTTTGCGAAATCTTAGGTTGCGAACCTTATATCAGCCTTAACGTAGGTAGTGGTTCTGTTCAGGAAGCTGCTCAGTGGATTGAATATATGAACGCTGCCGATGGTCCTATGGCAAAATTGCGTAAGCAGAATGGTCGTGAAAAACCATGGAAGGTTAAATATATAGGTATTGGTAACGAAGCTTGGGGTTGCGGTGGTAACATGCTACCTGAATACTATTCAGACATCTTCCGCAGATACCAGACCTATTGCCGTGACTATAGCGGAACACGTATTTTTAAGATCGCCAGCGGTGCATCTGACTACGATTATGAATGGACAGAAGTTCTTATGAAGAAGGTTGGTTCTATGATGAACGCTGTATCTCTTCACTATTATACAGTTTCTGGTTGGGTAGGTAGCAAGGCTCCTGCTGTAGGTTTCTCTGAAGAAGAGTACTACTGGTGTTTAGGTAAGTGTCTCGGTATAGAACCTGTAATTCAGAAACACTTGGCTATTATGTCAGAATACGATCCTCAGAACCGTATTCCTCTGTTCGTTGACGAATGGGGAACATGGTGGGAACCAGAGCCGGGAACTCAGTTGTTCCAGCAGAACACAATGCGTGATGCTTTTGTAGCTTCATTGTCACTTGATGTATTCCACAAGTATGCTGACAGAATCAAAATGTGTAATATTGCTCAGGTAGCTAACGTACTTCAGGCTATGATTCTTACTAAGGAAGACAAAATGGTTCTTACTCCAACATATTACATCTTCAAAATGTATAAACCTCACATGGATGCAAAGTTTATTCCATTGGATATGGAGGGTGTTGATGTTAAGTTGGTACGCAACGAGCGTTATGAAGCTAACCCATCAGAGGGTGCCAACAGACCTTTGCCACTACTTAGTGCTACAGCTTCTAAGGATGAAGAAGGAAAACTGCATATTTCAATGTCAAACGTTAAGATTGACGAAGAAGAGACTGTTGTTCTGGATTTAAAGGGTATGAAGGCAAAGAGCATCAAGGCTACTATCCTTACATCAGAAAACAAAGATGACCACAATACATTTGAAAATCCTGATAATGTTCAGTTGGTTGAATTCAAGGACTTTAAGATTGATAAAAAGACTGGCGCAGTTACAGTTAATATGCCTGCACTCAGCGTTGTGACTCTTGAAATTCTTTAATAATAAATGATTTATAAACAAGGGCCTCAATAGAGCAATCTGTTGAGGTCTTGTTTTAATGGAAAATATGGAAACTGTACCTCAATTAAACGACCATAATAAACAGGAATATCCACCAATGCATACTGCAGAACATATTTTGAATGCAACAATGGTGAAGATGTTTGGCTGTCCGCGTTCTAAGAATGCTCATATAGAGCGTAAGAAATCAAAGTGCGATTATATTTTGGATTCAGAGCCTACTGCAGAACAGATAGAGCTATTGGAAACAAAAGTCAATGAAATAATATCCATGCATTTGGATGTGACTATAGATTATGTGTCTCATCAGGAAGCGGCATCTATTGTGGATTTGAGTAAGCTACCCGATAATGTGTCGGAAACGCTGCGTATTGTAAGAGTGGGGGATTATGATGCTTGCGCTTGTATAGGGACTCATGTGACAAATACCTCGGAAATTGGCCTGTTCAAAATCCTCACGCATAGCTTCAATGATGGCATTTGGCGCGTAAGGTGGAGGGTCATTGAGCGGTAAGCGGGGCTCGAACCCGTGACCTTCGGCTTGGGAAGCCAATGCTCTACCAACTGAGCTATTACCGCAGAAATATTACCTTTGCAAGGTTGATGTTGCAAAGGTAATACTTTTTTTGTGACGTAAACCAATTTATGATGGTTGATGTTGTTTTCGAAGTAGGTCGTTGACCGTTTTTACCGGATTGAAAGTTGATAATGGAACCTCTACAAATATTGTGTTCCAATTACTCATGGCACCATTCCACAGACCGGGAAGTTCCAATGCTTTTAGTTCGCGTCCGTTTTTTGATTTGCTTGATATAAATCCTGTAGATTTGTCAACGTATTCCGGTAGATTGAACTTGCTGCCTTTATATCCGCTAACGGCACATACCAGGTCAACCGGATTAAAATGTGTACCCTTGGTGAACATCTCCTTTTTAGCGGCATTATTCATGTCTATCTGTGAACTTTCCAGAATTTGTAGTGAAATACTTCCATCACTGTTATACGCTAAGAACGGACCGCCACCCGGTTCGCCAACATTCTTAACCATACCGCATACACGAATAGGACGGTTAAATTTGGCATAAAGCACTTTAGCCAGCTCTTCATCGTTTAAGGTATCAATACCTTTTATTTTGCAACATATAGTATCCTGCAGGAATGTTGCCATACTATTCAATAGTTCTCTATTGTATTTCTTGGAATCTAAAATATTCAGATATTCAAATATTTTACTCTCAATAGATACTAATATTCCGGCTAGTACCTTTTTATATGTAACTGTATCGGCTTTAAAATGATCGGGGACAACATTGTCAATGTTTTTGATAAAAACAATGTCTGATGTCAAATCATTGAGGTTCTCTATCAAAGCACCATGACCGCCCGGACGGAAAAGCAATGAACCATCGTTTTCGCGGAATGGGTTGTTGTCTTTATCGGCAGCTATAGTGTCTGTGCTTGACTTCTGTTCTGAGAACGATATTTCATATGTTACTCCATATTTTTTTGCAAGTTCAGTTTTGCTGCTATCTGCTAAAGTGGTAAATAATGTTCTGTGTTCAGGTGACACTGTGAAGTGCAGATGTACAACACCATCGGAACCGCAAGCATATAGTGCGCCTTCTGTCAAATGCTCTTCTAATGGAGTGCGTGCTGAATCATCATATTTGTGGAATTTAAGTACACCTTTAGGTGATGCTCCATAGTTGAGCCCTTTCTTTTCCAATAGGTTTGCCACAATAGTTTTGTAGGCTCCGGCTTCCATAAGTTGTGCAATACTTTTGCCTTCGTTCTTTATACAGGCAGCATCAAGATCTTTATAGAAAGCAAAGTCCTCAATGTTATTAAAGAACTTCTTTTCAAAATCTGTTGTGGGAGTATCGTAATCGGCATCGAGAAAACCAAACAGATCCTTAAACATTCTGCTGGCAGCTCCGGATGCAGGTACAAACTTCGTTATGGTATGACCACCTTTGCAGTAATCTTCCCATACTTTTATGTATTCATCAATCTCTTTTTCAGTGGGCAACAAAACTCCATTGCCAATAGAAGCTGCTGCGTCAAGTTCCAAAAAAGGAAAACCGTCTTTAAAAGACTGTAGTTGCTGTTTTACCTGTTCTGTGGTAATACCTTTTTTGGCAAGTAAATTAAGGTCTTCGCTGTTAAACATAAGCACTAATAGTTAATAATTGTGATAAAATTAGTACATCTTTGTGAAATAATCAAAGATTCTCCGTTTTTAAAGGGATAAAACAAAAATTTTATCTACTTTAGCACTGAAATTAATAACTTATGTAAAATGAAAAGAATAATTCTATCAACCATTGCTCTGTTCTTCATGTTGTCATATAATGTGTATGCGCAGAGTTCGTCAAACACAAAAGAAGCGGAAATAACATTTGAAAAGACCACTCATAATTTTGGTATTTTCGATGTGGAGAACGGACTTCAGAAATGTAATTTTGTATTCAAGAACACCGGAAAAAAGGATTTGTTGATATTAAGCGCAACTGCATCATGTGGTTGTACCGAACCGGAATTTCCAAAGGTTTTGATAGCACCTGGCGCTTCCGATACTATAAAGGTAACATACGATGGTACCACACGCAGACCCGGAGTGTTCAGGAAGGTTATCACTCTAAAAACAAATGCAAAGGTTAATACCGCTTATCTGTACATTACAGGTGAAATGGTAGAGAAGATGCCGGCAAAGCCTGCAAACTAATCTCTTTTAGGAGATATGTTGGTAACGCAGAGTTTGTTTCCCGTTACGGTAAATTCTATTTCATATCCTGCAAATACAAATCCATAACGTCTCCCAGAGTCGTTTTGGTAGCGTGGTCGGGGATCCTCTGCGAGAATCTCTCTTAATGCTGTCGCTTTATCTTTGGGGAATTTGGAAAGCATGCTCTGTGGAATTTCAACATCTAATTGTTTCATCTCCGTTGTATCTACAAAACCACATTTTGCATCTGGAAAACTATCGGCATAGGGAATATAAGGTTTAATGTCAAAGATAGGCGTGCCATCCATTAAATCGGCACCGCTTACAATGATAACTGGCCCTTCCTGAGTATGAAGTTTAATCTCTTCTATTTTGACGCAAGATAAACCTATAGAGTTAGGACGGAACGGAGAACGTGTGGCAAAAACTCCCAATCGTTTGTTGCCACCTAATCGTGGTGGTCTGACAGTGGGTGAAAACTTACTGCATTTAGCTTCTGAAAATTCCCAAATCAACCAAATGTGGCTGGTCTCTTCAAGGCCGCGCAGTGCTTCCGGATCTCTATATTCCGGTTCAAACACTATTTTTGCAAGAAGAGATTTGGCAATTCCACTCTGTCTGGGTATCCCAAATTTAGTGGGAAAATCACTTTTGATAGTTGCAATTTTATTCATTTCGTCTATATATGGCGAAAGTACCAAAAAATATTGATTATATTTGCTTTTTGTATGGTACAGATTCTAAAAATAACAAAAATAGCACTATTAGGCAGATTGCTGATATTGTTATATGTAATGGTTCTACCTGTTAAAACCTATGCAGGATTTGTATCAGTCAATACAGACAGCTTGCTGCAACAGGCACAGAATTATATATCGGTCAATATAGATACAGCAGAATTTTATGCTAATAGGGTGTGTGCCATAAGTAATGTACATTCATCAGCCTATTCAAAAGCCAGAAATATAAAAGCGCGTGTGGAGTTTAGCAGAATGCACTATCTTCATTCGGCAGAACAATATCTTAATGTGATAGAAAACAGCAGAAACAGACTTGATATATTAGAAGCAGAAGTAGGTATGATGAAGATATATCAGCGTACCTCAGACAATCTGTCATTCTATAAATATCGCAATAGCGCTCTACAAAGAATTCAGTCTATTGAAGAGGAATCGGGTACAATGAATGATACTGATTATGATAAGTATAAATCAATTGTACGTGACTTCAGAACTGTCTCTTCACTCTATTTTTATGAATTGGAACAGATAAATTACTCTGATAAAGAATATTTCTATCTTGTCTCTGATGAACAACTTATCTATGATGCATCGGCTTATCTTATGTCATTGTATCTTAAGGGGTTGGGTATAGGCGTAGATAGAACTGCCACTTATTCTGAACAGTTGATAGAACGCGTAAGAAGTTTGGGTGATTGTCTGCGTTATGCGGAGAGAAAGGATAATCAGAGATTACAGGCAATGTCATTACGTGCAACGGCAACCCTGTTGTTAGAAGCAGATAATGATGAACTGTATATGTTGTTAGATGCCGGAGATATATTAGAACAGCTGAACAGATATCAGCTTGGTATAGATTTATTGCCTATACAACTCCTTTCAAGAGCTATGCAGATTTTTGCCGCCAATGGTTGTTTTTATGATATGATAGAGTGTCATAGAATATTGGCATCGGCATATATACGTCAGGGAATGTATGATGAAGCATTGCAGAACTTGTCACAATCATTACAACTATTTGAAGATTCACGTTTGGCTAATTATCCACAGACTAAAGACGATACTTTACAATTGCAGCTTTTCAGGGAGGATTATTTGAATGTAGAAGAGATATGGATAGCAGAGACTCCCTATGCAACCGTACCGGAAAGTATGTCATCTATACGCGAACAGATAAGTCTGGCCTATTCCGGATTGGGTGATAAAGTGGCATCGGACTATAATAGAAATGTTTATTTGGAACTTCAGAAGACAATACGTTCTGATAGGCGGTACGAGGCAAGAAATGAATTGTTGAAACGTTCAAACAGACAACTGCTTGTAGTGTTGCTTCTGTTGGGTGTTATTGTACTGATGACAATCTATTTGTCAAAAAGTATTAGCAGAAAACTAAAGCAGAAGAATGTAGAGTATGCTGATTTGTTGATGAAAATACATACGCTCTGTACAAAAATATTAAATATGGTTTCAGAGAATAATTCTACAATAGACAACCTAAACAATGTAATTATGCCTCAGGTAGAAGAACTGATAGGAATGAAAGGTTTGTCTGTAATACCTGCAAATGTAGTGAATGAAAACACAGTTTGTACTATTCCGTTGACTATGCCGGGAAGCGATAAGGTGGTTGCATATATTGGCTGTCACGAGAACCGTCTTGATAATGAAAAACAGATGTTTTTAAATATTATAACTCCATATATTACATCAGTTATAATTAATTCAGATGAATATGAGTGGCAACAAGAACAATTCAATGAAATAGTTGAACAGCATAATGTATATCGTCTTCATGCAGAGAATAATAAAAAAGAGAATCTGAAACGTAAAACATATTGTACGGTAGTGGCTGAATCGCTGCCCTATATAGATAGAATGAAGGCAGAAATAATGAGGCTGGCAGCAGATAATAATGATGACGAACGCATACGCTATATCTCTGAACTGGTAGAGAGAATTATTGGCTATAATAATTTGCTCTCAGAATGGATTCAGATGCGTCAAGGCGTAGTAAAACTTAGTGTGGAAAACTTTGAATTAAAAGAACTTTTCGAAATCCTTGAAGGAGGTACTGCCGGATTTAAATCGAAGGGGATACAGTTTGTTGTGCAACCTACAAATGCTGTGGTAAGAGCTGATAAATCCTTGACATTGTTTATGATCAATACGCTGGCGGAAAATGCCAGAAAATTCACTGAATCAGGAGGTAAGGTGGTTGTATCAGCCGATACGTATGATAAATATGTTGAAATATCTGTATCTGACACGGGAATAGGACTTTCGGAACAAGATGTTAAAACAATTCGAGAAACAAAAATCTACAATAAGGGTAGTAATGGTGGATTTGGACTGATAAACTGTAAAGGTATAATTGACAAATATAGAAAAACAGATCAATTGTTTGATGTATGCAGTTTTGATGTAGAGAGTACGTTAGGTAAAGGTAGCCGTTTTTTCTTCAGACTGCCCAAAGGAGTTAAACGTATGTTATTGGCTCTGCTCTTGGTTCTACCTTGTAATATGCTCTTTGCAACTTCGGCCGATTCACTTTTAAATAAGGCATATTATTATGCAGAGCAGACATATCTAAACAATATGGATGCATGCTATACAGATGCACTTCTCTGTGCGGATTCAGCAATATCCTGTCTTAATAAGGATTATATATACAATACAGGCGATACTGTAAATGTGTTGTCATTGTTTGTGCCAAATAGCAAAAATGAAACAGTGTGGTTTGAAAATGGTTTTGCTACCGATTATGAAACTCTGCTGTGGTTGCGCAATGAGATTGCCATATCGGCTTTGGCGTTAGGCAATTGGGATATGTATAGCTATAATAATGACATCTATTTGCGTATGTTTAAACTATATTATGCTGAACATACCATAGAACAAGATAGTTTGCGACTGCAAAGATACAATGGAACACTCTCCATAATGTTGGTAATAGTTATACTTGCATTTATTGGGCTGTTAGTTTTTGGATTACTGATGCATGTGAAGTTTTTTATTCGATATAGGAGCGATATGCAACAGGTGTTGACCGTGATGGAAAAAATATCGGAAGCAACTACAGTACAAAAACTGCAAAACTTTAATCTGACAGATATATTGCAGAAGATAGTAGATAATATGGTATATGATTTGGATCAACTTGTGCCATTACAGACACTTGCTGTAACTATTAAAGATTCTAAAGGTACTGCTGTGAATGTAGTGAATGGAACAAAGAATCTACTTCTTAATTCACTTATGGAGATACCATTGAAAACAGGTAGAATAGAACGTTTGGAAGACAACCTGAATTATGTTTTCCCATTGGTATTTAATACCTCTTTGGGTGATAAACTATTGGGTGTAATAGGAGTGTCGGTAAAGAAAAAAAGTGCAGATTGGCAACAACTTATGGTTCTTATCATTCAGTATCTGTCTGCTACTATTTATCATACCATTTTGCGTTTTGAATTGGGCGCACGTAATATTGAAGAGATACAGGAAGAATCGGAACGCATAAAGTACGAAGATAATCAGCTTCATGTAAGAAATCTGATATTGGACAATTCTCTATCTACTCTGAAGCACGAAACAGTCTATTATCCAAACAGAATCAAACAGTTGTTGACAAACGGAGCAACTTTGTCCAACAGAGAAACAGCAATAACAGAAATGCAGGAACTGGTATCATACTATCGTAATATATATGCAATATTGAGTCACAATGTAATAGCTCAGACAGGTGAAAACATAGTGGCGAGTAAGAGTATAGAAACAGCATCTATAGTAGAATATGCGCAGAACTATTGCAGTAAAGATGTTATATTAAAAAATGAAGCCCATTTGGTTCATGCTGACGAAACATTATTGAAGTATCTTGTGGAATTACTAATTAAACGCATTTCGTCAGAAGCAAATATACTATCGTTTACTGCCAAACAGGAGTATGGCTTTGTGAAATTTTCCATCTTGTCAACATTAAAAATGAAACAGGAAGCACTTGATATGATTTTTCATCCTTTGAATAATAAAGATGATATGTCTTTTGTGCTTTGTAGGCAGATAATTAGAGAACATGATGATATATTTAGTCACATTGGTTGTAGAATTAATGCAGAAATAGCTCCTCAGGGAACTGTTATATGGTTTACATTGCCAACCGTAATAGAGTAATGACTATGGATAAGTATAAATTGATAGTAGTAGAAGACGTGTCATTGGAATTGAAAGGAACTCTTTCAATAATTCGTAATGATATTCCCGAAGTTGAAGTTATAGGTACGGCTCAGACCGAACGAGATTTTTGGACACTTATAGAAGATGGAACTATTCCTGATATGGTGCTGTTGGATTTAGGTTTAGGTGGCTCTACAACAATAGGTGTGGATATATGTAGAAAGATTAAAACAGATTATTCCAATATAAAAGTACTGGTTTTTACCGGGGAACTGTTGAATGAAAAATTGTGGGTTGATGTCCTTAATGCGGGAGCAGAAGGAATTGTGCTTAAAACAGGAGAACTGTTGACACGTAGCGAAGTATTGGATGTTATTTCTGGAAAACGCTTTGTGTTTAATCAGCCTATTTTAGAGAAGATAACAGATAGATTCTGCAAATCTGTATTGGCAGATACATCACAGCAATCGGCATGTATAATGTACGATATTGATGAATACGACGAACGCTTGTTGCGCCATTTGGCATTAGGCTATACAAAAGAGATGATAAGTGAACTGCGTTCAATGCCTTTTAGCAGCAAATCGTTGGAGAAACGTCAGTCTGATTTGATAAACAGGCTCTTTTCATCGACAGATCGCAGTGTAAATGTTGTCCGTCTGGTGGTTCGTGCCATAGAATTGCATATAATAGACCCTAATAACTTGGAACCTGATGAATAGAAGAAAATTGGGAATGTTGCATCCTGTAATGGTCTATCTTGTTTTGACTGTTGCACTAATCCTGGTCTCATTGGTAGGTAGCTTTTTAGAATTACGTGTGGTTAATACCAATTCAGAACTTGTGTTGCGTAGTTTGTTGACGGCCAATGGGTTGCGTTATGTAATGCGTGAATCTGTCGTGCTGCTTTCTAACGCTCCTATAACAAAAATATGCTTATTGCTTTTTACTGTAGGTATAGCAAATGGCAGTGCAATGTTTAAAGCAATCTCCAATTTGGCACATCATAGAGATATATCATATAAACAGAAAACATCACTGCTTCTTTCTGTTGTTGTCTTTGTTTTGCTGTGCTTGCTATTGCTGTACGGAATAGTTGGCTCCGGTCATCTCTTATTAAGCATTTCAGGAACGCTGTTGGGAAGCCCTTTGTTAGATGGATTCTTTGCCATTTTACTCATACTCGTAGCATTACCGTCATTACTATATGGCTTTGCCACAGATACTTTCCGTACTGTTGATGATTGTATAGATGCATCAGTTTCAGTCATCAGAATAATTCCATCCTACCTTTTAGCCATATATATGGCATCATTCCTTATTTCGGTAATAACATACAGTCGTATTGATGTGTTGTTGGGTATTGGAACAGTAACTTTGAATATATTTTCACAACTATTGTATTGGCTTCCTCTGCCAATATTGCTCATCTTCCATCAAAAAAGTGAAATATAATTTGAAATTCAGAATAAATAGTCTAATTTTGCACCCGAAAACCTGACAAGGTTGGTTCGGTAGCTCAGCTGGATAGAGCAACAGCCTTCTAAGCTGTGGGTCTTGGGTTCGAATCCCAACCGAATCACAAGGTTTAGTAAAGCGCCTAACGAAAGTTAGGCGTTTTTTTATTGTGTATATTTGAGCCAAACTTGTTTGAGCGAAAATAGAACACAATAAAAAAACATAAGTTTGTAAAACAAACGCTTTACTAAACCTTGTTAGATGGCCCGCGGAGGTCAGGGATGCCGCCGTTAGGCGGAATCCCAACCATTATCTTACATACACAATCTTGTACTAAAGTTGATGATTTTTCTCAACTTTGGTACAACATTCCCCTCAAAATACATTATCTTTACACACATACATTAAAAATAACCCAATACAACCAATATGAAGAAAATAGTACTACTTGCAGCAATACTGATAGCAGTAGCCGGCACATCAATGGCACAAACCAAATCCTGGACAGCCGACAATGGAAACGGAACCTTTACCAACCCACTTTTCTACGATGAATTTTCAGATCCTGATATAATAAGAGTGGGCGAAGATTTTTATCTGGCCGGAACAACCATGCATACAGTACCCGGAGTAGTAATAATGCACTCAAAAGATTTAGTAAACTGGAAGTTCCTAAGTTATTGTTTTGATCGTTTCACTTTTGGAGAATCATTTGAACTGAAAAATGGACAGGAAGAGTATGGACAGGGCATTTGGGCTCCTTGCATACGCTATCATAATGGCAAATTCTATGTCTTCTCAAATATTAACGGCGTAGGAATGCAGGTCTTTATAGCAGAAAATCCGGCAGGACCATGGGAACATATCAATATGGAAGGCGATATTTACGACCTATCGGTGCTATTCGATGACGATGGAAAAATATATGCAGTATATAAGTATGATGAGGTTCACCTGATAGAAATCAAACCGGATTTCAGTGGCTTTGTAGAGGGAAGTGAAAAAGTAATTATTGAGGCCGGAAACGCTATGGGTGAAGGTCACCACTTCTATAAGATAGATGGTAAATACTATATAATCAGTGCAAACTATTCACCTGTAGGCAGAATGCAGTGTGCGCGTGCCGATAAACCGGAAGGTCCATATCAAACAGTAACCATCAGTATGCGTGAAACATTTGGTGAAATGGCACAGCATACTATAAATAATGTGGGCCTGGACAGACCCGTTCCTGAACACGGCACAAAATTCCAAATAAACTACCCAACAGGTAACCATTTCAGCGCAGTACCTCTGCATCAAGGCGGTTTGGTAGATTTGCCAAACGGTGAATGGTGGGGCTTCTCTATGATTGACTTCCATTCAGTAGGCAGAACCACCTGTCTATCGCCAGTTACCTGGGTAGATGGATGGCCATATTTCGGACTTCAGGGAAATTTAGGACGTACCCCACGCACCTGGTACAAACCAAACGTAGCAGTAACTGTAGAACCCCATGCACCATACAATCGTAACGATAATTTTGATGGTAAAACCCTGCAACCAATATGGCAGTGGAACCATAATCCTGATGATAAAATGTGGGCACTCAGCAAAGGCAAGTTACGTTTAAAGACTATGCCTGCAGAAAACTTCTTGTGGGCCAAAAATACACTAACCCAACGTGCTATAGGACCTGTTTCTATAACCACAGTAGAACTTGATGCATCGCACCTGAAAGAGGGTGATATGGCAGGATTAGGAATACTAAATATGCCGTATGCTATATTAGGAGTAATGAAACAAAACGATGAATTGGTGCTGCAGCACTATAACCAACAGCAAGATAAGTGGATAGAGATAATGATGTCTGATTCCAAATTCTACCTGCGTGTAGAGGGTGAATACGATAGAGATATAGCGCAGTTCAGTTACAGTTTGGATGGTGAAAACTACACTACCATAGGCGATACAGTACTGTTGCCATACCAACTAAAAACGTTCCAGGGAATGCGTACAGCACTCTATGCATTCAATGTGGCGGGTAAAAATGGAGGCTATGCGCTATTTGATAATTTTACAGTAGATGAACCTATGGCAGACCGTTCAAACAATATACCATTAGGTAAAATTATTACACTGACAAATCTTGCCGATAATAGTCGGGCTTGGGCAAACCCTCACGGAATGTTACACAAAGCAAATCGTGGCAGTAGAGAATATAATGGTGCAGGATGTAAATTCCGCGTTCACGACCGTGGTAACGGACTTGTAGCGCTTGAAGCTATGAATGGTACAGGTTTCCTTTCAGTAACAGGCATTGGGCTCTCTTCTGATGTAAGAATGCTAAAAGAAGAGACAGAAGCATCTCTCTTTATGTGGCAAGATATGCTACGTGGAGAATGTATGCTGCTCTCTATGAAAACTCAGCGCTATGTAGGTATTGCACCTGATACCGGTGAACCCTATGGTGCTGATTGGGCAGGTCCCAAACCAAACCGTAAAGACGGCACAGTCTTTAGTTGGGCTATATCAGAATCTAAATAAAGGTTTGGAGAAGGTTTTAATAATATGTAAAGATTTGAGCTAAAAACTTTAATTGAAATAAATGGAAAGGATTATTAAAACATTTTTGTTGTTAATATTTATAGTGTCGTGTAAGGGCAACGAATTCTTTTCTCCCGTTATAGACGATACTTGTAATGTCGTTTCCATAAATACCAATAATGATTCAGCCTATTTTAATTGTATAACTGACATCACTTTTATTCCATTGGAAGTGAATGAAAAATCAATCTATTTGAATAATCCTGTAATGCTAAATCCTAACGATAGTACAATAGTACTAATTGATAAAAGCAATGGTATGATGTTAGGATATGTGAATTGTAAAAATAGTTTTGGCAGACGTTATATAGGTAGGGGCCGTGGTGAATTTATTGAATTTGGAAATGCTTTTGTTTACAATGATTTAATTGGTATCTATGATTGTTCAACGGCAAGTTGTCTTTACTATAATACAGATGGAGACTACGTTAAACAGATTGTATTAGAAGATAGATATTGCGATGAATTTTATCAAAAATCAAACGATTACTCCGTAGGCTTTAGTCTTAGTCGTGAGTTTGGAAATGGCGATTATTTTTGTAATGTTTACAATAACACAAGTGGTAAGATTATTCATTCGGAACTCTTTTTAAGCCGATTACATTCTGAAATTGTTAGTCATCCTTATCCTGTATCTACACATAATGGAAAAATAAGTTTTTATATCCCTTATGGCTATGTTATTTTTGAAATGGATTCTACCTGTAATGATGTTTTTCAGAAGTACTACTTAGATTTGAATGATAAATTAGAAAAATCATTAGTGAGAAATAAGTTGAACTCTTCAAATCTATTTGCTGAGGTTTTATCATCGGGTGCATCAGGGAACTTGACGGATTTTTATGAAACAAATAGATATTATAGCTTTTCTACAATATACGAAAGGACTAGATATAAAGTGTTGATTGATAAAAAACAGAATCAAAGCTATGCTTTTGATACTTCACACGGTAGGAAAAAGAATGATTTGTTCATAAATCAATTGTTCATGACCATAAGACCTATAGGATCTTACAACAATGATGTGTATATGTATTGTGATTATAAATCGTTTTGTAGTATAGAAGATAATTGTAGTATGGCATCTGATAGTTTAAAGGATTCTCTTATAAAGCAAATTCAAAAGTATAGAGAAGAATATACCTTAGATGATGCAACTAAATTATTCTTTAAAATATCGTTTCTAGAATTTTAGCGTTTTTTTATGATTTGATTAGTTATTATAGTTTTTAGTTGTATCTTTGCCGTTAAAATTAAACTGTTTCAAATAATCAATTTAATGAAGCGTATATTGTTTTTACTTATCATTCTTTTTGTCACTTCCTGTGGCAAGAATAATGATTTGAGCGGTTATAAAGCTAAATATAATCTTTCTTTGAATGTGACAGAAGAAGTAGAACTATCTGATTTTATAGATTCTATTTCTGTAGTCCCTTTGGAAATAACCAATGACTGGAAGTATATAGTTTATCCGTCTATATCGGCGTCCGAAAATCTGTTTGCGGTGTTAGATGCGCATTTTTACCGTCTGATGCTATTTGACAGAAAAGATTTAACTCTGCTGTTTTCTAAGGATATTAAAGGACGCGGTAGAGGAGAACTCTTATCCCCTGCAAATTCGTTCATTTTAGGCCGGGATACTATATGTGTTTTCGATTCAGGTACCGGACGAATATGTATGTATGACAAAGATGGTGGATTTATAGATTTTCTGAATAATAGTGAAGAGATTTGTGCCGATTATGTATATCCTGTTAAGGGAAATCTTGTTGCAGTATCGCAGGATGGTGGTAGTTTGTACAACAGAGATTACGTATCTTACTACAAACAAGATGGTTCTTTGTTGGACAGACAACTTAAGATTCCTAATGATGTTTATGAATGTGGCGTTTATTCAGGCGACGGACAAACCTGTTTTATGTATAATGATACACTAAGATTCATAATGCCTTTTACGTATCATCTGTTTTCTTCAACACTAGACCGGTTGGAAAGTACATATTTCTTTGAAACAGACAGAGCAATACCTGCCGGTTTCTTTAAGGAATCTGATGATATGATGGTAAGTATAGGAAACATTACGAAGAACGAATATGTATGGCATTTTCATAATATTTTTGAAACAGAGAGCCATCAGATATTCTCTTACTTAGAAGGTCAGAAAAGCTATATGGCGTTTATAGATAAACGTACAGGCAAAATATCCATAAATGCAATGACTACAAATCCTAAATACGATAAGGTCTCACTTGTGAATATTTGGCGATACGTATTAGCTACTACAACGATTATCTATGCCGATAACGATTATCTGTATGGATATGTTGCTCCTACTCAGTATGAAGTACTGAAATCAGTACATGATCTTGATTCAAGACTTGAATCTTATTCTCATTCACTGGGTAGTTACATAGAAAAGAATAGTAATCTTATAACAGATTCAGATACTCGTTTGTTGATAAAAATAAAATTAAAATAAGAAGATATGGTTATGCAAAAAAAGAAGAAAGTAGCAATTATTATTATATCAATAGTCGTGTTGCTATTGATAGCCGTAAAAGTGTTGATAGGTAATCCTATTGAAACATTAAAGAATTGGAATAAGCCTATGTCAATACCGCTGCCTAAAGTGGAAGTAAAACTGCCTAATCAGCTTATTTCCGTAGGTTTTGATAGTACTACCGTTGTAAACAACTTAAAAATAGATAGGACCACCCTTTTGGTTTGTATTGATTCTGTTCACTGTATGCCGTGCAAGGTTGATATGTTGCATAATTATGAAGAGATGGACAGGATTCTTAAAAACAGTATATCGGATAGTATTCAAACTATGGCCGTATTATCTCCCAAAGAATCGGAACTGGAGGCACTTATTTATAAATTAAAAAGAGAACAATTAAAGTTTCCTGTATATATAGATTCAAATAATGAATTTCTTAAACTGAATCCATTCTTCATGAGTTTTAACGAAACCGGAGAATTTACTATATGTACGGACAAAGAGGGTATATACGGGCTTTGCCACGTAGTGGGACCTTGCAATATTTCATCTGTCTCTTTGTTTGATCACACTATGTCTATTTTGCATAAGTTCAATTACTATGGTGTTGAATTAGAATATTCCAGAATCAGGAATAATTACTAGCTCATCACAAAAGATTATCTGATATTTCAAACCAGATTCAATTTTTATTTAGAATGTTTATGAAGTCGCCATTGTTTTTAATAGTTATTGCGTGTTATTTATTTAGTGGTTGTAAGACTGACAATGATATAAAAGAAATAACATTGGAAGAGATAAGTTCTGATATACAA
>CALFTK010000042.1 GCA_937916465.1 uncultured Bacteroidales bacterium
CAAACCCGAAAAACTTGATGATGTAAATGTTAGTTTCTATCCAGAAGGTGGTCATTTGGTAGATGGTCTTCCTGTGAATATGGCTTTCAAAGCCACTGACAGCCGTGGTTACAATATAGACGGAATACTTAAAATATCTGGCGGAGTCTCCGAAATAAGTATATCTGCAGCCACTGAACACGATGGTATGGGTAGTTTGCGTATTACTCCTACATTATCTCAAAGTATAACTGCAAAATTCACATATCAAGGAACAGATTACAAAGTAAAATTACCTCCCATCGAGAAACAAGGTTATACCATTAGTTTAAATGATAATTACAAATCAGATTCTTTAAGACTATCAGTAGATAGAAACGTGGAATCTACAGGGTATAGATTGGGGGTTACTGTCACTTGTCGCGGTAAACTGATACATCATAGTCAGTTCATAATGGCAGATAGCATAACACATTATGACCATACTATAAACACCGATGGTTGGCCTTTAGGAGCTTGTCATCTTGTGTTATATAGCGGAGCAGGTAATATATTGTCATCACGTAACCTGTTCCATTACAATATGTCATTTACTCCACCAAGCATAACTATAGATACTCTACGTACCGACTTTTCTCCCTTTAGCAAAGTGCAAATGTCATTGAAACTTCAAGATAGAAATGGTGTGCCATTCCGTGACAGAATAGCTCTTTCTGTTCGCGACAGTAAAGAATACGGCACAATCTATTCCGATAATCTTATGACCAACCTTTTGCTTTCATCAGACTTAAAAGGTTTTATTTATCATCCGGAATATTATTTTGAATCTGACGATTCCGTTCATCGTCGCCATACAGATTTGTTAATGCTTGTTCAAGGTTGGGAACGTTACAACTGGCAATATATGAGTGGGGCCGAAACATTTAATGAAACTAGACGTATGGAAAAAACATTGGGTATGAATGGTTGGATATTAAAGAATACTTTTACTACCAGAGAACGTAATGTGTTTCTTTCTGATGTTGATGTTTATACAACAATTGCTCCTGCAGACAGAAATGTGTTTGTAGAGTATGGTAAAACCTCAACAGACAGTACCGGTTATTTTGGTTTTGATACGAAAGATTTTTATGGAGTAGCAGATCTTACCATAAATTTGGTATATAAAAAGCGTCAAGAACAAAAACGAAATTTAGATTACAAGGCAAAGATTCGTTTGGAAAGGGCATATACACCAAGCTTAAGACCTATTTTTGGTGTAGAAACACTATTAGGCGAAGGTAGCTCTAGAATGACAATTTTGGAAAGAGAAGAAAAGGATTCTTTGCCTACTTATGTTAAGAAAGACAAAAGCATTCTTCTTCCTACTGTAGAAATATCAGCAGAAAAGAAGTATGTAAGCTACAATACATTTCAGGCATTTAATGTGAGAAAAGATGTTGAGAAAATGCTTGATTTGGGAGAATATCCGCCAAGTGTATATGAATATTTGCTAGATAAAGGATATAAAGTGAGTTATCAAAAAGAAGGTCAGTTGACAATTAATGGTTTTCCTGTTTTTTTATATATACATAACCAATCAGAAATGGTAGAAACCAATGATACTAATTATTTAGAGGATGTGAGAAGATTGGTTAGCATTAATGTGTCTGAAAATACAATCCCAATGTATGCTATACTAGATGAAATTCCACTGTTTTATAAATCTAGAGCATACCTTTACGACCCGGCTTTAATTCATGGAATGCGCTCAGATAATTCCAGGTATTATCTTCTAGATATTTTAGTAAGAGAAGAACACGAGTTTATGACTAGAAAAGAGGAACGCAATTTAGGCAAACGTGTTACTACGCTAACCGGTTATTTTCCACCGGAAGAGTTCTACGCTCCGGAATACCCCGATGGTCCTATCCCTGGTGATGTTGATTACCGCCGCACACTATACTGGAATCCTAATTTGGTAACAGACAGTGTAGGTCGTGCTCAGGTAGAGTTCTACAACAACTCATATTCTACAGGTTTTAGCATTAGTGGAACGGGAATGACCGCCAGCGGAACACCCTACATAATAGACGAAACCTACACCAAACCAGAAGATTAAATGATGCAACGAACTGTTTGCTCATTTTGCAATTGATTAAAATACCAAAAGCATCAAAAGAACTTTTGAAAGTATAAAATAATTGGATTACTTTTACAAAGGAATTTTAGTAAGAAGTATGAATATAGTAGTCATTGTATTAGCAGTAATAGTTGTCGGGTTGTTGGTCTGCCTATTTGTCAGTGTAAAAAAGCAGGCTGGAATAGAAAAAACAAAAGATGTACTACAGCAAGATGTGGAGCGTTTACAAACTGAACGTGAAAAACTGGTTGTAGATGTAGAATTATTGCGTGAAGAAAAGAATTCTATTGCCATAGAAAACGGGGTACTTAAAGAGAAATTGGATAATGCTGCCACTGTTTTCAAAGAGGAACAAACCAGACACAAAGAGGCACTTGAAGAGCAGAAGAGATATTTTTCTGATATGATGGCAAGTGTTTCCAATAAGATGCAGGTGGCTACTGATGATATGCTGAAGAAACGCCAAAAAGAGTTTGAAGAGAGCAGCGCAGCTAATCTGGGTCAGATAGTGAATCCGCTTAAAGAGACTATAGACAAGATGAAGAGTGCAATGGCAGATAGTTCAAAAGAGCAGACAGAATTGAGCAGTGCAATGAAGGAGAATATCCGCCATCTGATGGAACAGACAAAAGCTACTAAAACCAGTGCCGATGAACTGGCTCAGGCTATAAAACATAGAACAAAGGTACAGGGAGATTGGGGTGAAACCATACTTGATGAATTGCTTCACAGTCAGGGCTTTACTAAGGGTGTGCATTATGATATTCAGGCTACTATGCGTGATTCCGATGGTAAGACTATACATAATACAAACGGTGGTTTGATGCGTCCCGATGTGATACTGCATTTAGATGAACAACGCGATGTTATAATAGATTCAAAGGTGTCGCTTACGGCATTTATGGACTACGTGAATGCAGATAACGAACAGGATAGACAACAATATCTGAAACAGCATATAGATAGTTTGCAGAAACATATTAAAGAACTATCGGTTAAGGATTATTCATCTTACATAGTATCGCCAAAACTGAAGATGGACTATGTGATAATGTTTGTTCCACATACAGGAGCTTTGTGGACTGCTTTGAACGAACAACCCGATATGTGGCGTAAAGCTATGGAGATGAATGTCTTTGTGGCAGACGAACAGACTCTGTTTGCAGCTCTGCGTATAATAAACCTGACATGGACACAGATAGTTCAGGCGCAGAACCACGAAAGAGTGTATGCATTGGCTAACGAAATGCTTGACAGAGTAGGACAGTTCTATGAACGTTTTCAATCTATAGGCGTAGCTCTGGATAGAGCAAAATCTGCCTACGATGATGCCGGTAAGAAACTGGAACCATCTGGGCAGAGTATAATCCAGACCGGCAACAAACTTAAAAAGCTTGGTGCCAAGCAGAATGATAAACATCCTATACCGGAAATATCATTAGATGGAGAGTCTTCTTAATACGTTGACAAGTTCTTCTTTAATTGGTTTGTCTTTTTTGATGGCTTTGGTAAAAGGTACATAGACCATTTCGTCTTCGTCTATACCTATCATAATATTACGTTGGCCTTCCAAAAGGGCTTCTATGCTGGCTGTACCCATTCTGCTGGCTAATATTCTGTCGTATGCAGTAGGACGTCCACCGCGTTGCAGGTGGCCCAGGATACTAACACGAACATCAAAATTAGGATACTCTTTCTGTACACGTTCAGCATAGTGGAATGCACCGCCTTCTTTGCCTTCTGCAACAAGAACTATGCTACTGTTCTTAGATTTGCGGAAACCATTTTGAATAAGTTCCTCTAACTGGTCAACCTCTGTTTCGCGTTCAGGGATAATGGCTGCCTCTGCTCCGGCGGCAATAGCACCGTTTAAAGCCAAAAAACCGGATTCGCGTCCCATAACCTCTACAAAGAAGAGACGTTCGTGCGATGTGGCTGTGTCGCGTATCTTATCTACACACTCCAATATGGTGTTAAGAGCGGTATCGTAACCAATAGTTGAATCTGTGCCATAAAGGTCGTTGTCTATAGTACCGGGCAGACCTATGCAGGGAATGTCATATTCCTGTGCAAATATTCGCGCTCCGGTAAGTGAACCGTCACCACCTATTACTATAAGTGCATCTATGCCGTGCTTTTGCATATTCTTGTATGCAATCTCCCTGCCTTCCGGGGTAAGGAACTCCTTACAACGGGCAGTTTTCAGAATTGTTCCACCTTGCTGTATTATGTTGCTGACATTTTCTGTTTTGAAATCGGTAATTTCGTCTGTTACCAATCCTTTAAACCCTCGGTATATTCCTTTTACTTTTAACCCATTGAATATTGCAGAGCGTGTTACTGCACGTATAGCTGCATTCATACCCGGGGCATCGCCTCCTGAGGTCAATACTCCAATACAATTAATTTTTGTTCCCATTTTTGCAATCAAGATAATCAATTATGTAGTTGCGACACTCTTCCATCAGCCATTTTGGTGTGGAAGTGGCTCCGCAAATACCGATAGACTTTACGCTATCTACAATAAGACTTGTATCTATATCGTCTTTCCCCTCTATGTGATATGAATGGGGATTGACTGTCAAACATTCATTGAAAAGAACCTTTCCGTTAGAACTTTTTCTGCCTGATACAAAAAACACCAGATTGTGGCTTGCCGCAAATTCACGAATATGTTCTCTACGGCGCGACACCTGTCCACACACTGTGTTGTAGTGTACGAATTGGGTGAATTGTGGTTTGCGTGCTTCAATGGCATCAATAAGTTTTCCATAACTTGAAGCCGATTTTGTGGTTTGTGAATATAGAAATATATCCTTGGAAAAGTCTATTCTGTCTATTTCGTCTGCATTCTCAATGACCAGAGCAGTTCCATCGGTCTGACCTACCAATCCCAAAACTTCAGCATGTCCTTTTTGACCGAAAATAGCAATTTGTTGTGTATCTTTATTAAGTTTAAGATACTGCTCATGAATGCGTTGTTGTAATTTTAAAACAACAGGGCAAGTGGCATCTACCAACGTTATGTTGTTCTCTTTGGCCGTTTTGTAGGTGGAAGGTGGTTCTCCATGAGCTCTAAGCAGAACTTTTGCCGATGATAATGTGGCAAATTCCTGATGGTTAATGGTGCGAAGCCCCATTTGGGATAGACGCTGACACTCTATGCCGTTATGGACTATATCGCCAAGACAATATAGGGGCTCTTCGTGTTTTAACTCTTCTTCTGCTTTGCCTATTGCTGAAAGAACTCCAAAGCAAAATCCCGATTCCTGATCTATCTCTACAATCATATATATTATAAGGTAGCTTTTTTGAACTGAGTCATCAACCATTCGTCCTGTTCTTGCAGAGTCATATTGCTGTTGTCAAGAACAATGGCATCATCGGCCTGTTTTAATGGCGATATCTCCCTGTGTGAATCAATGTAATCACGCTCTTTTACGTTCTTCAGTATATCATCGTAATTTGGAGTTTCGCCCTTCTCTACCATTTCGTCATAACGACGTTGTGCGCGTATTTCTGCACTTGCTGTAACAAAAATCTTGAGTTCGGCATTTGGATAGACTACTGTACCTATGTCGCGTCCATCCATAACTACTGCGCCACCTGCACCTAATTTGCGTTGCTCTTCAACCATGGCTTCGCGTACAAAACCTATAGTGGCAATAGGACTGACTTTGCCCGATACTTCCATTCCACGTATCTCTTTCTCTACATTTTCGTCATTGAGAATTGTACACTGTTTTCCACGTGCATCTTTTGAAAAAGAGATATGTATTTTATCTATATCCTTTTTTAAACTCTCTTCGTCTATGCCGTTTTCGGTAAAGAATCCATGTCTGATGCTATAGAGCGTAACTGCTCTGTACATAGCACCTGTATCTACGTATGTATATCCAACCTTTGCAGCAAGGCTTTTAGCCATTGTGCTTTTACCACATGATGAATGTCCGTCAATAGCTACAATTATTCTTTTCATATTATTATAGGTTATATGCGAAATTAATTAGAAGTGATGATGTTGATATCTGATATTGTCCGTATGATATCCCCAGTAAAATTCTTTTTAGGTTGATACCTGTTCCTAAGTAGATACCGGTAAAACCTTTCTTGCCTTCGCCTGATAGTTGCATGCGATTGCGTAAATTACATCCGGCAGCCAGATACAGTTGTTCTGTAAGATTGAAATCGGCACCGAATGAAAAGTGATGTGCAAATTTTTCGTCCCATTTTGAAAGAGCATCAATATTCATTGTTAGCCTGATAGGAGCATGTTCGGGTTTCCAAGATATACCGGCAATTAAATTGAATGGCAACTTTTCAAATTGGTTTTCAAAAGGCTTGATTTGTCCACCAATGCTTCGTGCTACAAAACCTAAATCTATATTGTTGTTTGGTATTGCATACAGTAACCCTAAATCTACGCATGCAGCCACTGATGAATATGAACCATATCTGGAGTAGATAATACGTCCCGTTACACCTCCACTAAGGTTGTTGCCCAATCTATATGAATATGTGCAACCTATGTTCATATCTTTAGAACTGAAAGTGCCTACTACAGTACCATCACTTTCTGTTTTATCCATAGTGCCGTAATCTACATAGTTTATGCTTATGGCATACGAAGATACATTGTCGTGAGGAACATTATACTGAATGCCGGCAAACTTGGTGTTGGCTATGTAGTTCATAAAACTAAGACCAATTGAATGATTCTCAATATAGTCCAACAGAGCCGGATTGGAATTTGATAATGTAGGGTCAGAATCGGTAATTGATACGGCAATCCCTCCTAAGGCAGCAGCCTTTGAAGATATTGGCACCTTTAAGAATTCAAATGCAGATTGTTGGGTTTGAGCAGAAATACTCAAACAGAATACAAGAGTGAAAACCAACAAAAATAATCTTCTAACCATAGTAGCTTTCAAAATCCTCTGCAAAGTTACGTCTTTTTTGTTCGATAGTAGTTTTTTGTTCTGAAAAAAGCCTAAAAAGAGCATATTACATAAAACTTGAATACAAAAAAAAGAGAAAAATCTGATTTTTGAGTGTAGTGTATTAAAAAAGTGTTACTTTTGCCTTCCAGACAGATTATGCGAATAATTAAAAAATAAAAATAGATTATGGAAATTAAGAAATCTGAAAAAGCGAACATTGAGAATGGCAAATCAACAGCATTGCTCATTGGTTTCGTTATGATTCTCGCCTTGCTTTTTGTAGCCCTTGAATGGACTCAGAGAGAAAAAGAGATTGACATCAGCGGTATGGTAGTGGCAGAAATCTCATTGGAAGAAGAGATGATTCCAATCACATTGCCGGAAAAGAAGACTGTTCCTCCTCCACCACAGTCTGTAACTCATGCAGAAGTTATTGAAATTGTAGAGGATGATGCAGAAATTGAAGAAACAGTTTTGGCTTCAACAGAAGACCAGGTTGAATTTATCGATATTTCAGAAGTAGAAAACATTGTTGTAGAAGAAGAGCCGGAAGAAGAGGCACCATTTATGGTTGTAGAAGATATGCCTGAGTTCCCGGGTGGTACTGCAGCTTTGATGGAATATCTTTCAAAGAATATCAAGTATCCTGCAATCTGTCGTGAAAACAACATTCAGGGTCGTGTTCTTATTCAGTTTATTGTAAACAAGGACGGTTCTATTGTAGATCCTGAGGTTGTGAAGAGCGTAAACCCATATCTTGATAAGGAGGCGCTTCGAGTTGTTGCTGGTATGCCTAAATGGAAACCGGGTTCACAGCGCGGAAAACCGGTACGCGTAAAATTTACAGTGCCTGTTAACTTCAGATTGAACTAATTTAGAAAATATGGAAGAGGGGCGAAAAGCCCCTCTTGTCTTATATAATGACACTAGTTATAGCTTATGATTTCAGCAAACCAAATACAACAGACATTCGAAGAGTATCTTCAGAACTTAGACTATTCGCACAATCCGGATAATCTGTATGCCCCTATTCGTTATGTCCTCTCTTTAGGTGGAAAACGTATCAGGCCTACATTGCTTGTATTGGCATATAATATGTATGCCAACAACGTTGAGAGCGTATTTAATGTTGCTGCAGGAATGGAGATTTTCCATAATTTTACATTGTTGCATGATGATGTTATGGACAAAGCAGATGTGCGTAGGGGGTCTCCAACGGTACATAAGAAGTGGAATGAGAATACTGCAATATTGTCGGGCGATGGTATGTTAGTGCTGGCATATCAATATCTTGCCAAATGTAATCCATCATATCTGAAACAGATACTTGATTTGGCTAATGATACCTTTATTGGCATAACAGATGGTCAGCAATTTGATATGGATTTCGAAACTCGTAACGATGTCTCAGAATTGGAATATCTTGAGATGATTCGTCTGAAAACATCTATTCTATTGGCTGCCTGCCTTAAGATGGGAGCCATATTGGGTGGTGCTTCGGAAGAGGATGCCAATTTGCTTTACTCATTTGGAGAAAAATTGGGATTGGCGTTTCAGTTGCAGGACGATTTGCTTGATGTTTATGGCGATGTAAAAGTATTTGGTAAGCGTATAGGTGGTGATATTGTATGTAATAAAAAGACCTATATGTATATAAATACCTGTTTGCTGGCATCGGACGAAGAACGTGCTATATTGGCTAAGTGGGCTCAATATGAAGGCGATGATGTGGATGCAAAGATAGAAGCTGTGAAGGGCGTGTACGATTCTGTGGGAATAAAAGGTAAGGCTGAGGCAAAAATAGAGGAGTTGTTTAACGAAGCAATGTCTTTATTAAATAAGGTGTCGGTATTGGAAGAAAAAAAGAGTGTGTTGAGAGAATATGCTTTGAGTTTGATGAATAGAGTTTTGTAATTTGATATGCCATACAGAAGATTGCCAAATACAGATAAAGCCCGTATAAGATCGTTGGAGAAGGCTGTGCAGACTATGCGTAATAACTTGTATTACAGACCTGTGTTGCCGCCTGATTTGCTGTCGAATGCAGAACGAATATTGGTGCAATTCAGAGAACTGTCAAGCAGGTATGTCAAATCTTTTGAAGAACAGACCAACTTTTCCAAATCGGATGCATATCAGCATAAATTGAAGAATGCAAGAATGTATGTGTCTCACTTTCTGACTGTATTTAATCTATCGGTAAAACGTGGTGAAATAAAAAAAACAGAAAGGGTTTACTATTCTCTTCCCGAAGATTGTGGGGAGAATCCTGATTTGTCAAGCGAAGCATCTGTATTGCGTTGGGGAGAAAATGTTATAAAGGGTGAACAGCAACGCACTGCAAAAGGTGGAATACCTATTTATAATCCTACTATAGGAAAAGTGTCGGTACACTACGAACTGTTTAAAGAGCAGTATAAAAAACAGATACAATTAAAACAGACAACTGATGAGTGTTTGACTGTAGTTACACTGCTACGTCCACAAGTTGATGAAATTATTTTGGAAGTGTGGAATTCTATTGAGAGTTTTTTCTCCGATTTGGAAGGTGAAGCCAAGATTAAAGCTTGTGAAGAGTATGGTGTAATATACTATTATAGAAAAGGTGAAAAAGATGATTGATACTCATACACATATATACGTGGAAGAATTTAACCAAGACCTGGCAGATGTAATAGAACGTGCCAGGTCTGTCGGTATAAATAAATTGTATCTCCCTAATATAAACGAGCAGACTATTGCCGATATGCTTTCTGTTTGTGACAGCTATCCTGATATATGTTTTCCTATGATAGGTCTGCACCCAACCGATTTGGAAGATGATTATCGAAAACAATTAACCATAATGAAAAATCTATTGGATCAGGATAGATTAAGTGGTAAAAATCGTTTTGTTGCTATTGGCGAAACCGGATTGGACCTGTATTGGGATAATACAAGGTTGGCAGAGCAGATAGATGCATTTACCGCTCAGATAGAGTGGGGGTTGGAATACAACCTACCGGTTATTATACATTCCAGATGTGCATTTTATGAACTATGCAAGGTAATGGATGACTATAAGAATAGCGGTTTGCGAGGCGTGTTTCACTGTTTCTCCGGTGACACTAATGAAGCGCTTAGACTATTAGAGTATCCTAATTTTATGTTAGGTATAGGTGGGACGGTTACATATAAAAAGAGCATACTTCCTGAATCGCTAAAATCTGTACCATTGAATAGGGTTGTGCTTGAAACAGATGCTCCATATTTACCACCTGTCCCTTTTAGAGGGAAAAGGAATGAACCTGCATATCTTATAAAGGTTGTAGAATGTTTGTCGCAGGTATATTCATGTTCGCAGGAAGATATTATTAGTGCAACAACAGCCAACGCAGAAACTGTTTTTTGTAGATAGGTTTTGTCCTATACTGATAAACAATAATAAGCGGTTTTAATCGTTTATATAGATGTTCAACAGTTATTATTATGGGCAAAATCAAGGAGATTAAACATGTCAGGACTATTCTGATTATAGTGGCGGTTATTATAGCTATTTCGTCATTACTGGTATCACACAGTCTGGTTAGGGATTTGGAGCGTGAAGAGAGGAATAAAATGGAGGTTTTTGCCGAAGCCTACAGAACCTTTAATAATGCCGATGAGAATACTGATTTAAGTCTGGTGTTGGCAGTAATATCAAGCAATAATACAATTCCAATAATTATTCTTGATGAAAATGACAATGTGAATAGTTATCTGAATCTGGAGATTCCCAAGCAAGATACTATACAATATCTTAAGCAGTGTGTTGAATCTATGCGTACCAATGGTAATACCATACGATTATATCATGAAGATGGAAATAATGATAGCTTTACTGAAGTATGTTATGGTGAATCTGTTTTAATTAGCAGACTTACTATCTATCCGTATATTCAATTGGGGGTTGTACTGATATTTGTACTTATTGCAATATTTGCCCTGCTCAGTTTTAAGAAGACAGAACAGAATAGAGTCTGGGTGGGATTGTCTAAAGAGACTGCACATCAATTGGGAACACCTATATCTTCGCTTATAGCGTGGATAGAATTGTTGAAAGACAAGTATAACGATGAACTTATTTTAGAGATGGAAAAAGATGTAAACAGGCTTCAGATGATAGCAGAGCGATTCTCTAAAATAGGTTCAATGCCTGCTCCTGTTCAGGAAGACATGGTTATGGTATTGGATAGAGTTGTTGCCTATATGGAACACCGTACACCAAATAGTGTAAAGTTTGTGAAGAATTTTCCAACTCCACCACTTAATGCCGCAGTAAACGCATCGCTTTTTGAATGGGTAGTGGAGAATCTTTGTAAAAATGCAGTAGATGCTATGGATGGTCAGGGAGTACTGACTATAGATTTATTTAGAGATAACGATTTGGTTGCGATAGAGATAACTGACACTGGAAAAGGAATTTCCAAGAGTCTTCATAAATCTGTTTTCAATCCGGGATTTACCACAAAGAAACGTGGCTGGGGGTTGGGCTTGTCATTGGCAAAGCGTATAGTTGAAGAGTATCATAACGGAAAGATATTCGTAAAAAGATCGGAACCGGGTAATGGAACAACGTTCCGAATAGAGCTGAGATAATAGATAATGTTGTGATGAATGAAATAATTATGTAATTTTTTCATTCCAATGCTCTTAAAAACAAATAATGTTTGTATCTTTGCGCTCCGAAAATTGTTTAAATGGGTAGGTTAGGTACATATAAAGTCGAACTGAAAGGGCTTAAAGAGTCTTCTGCAACCTATGAATGGGTTGTTGGGAATGATTTTTTTGCTTTAGTAGAGGGTGAAGATGTACAAAAAGGTAATGTTAATGTTAAGTTGACAGTTACTAAGGAAGCCAACCTGTACAACCTTGATTTTGAATTACAAGGTAATGCTATTGTAAGTTGTGATCGTTGTTTGGACGATTTATCATTGCCGATAGATACAACCGGTGATTTGAAAATCAAGTTGGGAGAAGATTTTGATGACGACGGTGAAATTCTAATTGTTCCGGAAGATGATGGAACTGTGAATGTAGCTTGGTATATCTATGAGTTCATAGTATTGTCATTGCCTTTAAAGAAGGTTCACGCACCTGGTAAGTGCAATAGGGAGATGATGAGCAAACTAAGTGAACATCTTATAGACGAGGTAGCTGATGATTCTGATGAATCGGGTATGGAGTCGGGAGAAATTGACCCGCGTTGGAATGATTTAAAGAAAATAATAGAAATAAATAACGATTAAAAATTAAGTAAGATGGCACATCCTAAAAGAAGGCAGTCTAAAACAAGAACAGCTAAGAGAAGAACTCATGACAAGGCAGTTGCTCCTACATTGGCTATTTGTCCAAACTGCGGCGCTTGGCACGTTTATCACACAGTATGCGGTGAGTGCGGTTATTACAGAGGTAAATTAGCAGTTGTAAAAGAGGCTGCAGCTGAATAACGAACTTAAGAGAACGCATCTCAAACGGATGCGTTTTTTTTGACTTATACAAACTCCAAAATCTTATGCATAAAGCCGGTTTTGTAAATATAGTAGGTAACCCCAATGTAGGTAAATCAACTTTGATGAATTTGCTGGTTGGAGAACATATCTCTATTGCTACTTTTAAGGCACAGACTACCCGACACAGAATAATGGGTATTGTGAATACAGAAGATTCACAGATTGTATTCTCTGATACGCCGGGTGTGTTGAAGCCGAACTATAAACTACAAGAGTCTATGTTGGCCTTTTCAGAATCGGCATTAGTAGATGCTGATGTGCTTATCTATATGACTGATGTAGTAGAAAAGTTCGATAAGAATCAGGAGTTTTTGGATAAGGTTTCTAAGTTAAAGGTACCGGTATTGGTGGTTATAAATAAGATAGATCTTACCAATCAGGAGACGCTGGTGCAACTTGTTGAAGCATGGCACGAACGTCTTCCGGAAGCAGAAATCATACCGGTGTCGGCAACCAACAGATTCAATGCAGATGTTTTGCTGAAAAGAGTCAATGAATTGTTGCCTCCGTCACCTCCATATTTTGACAAAGATCAGTTGACAGATAAACCTGCCAGGTTCTTTGTATCGGAGATTGTCAGAGAAAAAATACTTCTTAATTATGACAAAGAGGTACCCTATTCTGTAGAAGTAACGGTAGATCAATTCAAAGAGAACAAAAGCAGGATTCTAATCAGTTGTGTGATTTATGTTGAACGTGAATCGCAAAAAGGAATACTGATTGGTCACGAAGGTTCTGCATTGAAAAAGGTGGCTATAGAGGCACGCAAGGATTTGGAAAAGTTCTTTGGTAAAAAGATTTTTATGGAGATTTTGGTCAAAGTTGACAAGGATTGGCGCAGTTCGTCAAAAGAGTTAAGGAACTTTGGCTATAAACAGGATTAATTCTATAATAGGTGTAATTGTTATGAGTAACCTGGTAGCAATAGTAGGTCGCCCAAATGTGGGAAAATCGACACTCTTCAACCGTCTGACTCAAACCCGTCAGGCAATAGTTGATGATGAAGCTGGAACAACCCGCGACAGACAGTATGGAAAATGTGACTGGGGCGAATCCCAGTTCTCAATTGTCGATACAGGTGGTTGGGTGGTTAATTCGGACGATGTATTTGAAGAAGAGATACGAAAACAGGTGGTAATAGCAATTGAAGAGGCCGATGTTATCCTGTTTCTTGTAGATATCAAGACCGGAATTACCGATCTGGATTTGGCCGTAGCAGATATATTGCGCCGTTCAAAGACACCCGTGATATTGGTGGCAAACAAGATGGATACTTTCGATTTGCAGTATGCTGCAGCAGAATTCTATTCATTGGGATTGGGCGATCCTATGACCATATCATCGGCAAACGGAACAGGAACTGGCGATTTGCTTGATTTGGTTGTTTCAAAATTACCTAAGGATGCTCAAGCTGAAATAGAAGAGAATATTCCCAGATTTGCAGTTGTAGGTCGTCCTAACGTAGGTAAAAGCTCCATAGTAAATGCCTTTATAGGCGAAGATAGAAATATTGTGACTGATATTGCAGGCACTACTCGCGATTCCGTATATACCCGTTATGATAAGTTCGGGTTTGATTTCTATCTGGTAGATACTGCCGGTATAAGAAAAAAGAATAAGGTAGAAGACGATTTGGAATTTTATTCTGTGATGCGTTCTATACGCGCCATAGAAAATTCTGATGTCTGCATACTTATGCTTGACGCAACTCGCGGTATAGAGAGCCAAGATATGAATATAGTATCATTGGTTGTCAAAAACCAAAAGGGGTTGGTAGTGGTAGTGAATAAATGGGATTTGATTGAAGACCGTTGTGCCAAAGTTATGAAGAACTACGAAGAGGCAATTCGCTCCCGTTTGGCACCGTTTACCGATTTTCCAATAATATTCACATCGGCAATATCAAAGCAGAGAATTCTTAAAGTGCTGGAGTGTGCCAAAGAGACATATATCCACAAAACGGCAAGAGTTTCTACTGCCAAACTCAATGCCGAAATGTTGCCGTTGATAGAGGCTTATCCACCACCATCAATGAAGGGTAAGTATATTAAGATTAAGTATTGCACTCAATTGCAGGGTCCTTCTATTCCGTCATTTGTATTCTTTGCAAACCTGCCACAGTATGTGAAAGACCCGTACAAACGTTTCTTGGAGAATAAAATAAGAGAAAAATGGAATTTTTCGGGAACACCTATCAATATCTTTATAAGGCAAAAGTAGTTGTTATCCTTTTTTTAATTCGTAATTTTAATAACTCTATTGTTATAACGCAACAGATAGATACCTTTTTGCGGTAAGCTTAAATTTTTTGATTCCCCAGACAGTAATTCAACGGAATCAATCATTCTACCTGTTATAGAATAGATAGTTACCTGTGTGTCCACTTCAGATTTTATAACTATGCTGTTGCCGGTTACAGTGTAATATAGTTCTTCGTTTTCAAAAACTTTTGAACTGTTTATTGATGTGCCGACTCTGTCAATTATTGAAAATGTGGATACTCCGTTATTATACTTAATGCTTTTTATTGGTATATCTATAGGAACTCCGCAACCTGTAATAGATTGTGGGGCACTATATAATGTCAGGCTGTCATTGCCATTGTATGGGAATAAATCGCCATGCTTCGTGTCCGGTTTGTAATCATTATCGGCAGCAATCACTTTATATCTTTGTTCGTTCGCGTTGTTGTTTACAGTGTTATTCATCCAAATGGTTCTGTCATAATCGACCGATGTAACCAACAATCCTTCTGCAGGTTGGTACTGGTACCAACCCTCTTTGTTGTGGGTTTCCAACAATATATAACTTAACTTTTCATCACTTGGTAACAAATAGGCTGTTTGTGCAGAATCTATAGCCGGCAACACATAATTTCCAGGTGAAGTTATCTCTGTCAGGTTCATCCATCCTAATGAATATCTCTCTAAAGCCGTGTATCCTACCGGAGCGAAACCGTAATTGTCATAGCAACCGTAATCCATTACACTCCACTCTCTGAATGTAGATTGATTGGTATAAGAATTTGTGGGGTAAAAATCGGGCAGTCCCAGAATGTGCGAGAATTCATGGCAGAAAGTACCTATGCCGTCAATAAGATACTCTTCATCAAAATATATTTCTGAAGAACACGCATATCGTCCTGTCCAGTAATTTCCCAATTTGTTCTCTACATACCATTGGTGAGGCCATATTGTGTATGGATCGGAGCCTGTGTAGTTTTCGCCTTTTCCTGCATATATCACATAAATGAAGTCAATCTCCATATCATTGTCATTGTCATATTTTGAGAAATCAACTTGTCCGCTGTTATATACTTTTTGAACTATTTCACTTATCATTTTTGCAGTATAAACTTCGTCATTGCCATTTGAATCGTTTTGACCATAGTAAGCGTATCCATTATCGGCTGTTATGGGGCCAATGATATCAAATGTCGGTCTGAATTTTCCAAATGATTGTGCTTCAAAATAATCTTTTGCGCTACCATAAGCACCGGGTACCAAATCACCTCTTATTGTTATGGAGTCGCTATAGCCGGTTTTGTTCAACATATCATTAAACTTGGCTATAATAGCATCGTCTTCGAGTGAAAAAGATCTGTCAGGAAAATCAACCAGAAGTACCAGCCCTTTTACATCTCCTTTAGTGGGAAATGTGGTAGTGGAATATATCCCCTGGTCATGGAGAGAAGACTTACTTAGCGGAATGTTTGTTGATTTTGTGACCTTTGATAAAGCCAAATGCTTTAAACGATTTTGGTCTATGCTGTTTATGAATTTTAATTCACTATGTTCTCTATCATCTATGCTGTGGGCTATTCTGTTACTTGGTGCAATGGTTCCATCGCTCTGTTCTATGGCATAGTGCCATATTCCGGAACGGTCTTGGGCTATCATTATTCCATCGGTAGTTTCAGTATAGTGGCATAATTCATTGCCTATCATTCTGATTTCCAATGTTGTGCCGTCAGGTTGGGTAATAGTAATAATATTACGCCTGGCTGGTGCTGCAGTGCTTGTTACAAACCATAATAGAGTGAACAGCAATGTGAATAGTTTACGCATATAGTAAGAAAACATATACAAATAGTTAAGTCTGGAAGTTTTTCTTTTTTAGTTCGAAACTCTTGCTAAGATATTTCTCTCGTACAGTTGGGTTCTCTGCCAGTTCTTCCGGTGTACCCTGGAATAGGATTCTGCCTTCAAACAGCAAGTATGCTCTATCTGTAATACTTAATGTTTCGTGAACATTGTGGTCTGTAATTAGAATTCCTATGTTCTTGTCTTTTAGTTTCCAGACTATCTGCTGAATATCTTCCACCGCTATAGGATCTACTCCGGCAAAAGGTTCGTCAAGCATAATGAACTTAGGTTCAATAGCCAGACAGCGTGCTATTTCAGTACGTCTTCTTTCGCCACCGGATAGACGGTCGCCCAAGTTCTTTCTCACTTTTTGAAGACTGAACTCTTCAATAAGACTCTCTAACTTTTCTTTTTGGTATGCGTATGGTTTGCCGGTCAATTCAAGAACAGACATTATATTGTCTTCTACACTCATCTTACGGAACACGCTTGCCTCTTGTGCCAAATATCCAATGCCTTTACGAGCGCGTTTATATACGGGATATTCTGTAATATCTTCGTCATTCAGATAGATATGACCTTCGTTTGGAGTAATAAAACCTGTTGTCATATAAAACGATGTAGTTTTACCAGCTCCATTAGGGCCTAACAAACCTACTATCTCACCCTGTTTTACATCTATGGATACGTGATTCACTACGGTACGTTTACCATATCGTTTAACCAGGTTTTCAGTTCTAAGAACCATCTTCTCGTTGTTATCTGCAGAGTCCATTATTTTGTCTGTTATATAATCTGAAATCAATATCAAGTTATACAAAGGTATAACAAAGAAACGAAAGTGTACGTTAAATAACAAAAAAATGTTGAAAGGTATTTTGGAGTAAAAAGAAAATTTTTAGGTGAATATATTTTGCGTACAAAAAAAAATATTACTTTTGCTCCTATAAAGAGAATGAAAGAAGTATTTTGCTAAACAAAGAATAACAAAAGAAATAATAATATGAAGGCAGGAAAGTTGCTGATTGTCATTGCGCTTGCTGTTTGGTGTGGCTGTACAAATAAGAACCAAACAGCAGAAACTATTGTTGTTAATTTAGAAACGGCTACTGAAAATATCAATTGGGCTGCCGTTCTTGATACTACCTATTTTAAGGCAATAACATTAGAAACCACTGATGATTGTTTAATAGGTGAAGTTTTGAAAATAATATATGAAGACGATATGTTGATAGTGGCCGATAATATGTCACATAGTGTATTCTTTTTCAATACAGAAGGAAAGTTTCTTAATAGCATCTGTAAAATAGGACGAGGTCCTGATGAGTATTTTGAACTGACAGATATAAGTGTAAGAGATGGTAAGGTGTGGTTACTTGATAATATCTCTTGTAAAGTACTTTGCTATGATTATACCGGTAAAATGCTACATAAGTTTGAAACTCAAGGCGGTGTAAGCATTCAGGCTCTGAAACATAGTATTCTTATAGGTGATGTTTGGGGCGGTGTAGCTGCCGGTGGTCCTTATCTGCTTTCTGAATTTGATTTTGAGGGTAATCAATTAGGAAGAGCTTTTGAATATTCTGAAAGTGACGAATATAGAGATAGCGGCGATTGGCAACCGTTTGCCGGAGCTGATGGTAGGGGAAGTGACTTCTTGTTGGTCTCAAAAAACGAAGTTTGGCATTACGAAAATGGAAAGGAATATTTAAAGTATAAATTTGATCTGGGTGAATATGATATGCCGGATAAATATAAGATAGAAGGTGTAGAATACATATTGAAAAATAGACTGCACAAACAGTATGGTTTGGGCGTAACCAATTTGTGGGAAAGTAACAAATACAGATTTGCCGATATACATATACAAGGAGATAAATATCTCTGTATCTTGGATAAAAAGAATAATGATATAATCTCATTTTCTAAATCAAAATATCTAAATGTTTTTGATGTGTCGCCGGGAACAATAATCAGAACTGATGGTGATTATCTGTTGTCTTACCATAGTGGAATTACGTTATATCAACTTCGTGAATACATCTGGAAGGTAAATCCTGAAAATATAAAGGGTAAGGAAATTGATTTATACAACATAAGTCAAGGACTCTCTGCAGATGATAATGGTGTGGTACTGATGATGAAATTTAAATAAAGGAAAAATGAAGAAGAATTTGTTTGTGGGTTTAGCATTGTGTGTGCTGGCGTTGGGTTGTATGGAAGAAACCTTGGAAGAGGTTAAAGTTATTCCTGCGGCGTTTGAGGAGAATAATTCATCACCTCAGTATAGTGATATGGTTAGCTCTGTAGAATTTATACCCCTTGAAACCACTCAAGCATCTCTTTTGGGCGATATAGAGCAACTGATAGTTACAGAAGATTATATAGTAGTTTCAGACGATATGACCGTAAAGTGCTTTGATGCAGATGGTAAATATCTGCATGATATAGGCCGTAAAGGACGTGGACATGGTGAATATAACAACTTTACATCTATAAGTTATAGCGGTAATGTGGTCTATGTGTGTGACCAACGTGCTCTTTATTCATACGAATTATCTACAGGAAAATTTATAGAGAAAAAGGAGTTTGATGAACCGCATTATAAGGCTTTTGTTGTTGATGGCTATGTTTATTGTTTTAACTGGATAGATGGTATTAAATTCTATAGCTATCAGTTGAAAGATTTATCGGAAAAGAGACTTATATACGAAAATAACATAAACCCATCTACAGAAGGAAATCTCTGCTATGCCAATGGTAGTTTAATGTTGGTTGAACCATTTGCCGGTCTCTTCTACAAATTCCAAAATGGAGAGATACTTCCTTTTTTAAAGTACGATATGGGTAATAAAGCTATGCCGGTGGAGAGATTTACCGGTAAAATGGATTATAGAAATTATAAAGGTATGGCTGGATTTTATCAATTCCCATTTGTGGCAGATGGATATTTTACTTTCGGTTATACTATAGGAAATGAAATGAGGCGGGCTGTTGTAAATCTGAAAAACGACAAAGTTTTTGATTTTAATATAATGAACTGGCAACTGGAATATAAATTAGAGCCTACACTTTCTCCTACATATTCCGATGGAAAGTATTTTTATCAGACCAGACGTGCTCAATCCCCGGTAGAATATTTTGATAATGTTCCGTCCAAATATAGTACATTCAATAGATTGAAAAACGCACAGACAGACGATAATCCTGTTGTTTGCAAAATACAAATGAATAAAGGATTCCTTAAGTAATTTGAGAAAATACTGTAAGGTGGGTAATTTGCGAAACATAGGGAAATAGTTGACTATTTTTTTGTGGTTTGCAATTTATGAACTAATTTTGCACCTTAATAATTGGATGGCTCGTTTAGAGCGCAATTATTGTGTGAAAATAGTAACTTAAACAATTATAAAAAGGAATGAATATTTCATTTGAAAATGTAAGCCAGGTACAGGGCCTGCTCACAATTCAGCTGGAGAAAGCTGACTATTCAGAGAACGTAGAAAAAGCTTTAAAAAACTACAGTAAGAAGGCAAATATGCCGGGTTTCCGTCCGGGTATGGTGCCTATGAATCTTATCCGTAAAATGTACGGAAAGAGCGTAAAAGCAGAAGAAGTTAACAAACTGCTTCAGGAAAAGTTGTTTGGCTATATTAAGGAAAATAAGATTGATATGTTGGGCGAACCTCTTTCAAACGAAGAAAAGGGTGGTTCTTTGAATATAGACGATGATAATTTGACTTTCTATTTTGATATTGCTCTTTCACCAAAATTTGAAGTAGCAGTATCTAAAGATGACACAATTCCTTACTACGAAATTAAGATTACCGACGAAATGGTTGACAAGCAGGTGAAAGCTTATGCTCAACAAAATGGTAAATATGAACAATTTGACGAATATCAGGACAATGACCTTCTGAAAGGCCAGTTGCAGGAACTTGATGCAGATGGCAATGTTAAAGAGGGTGGTATTGTGGTAGAAGATGCTACTTTGATGCCTCTATATCTAAAGAACGAAGATCAGAAAGCTCTGTTTAACGGTGCAAAGAAGGGTGATGCAGTAGTATTCAATCCTAAAAAAGCACATAACGACAATGCTGTAGAGGTAGCTGCACTTCTTAAGATGAATAAAGAAGATGTTGAAAATCTGGATTCAGATTTCTCATATACCATTCAGGAAATAACCCGTTTTGTAGAGGGTGAACTGACACAGGAAGTTTTTGATCAGGTATTTGGAAAGGATACTGTGAAGAGTCTTGATGAATTCCGTTCAAAGGTAGCTGAATCTTTGGAAAAGAGTTATTTGCCGGACAGCGACTACAAGTTTATGCTTGATTTGCGTTCATACCTTATGGAAAAGGTGGGCAAACTGGAATATGCTGATGAACTGCTGAAACGCATTATGCTTGCAAATGCTAAAGAGGGTAGTGAAGCAAGTGTAGAGGAGAACTTTGAAAAGAGCTTGACAGAACTTACCTGGCATCTAATTCAGGAAAAACTTGTAGAGCAGAACTCTATCAAGGTGGAAGATGCAGATGTATTGAATCAGGCCCGCGAAGCTACTAAGGCTCAGTTCGCTCAGTACGGTATGATGAATATTCCTGATGAACTGCTTGATAACTATGCAAAAGAGATGTTGAAGAAGCGCGAAACCGTAGATGGTTTGGTTAATCGTGCTATTGAAACAAAACTTGCAGCAGCTGTTAAGGAACAGGTTAAGTTGAAGAAAAAGAAGGTTACCGTAGAAGAGTTCAACAAGATGTTTGAACCTGCTACAGAAACAAAATAACAAGTAAAATAAATTGATATGAAAGATGATTTTCGCAAATATGCAGTAAAGCACGTTGGCTTGAATAGCCAGGTATTGGATGATGTAATCAAATCCCAGTCGCAGCAGTATATGAATCCATATATTTTGGAAGAGCGTACCCTAAATGTGACTCAGATGGATGTGTTCTCGCGCCTTATGATGGATAGAATTATCTTTTTGGGTACAGAGATAAATGATTATACAGCTAATACTATTCAGGCGCAGTTGCTTTATCTGGATTCAGTGGATTCATCGAAAGATATATCAATCTATATCAATTCACCAGGTGGTTCTGTAACATCGGGTTTGGGTATATATGATACTATGCAGTTTATTCAGAGTAACGTTACAACCATCTGCACAGGTATAGCTGCAAGTATGGCTGCAGTACTGTTGGTAGCAGGTCATGAAGGTAAACGTTTTGCTCTGCCCCATAGTAGAGTGATGATACACCAACCATTAGGTGGTGTTCAGGGACAGGCCAGTGATATTGAGATTACAGCCAGAGAGATTCAGAAGTACAAGAAAGAGTTGTACACAATCATATCGGATCATTCCCATACTCCATTCGAAAAGGTTTGGGCAGACAGTGATAGAGATTACTGGATGACAGCTGACGAAGCTAAAGAGTATGGAATGATTGATGCTGTATTGTCAAAACGTGTTTGATAGATGGCTAAAAGAGAGCAGACAAGGCAGTGTAGTTTCTGTGGACGCCCGGAAAACGAAGTAGGTTTTATTATAGGTGGTCTGTATGGCTTTATATGCGACGAATGTGCGCAAAGTGCATACGAAATAGTGCGTGAACAGCAAGCTACAGGAAAAAAACAGAATTTTTCTATGGGCGATGTTCCAAAGCCCAAAGAGATTAAAGCTTTTCTGGATGATTATGTTATAGGTCAGGACACAGCAAAGATGTATCTTTCGGTAGCTGTGTATAACCATTACAAAAGAATTGCCAATAATTCTACAGATGATGTTGATATTGAGAAGAGTAACATTATTCTGGTAGGAAGAACAGGAACAGGTAAAACACTGCTTGCAAAAACCATAGCCCGTTTGCTCAAAGTGCCTTTTACAATTGTTGATGCTACAGTACTGACTGAAGCAGGTTATGTAGGCGAAGACATTGAGAGCATACTGACACGCTTACTCCAAGTAGCCGATTATGATGTAGAAGCAGCCCAACGCGGAATAGTCTTTATAGATGAAATAGACAAAATAGCACGTAAGGGCGATAATCCATCTATTACCCGTGACGTAAGCGGTGAAGGTGTTCAGCAGGGATTGCTTAAACTATTGGAAGGTTCTGTGGTAAATGTTCCTCCACAGGGTGGGCGTAAACATCCGGAACAGAAATTCATTCAGGTCGATACCAAGAATATCCTCTTTATTTGTGGAGGTGCGTTTGATGGCATAGAACGTAAGATTGCAAGCAGAATGAATACTCAGGTAGTGGGCTTTGATAATCAGCAGAAACGTCAGAAAGTAGATTTAAACAATCTGTTGCAGTATATTTCGCCACAAGATCTGAAGTCGTTTGGTCTTATTCCAGAAATTATAGGTCGTCTGCCAATAGTGTCATATCTGGAACCATTGGATAAAGAGGCGTTGCGTAAGATTTTGACAGAACCAAAGAATTCAATAGTCAACCAGTATATAAAACTATTTGCATTGGATGGTGTGAAGTTGACATTCCAACCGGAGGTGCTTGATTTTATAGTGGATAAGGCTGTGGAATACAAGTTAGGTGCTCGCGGCTTGAGGTCTATAGTAGAGACAATAATGATGGATGCTATGTTTGAAATCCCATCTACTAAGAAAAAGAGTCTGCAGGTTACTTTGGAATATGCCGAAAATCAGATAGTGAAAAAACAGGGGGCATTTTTAGAGGGTGTATAAGGGTAAAAGCCTGTTTTTTGCTTTTAGTCTGAATCATTAAGTTACTTTTTTAAGAAAAAGTTTGCAAGTTTGAATTACTTGTGTTTAACTTTGTTATTCAATCGTATTTTGATTGGATAGTTAGTTATATAGGTAATTATAGATATATGCAGGGGAAAGAAATAAACTTGGCAGAAGTGCTGAAAGTCCATTTTGGATTTGACACATTCAAAGGTGAACAAGAAGCAATAATACGCAATCTGTTGGCGGGTAATGATACGTTTGTCCTAATGCCAACGGGCGGTGGCAAGTCGTTATGCTATCAGTTACCGGCTCTGATAATGGACGGAACTGCAATAGTAATATCTCCCTTGATAGCCTTGATGAAGAATCAGGTGGATGCCATGCGTAATATGGGCGAAGAAGATGGTATAGCTCATTTTATTAATTCGTCGCTTAACAAAGCTGCCATAGACCAGGTAAAAAGTGATATTTTAGGCGGTAAAACCAAATTGCTGTATGTAGCTCCTGAATCACTTACCAAAGAAGAGAATATTGAGTTCTTAAAACAACTGAAAATATCTTTCTACGCGGTAGATGAAGCGCACTGTATATCGGAGTGGGGACACGATTTCCGTCCTGAATATAGAAAAATCAGGGATATGGTAAAAAATATAGGTGCTGCACCTATCATAGCTCTGACAGCTACAGCTACCAATAAAGTTAGGGATGACATTAAAAAGAATCTGGGTATTCAGTCGGCTAAAGACTTTACTCTCTCTTTTAACCGTCCAAACTTGTACTACGAAGTACGACCTAAAACAAAGAATGTAGAAAAAGATATAATACGCTTTATAAAGGCTAATGCCGGCAAATCAGGTATAATTTATTGCCTTTCCAGAAAAATGGTGGAAGATTTAGCTAATATATTGCAAGCAAACGATATACCGGCACTTGCTTATCATGCAGGTATGGAGGCTGCAACTCGTTCGGCTGTTCAGGATGCCTTTATTATGGAAAAGGTGGATGTAATAGTGGCTACTATTGCATTTGGAATGGGTATTGATAAACCTGATGTTAGGTATGTGATTCACTATGATATACCAAAGAGCTTGGAGGGCTATTATCAGGAGACAGGACGTGCAGGACGTGATGGTGGCGAAGGTCAGTGTATAGCTTTCTATCATAGTAAAGATGTTCAGAAACTGGAAAAATTCCTTGAAGGAAAACCTTTGGCTGAACAAGATATTGGTAGGCAACTACTACAGGAGACCACTGCGTATTGTGAATCTTCAGTATGTAGAAGAAAAATGTTGCTTCACTATTTTGGTGAAACATTTGAAGAGAATAATTGTGGAAATTGTGATAACTGTTTGAATCCTAAGAAGCAGGTGGAAGCAAAAGAACTTTTGGAAACAGCCTTAGAAGCAATAGCGGCTGTTAAGGAGAATTTTAAATCGGATTATATTGTGGATTTGTTGATGGGTAAAGAGACATCGACTATCCAGGATCATTGTCACGATGATTTAGAGGTGTTTGGTGCCGGTGCAGATGAATCGGACAAAACATGGAATGCTGTTATACGTCAGGCGCTTATTGCCGGATATATAGTTAAGGATGTAGAGAACTATGGTCTTTTGAAAATAACAAAGGCCGGAAAAGACTTTATGGCTCATCCAAAGTCTTTCCAGATAGTTGAAGATAATGACTTTGAAGAGGAGGAGAATGAAGGACCTATGAGAGGTGGCGGATCATTCGCTGTCGATCCGGAGCTTTATTCCATGTTAAAGGACCTTAGAAAGAAACTATCAAAGCAATTGGAATTACCACCGTATGTAATATTCCAGGATCCGTCGTTGGAGGCTATGGCAACAACATATCCTATTACAATGGATGAATTGAAAAATATTACAGGTGTAGGCGAAGGTAAGGCCAAACGTTATGGTGAAGAGTTTATCAACCTTATTAAACGTCACGTAGAGGAGAACGAAATAGAACGTCCCGAAGATATGCGTGTACGTACTGTTGCCAATAAATCGAAACTAAAGGTAAGTATCATTCAGAGCATTGACAGAAAAGTTGCTCTTGACGATATTGCTGTAAGTAATGGTATAGAGTTTGATGAACTTCTTTCCGAAATAGATACCATAGTATATTCAGGTACAAAACTGAATATTGACTATTTTATTGAAAATGTGATGGATGAAGATCGTGCCGAAGATATCTATGAATATTTTAAGGAATCAGAGACAGATTCAATGGATGATGCCTTGGATGAATTGGGCGACGAATACTCTGAAGAAGAGATTCGTTTGGTACGTATAAAGTTCATTTCGGAGATGGCTAACTAAGTAAGGAGTAAAAAATAAATAAATATATTATATGTCATTTATTACAGATAAGGTTGTAATGGACGGTTTGACATACGATGATGTGTTGTTAATACCGGCTTATTCGGAAGTGTTACCAAGAACAGTTGAACTTTCAACTAAGTTTTCACGTAATATTGAGTTGAAGATTCCTTTTGTAACTGCTGCTATGGATACAGTTACAGAATCTACTATGGCTATTGCTATTGCCCGTGAGGGTGGTATAGGTGTTATTCACAAGAATATGTCTATTGAAGAGCAGGCAAGACAGGTGGCAATAGTAAAACGTGCTGAAAATGGTATGATTTTTGATCCTGTTACCATAAAGCGCGGTTCTACTGTAAAGAATGCTTTGGACCTTATGGCTGAGTATCATATTGGTGGTATTCCTGTGGTTGATGATGATAATAATCTGGTTGGTATTGTAACAAACCGAGATTTGCGTTTTGAAAAAGATATGGGTAAGCACATTGATGATGTTATGACAAAAGATAATATTATCACTACCCATCCGGGAACTGACATGGAGACAGCATCGCAGATACTTCAAGAGAATAAGATAGAAAAACTGCCGGTTGTAGAAAATGGCAAATTGGTAGGGCTTATCACATATAAAGATATAACTAAAGCAAAAGACAAACCTATGGCTTGTAAAGATAGCAAAGGTCGTTTGCGCGTAGCTGCCGGTGTGGGCGTTACCAACGATACTTTGGAACGTATGCAGGCTTTGGTTGATGCAGGTGCCGATGCTATTGTTATAGATACAGCTCACGGTCATTCAAAAGGTGTGATAGAAAAACTTAAAGAGGCTAAAAAACGTTTCCCAAATATTGATATAGTTGTAGGAAATATTGCTACAGGCGAAGCTGCAAAGATGTTGGTTGAAGCTGGTGCTGACGCTGTAAAAGTTGGTATAGGACCGGGTTCTATCTGTACTACTCGAGTGGTTGCAGGTGTAGGTGTACCACAGCTTTCTGCAGTTTATGATGTTGCAAAAGCATTGGAAGGAACCGGTGTTCCTTTGATAGCCGATGGTGGTCTGCGCTATTCCGGTGATGTTGTCAAAGCTTTGGCAGCAGGTGGTTATAGTGTAATGATAGGTTCTTTGGTGGCAGGTACAGAAGAGGCTCCGGGTGATACAATCATCTTTAATGGCCGTAAGTTCAAGTCATATCGTGGTATGGGTTCGTTGGAAGCTATGGAGAATGGATCAAAAGACCGTTATTTCCAAGCAGACCAGTGCGATGTGAAGAAACTTGTTCCAGAGGGTATTGCTGCACGTGTTCCTTACAAAGGCACTTTGTATGAAGTTATCTATCAGTTGGTAGGTGGTTTGCGTTCCGGTATGGGTTATTGTGGCGCTGCAAATATCAAGCAGTTGCACAATGCAAAGTTTACCCGCATTACAAATGCCGGTGTGGCTGAAAGTCATCCACACGATGTAGCAATAACAAGCGAGGCACCAAACTATAGTCGTCACGAATAATTTGTATTGAAATGAAAAGAACAGCATTGCTATTTCTAACCTCTTTGTTCTCAGTATTCCTATCTGCTCAAGTAGTGGATAACGATGCTTTGATTATGACAATAGATGACAAAGAAGTAACTAAGTCAGAGTTTGAATACTTCTTGAAGAAGAATAGAACTGCTGTAGAGCCTTTGTCCAAAAAGGAGTTGAAAGAGTATGCAGATCTGTTCTTGAATTTCAAACTGAAAGTGGCGGCAGCTGAACGTGCCGGTATAGATACTACTGCAACATTCATAGAAGAATATACTCAGTATCGCGGTATTCAGGCGGAAGAGTATTTGGTTGATTCTGCTTACTTGGAGTATATGGCTAAACAGACATTTGAAGCTTCGGCAAAAGAGGTAGGCCCCGACGGTATAGTAAATCTGAATATTCTTACTATTGTTCCAGAAAGCAATTCGCAGGAGGATATGGCTATAGCATCACAAAAAATTGATTCTATATTTAACCTATTGCGTAATGGTGCAAACTTTAATGAAACTGCAGCCAAAAATTCACAAGACGGTGTAGCCAGAAATGGAGGTATAGTAGGTTGGGTGTCTCGTGGACAGGTACCCGATTTTATATCCGAAAGAGCATTCTCTATGCCTGTAAATGAGATGTCAGCTCCTTTTTTGTGCGAAATGGGATATATGATTATCAAAATAACAGGTAAGCAAGATTTTGGGTCATTTAGCGATCATAGAGCCTCTATCTATGAATGGATGGAACGTGAAGGTTATAATGTACTTGCAAAGCGTGAAAAGGCCAAGAAGATTGCAAAAGAGCGCGGATGGGAAGGACTATCCGACGACGAAGCAGTGGCTCGTGCCGATAGTATGCTTGAGATAATATATCCGGAATTCGGACTTATATCGCAAGAATATTACGATGGTCTTTTGATGTTTGAGATAAGTAACCAGGAGGTTTGGCAGAGGTCAACTACCGATACTTTGGGCTTGGAACAGTTCTTTGAAAAGAACAAGAAGAGTTTAAAATTTGAGATACCTCGTTTTAAGGGGCTTTTGTTGTTCTGCAAATCGGAACAGGTGTTCAATGAAATAGTTGCGGCATTAGAAGGGTGCGATGTTGACAAACAGATAGAGGTTATAGCGGAATTCAATAAGAATGAAGCTAATGTTCGCGTGTTGCGTGGTCCTATAGAAAAAGGAAGAAACAGCTATGTGGACAGTGTGGTATTTGGAGAAGGCGATTATGAGCCACGTGAAGATTATCCGTATATTAACGTAATAGGAAAGGCAATAACATATCCCGAAGAACTTCAGGATTCATACGGTGAAGCGGTTAATGCATATCAAGACTCTTTGGAAAAGATGTGGATAAAGAAGTTGCGTAAAGAAATACCATACAAGGTAAATAAAAAAGTTCTAAAATCGGTGGCTCTTTGATTCTTATGAAAACCAGATGCTTAAGATACACCCTTTTGTGGTTGTTACCACTATCTCTTTTGCTTGCGTCATGCGGAAAAAAAGAGGAAGTCAGGTATGCATCGGGCAAAACTCCATTGGTAGAACTTGATGGAAATGTACTTTATCAAGAGGACTTGCAACAGGTGTTGCCGGTAAATATTACAGAAGCTGACAGTGCACAGTTTGCAGATCGTTATATTGAGAATTGGCTGTCAGAACTGTTGCTTTATCAGAATGCTGAAAGAAACGTGCGCGACGATAAGAGTATCGATGAATTGGTAGAGAACTATAGAAGGTCATTGATAGTACATGAATATCAGCAACTTTTAATAAAGCAGAAGATAGAACAGAATATTTCCATGCAGGAGATATTATCCTTCTATGAAGAGAATAAGAATTTGTTTGTATTGGAAGAGCCTATAATGAAAGGGTTGTTTATAAAATTACCTCTTTCTGCGCCAAATCAGGCCAGTATTAAAAGATTGTATCGTCTTAGAGATGACGAATCGTATGATGAAATAGAGAAGTATTGCATAAGAAATGCACCATACTACGAATTCTTCTATGACTATTGGCATCAGGTATCAGATATTGAAATACTATTACCAAAAATGGATGTTTTGCTTCAGGATTATTTGGATAAAAACAACTTTTTGGAGCTTAAAGATGACGATTTTCTATACCTGCTTAATGTAAGTGAATATCTTCCCAAAGGTAGCGTTGCTCCAATAGAACAGGTGGAAAACAGTATTAAAAGGCTTTTAGTAAACAATAAAGAGGTTACATATATACAACAGATAAAAAAGGATTTGTATAACACAGCTATTGAAAACAATAGAGTAATATTCCATAATAAGTGATGAAAAAGAGGGTACATATATTTGCAGTTGTTGCCATTTCGTTATTCTGTTTTGCAAACATAGAGGCTCAGAATAATATAATTGACGAAGTGGTATGGGTAGTTGGCGATGAAGCTATCTATAAATCAGAAGTAGAAGAGGCACGTCATGATGCGCAATTAAGAGGAATCAGATGGGAAGGCGATCCATATAGCATTATTCCCGAAGAACTTGCCATTAGAAAATTGTATTTGAATCAAGCTAAGTTAGATAGTATATTTGTTACTCCCGATGAAGTTAATCAGCAGTTGGAAATGCGTATTCAATCAATGGCAGATCAGTTGGGCGGAACAGAAAAGTTGCTTGAATACTATGGGCTTACTATGAATCAGCTTAAAGAAAAGTTTTATGAATCCATAGAGAGCGAAATAATAGTAAGTCGTGTGCAGTCTAAAATTATAGATAAGGTTAAGGTGACGCCGGCTGAAGTTAGAAGATATATAGCAAATATTTCTGCTGATGAAATTCCGTATGTGCCAACTCAGGTTGAGGTACAGATTCTAACACAGGAACCTGTCATTCCACAAGAAGAGATTGATATTGTAAAGGAGAGATTAAGAGAATTCTCCGAGAGAATACAATCGGGTGAAACTAAGTTCTCAACATTGGCTATGCTCTATTCGGAAGATCCCGGTTCGGCAAGATTAGGTGGTGAATGTGGCTTTAAGGGACGTGGTGAATTTGTTCCCGAATTTTCGGCTGTAGCATTCAATTTGACTGACCCGACAAAGGTTTCAAAAATAGTGGAAACAGAATATGGATTCCATATTATTCAGTTGAAAGAACGTTTGGGCGATATGGTTAATGTGCGCCATATTCTTCTGAAACCCAGAGTACCTCAGGAGAGTATAGATGCATCTCTTGCCAGATTGGACTCTATAGCAGACGATATTCGTGAAGGCGACTTTACGTTCGAAGACGCAGTGCTATATTTGTCTGCCGATAAAGATACCAAGAACAATAAAGGTTTGATGATGTATCATCCCGAAGGAGAAAATACATCTATTTCTAAATTTGAAATGCAACAGCTGCCTCAGGATGTGGCAAAAGTGGTAAATACAATGCATGTTTCTGAAGTATCCGATCCATTTGTAATGCAAATGTCAAATGGAAAAATAGTATGTGCTATTGTAAAACTTAAAACTCGAATCAGTGGCCATAAAGCAACCATGGTTGACGATTACCAAATACTACAACAAATGGTTCTTATAGACAAACAGGAGAAGGCCATTGCCGAATGGGTTAAAGAACAGCAAAAGACAACATACGTAAAGATTTCAGAGGGCTGGAATAAAGGAGGCTACAAATATCCGGGTTGGGGCGAACGTTAATTTTTTATTGTAAATGAAACAGCTATTCAATAGAATCACTACGGTTGTAACTTTGCTTTATGCTTTGTCTCCTATGCTTTCTGCACAAACTTTTATTGAGGTGCAGGATAGTGTAGTATCCGATACTGCATCTGCAAATGAGAACTTTGTATATCTGTTGAATGCCGATGAATTGCGCTATAGCGAAAGAGTTAATCCGGATGCCCAGATTTTGGTGGGAAATGTTGTGTTCAGACAAGATAGTATGTATATGTACTGTGACAGCGCTCTCTTTTTTCAAGAAGCCAATTCTTTTAATGCATACCACAATATTAGGGTAGAACAGGGTGATACTCTGTTTCTGTATGGTGATTCTCTCTTTTATAATGGTAACACCCGAATCTTGAAGATACGTGACAATGTGCGAATAGAGAATACCACGATGGTACTGCTGACAGACAGCTTGAACTATGAACGCGATGCCGAATTGGGTTACTTCTTTGCAGGTGGTACGTTACTTGATGAAGAGAATACTCTGACTTCTGATTATGGTCAGTTCCATACACCCACAAAGATGGCAACTTTTATGAAAGATGTCTTTTTGGAGAGCGAAGATTATAACCTCTCTTCTGACACATTACTTTACAATACAGATTTACATACTGCATATTTTGTGTCGCCTACAGAAATTATTAGCGATGAAACAACCATTCATACAAACAACGGTAATTTTAATACAGATTTGAAAGAAGCTGTTTTACTGAATCGCTCTGTGATAATACAGAAGGATGGGGAGCAGACTATGGTTGGCGATAGTATTGTTTTTAATGAAGCGGAAGGGCAGGCCGAAGCATTTGGAAATGTAGAGATAAGGAACTATACCGACAAATTGGATGTGGATGGTGAATATGCATATTTTAACCATCAGAACGATTCGGCGGTAGTTACCGGAAATGCGCTTGCCATAGAGTATTCTACAGGCGATAGTCTGTATATTCATGCCGATACATTCAGACTGCTTACCTTCTATAATGCAACTAAAGATACGGTGCTTTACAGGGAGATGCGGGCATTTAATAAAGTTAAGGCATACAGAACTGATATGCAGATGGTTGCCGATTCGTTGGTATTTAATTCTATAGACACCTGTCTGACGCTTTATAAGGACCCCATAGTATGGAGCGAGAACCAACAGGTTTTAGGCGAAAAGATATCTGTGTATATGAATGACAGTACTATAGATTGGGCACACGTAATAGGTCAGGCATTGTTCATTCAACAAATAGATACCATCCATTATAACCAGATAGCCGGAAGGGAGATGAAGGCTTATTTCAAGGACGGTGCAATAGAACGTACAGATGTAAATGGAAATGTTTTGGTCATTTACTATCCGGAAGATGAAGATATGGAGATGATGGGTATGAATACAACCGAAGCTTCGCAACTATCGGCCTATTTTATGAATAGAGAGGTCTATAAAATAGTGATAAATAGAAAATCGAATGGTGTAATGTATCCTATGGATCAGTTGACAGATAAAATAATGTATCTGGAGAACTTCAATTGGTTTGATACATTACGTCCATTTTCTCGATATGATATATTTTATTGGAGAGGAAAGGCTGCATCAGAACAGCTTAAATCGTCTCCTATGATAGATATTCCATTACCAACACTCAACAGAAATAAGAATTGATTATGGGATTATTCAGCATGCGTACACCAAGAAGGTTCGAACATAAGTATATTTATTATGACGAACGCAAAGAAAAATTGTCTAAGATAGAGGAAAAGGCAAAACGTGATTTGGGTATGTTGCCCAACGAGTCATACAACCCGGAATCGATTCGTGGAAAGTTTCTTGAATCCACAACCCATTTAAAGAAAAAGAAAGAGTCGGGTGGAAGTTCATTATCTCCACAAATGGCTGTAGTGCTGATAGTGGTTTTGCTGCTTGTGCTTTATTATCTGGTTAACGGATATTGGTTTGGTGTATGAGTAGTGTGATAAGAATATTGCCTCCCGATGTGGCTTCTCAAATAGCAGCAGGCGAAGTGGTAAACCGTCCATCGTCAGTTGTTAAGGAACTTTTGGAAAATGCTATAGATGCAGGAGCAACCAGTATAAAAATTATAGTGGTAGATGCAGGGCGTACCTCTATTCAGGTTATTGATAATGGTATAGGTATGAGTAGTGAAGATGCCACTACTGCATTTCAGCGTCATGCAACATCAAAGATATCTATATCGGACGATCTGTATTCTTTATCAACCTTTGGATTCCGTGGTGAAGCGTTGGCCTCTATAGCAGCCGTTGCCCAAGTGGAACTGCGCACACGTCGTAAGGATGATGAAACTGGTACACTTATAGAGGTTGCTGCTTCGGAAATAGTAAATAAGGAGACAGTGACCTGTTCGGCAGGAAGTAGTTTTATTGTAAAGAATCTGTTTTACAATGTACCTGCCAGAAGAAAGTTTCTAAAAAGTAATCAGACTGAATTCGGTCATATACTGACAGAAGTAGAGAGAGTTGCTATAGTGAAACCGGATGTGGCTATATCATTATTTCATCAGGGTGAAGAGGTGTTATCATTGCCGGTCTCTTCTGTTAAACAGCGTCTGGTAAATCTGTTCGGTAAAAAGATAAATCAGCAATTGCTACCAGTTGACGTAACTACATCGGTTCTATCTATAACCGGTTTTGCAGGAAACTTGGAGAGTGTGCGAAAAAAAGTGCCGGAACAGTATTTTTTTGTAAATGGCAGATATATGAAACATCCCTATTTCCATAGGGCAGTACTATCGGCATACGAAGGTATGATACAAGAGGGGTTTCAAGCACCATATTTTCTCTTTTTGCAAGTGCCTGCAGATAGTATAGATGTGAATATTCATCCTACAAAGACAGAAATTAAGTTCACCGATGAACAGGTGCTTTGGAAAATATTGGCATCGGCAGTAAAAGAGACCATAGGACGCTTTGAAAGTGCGCCCATGATAGATTTTAATACTACCGATATGCCCGATATACCCGTTTTGGATAGTTCAAAACCACCTATACAACCTAAGGTGAATTATGATACATCATATAATCCTTTTAAGAATATATCGGCAGTACCCAAACCGACAAGCACCTATAATTGGGAAAAGTTGTATGAAAAGGTAGATAGAGAAACTCCTGCGGAGCCTCTTGCAGATGAACTTTTTTTAACTCAGGAAGCAGTTCCTAAACAGCAACTGTTTCAGTTGAATGGAAAGTACATAGTAGCGGCAACTCCCGAAGGACTTCTTATAGTCAATCAGCATAGAGCCCATGTACGCATATTGTACGAAAAATATCTGCGTGAAAGTGCCGAAGAAGATGTTGTATCACAAGGATTGTTATTCCCCGAAATGTTTCAACTTTCACCCATTGATGCACAGTGGTATAGTGAATTGAAAGATAATTTTGCAGCTATGGGGTTCGATATATCAGATATGGGGCATGGCGCAATAGCTGTGCAAGGTGTTCCTTATGGTTTGGAGAATCAGAATTACGAGGCTTTGATATTGGATATATTATCTTCGTATCGTGATGATACCGTAACGCTGAAGGATCAGCAAGTAGATAGGATGGCTTTTGTGGTTGCCAGAAAGGCTGCGCTTAAAAATGGCAAAACTCTTTCCGCAACTGAAATGCAGGAATTGTTAAACCAACTTTTTGAGACATCAGTGCCCGGTAGAACTCCCGATGGTAAAATTGTCTATATACAACAAACAGACGATCAGATAGACCGTCTGTTCTAAAGTATTCTTTATAATTCCTATCAATAAGGACGGAATCCAATAATCTGACGCACCTCATTAAGTGTGGCAGCTGCGCTTTCGCGTGCCTTTTCTGCTCCGGCTTTAGCCACCTTGTTAAGCAATTCAGAATTACTGGAAAACTCTTTGATACGTTCTCTGATAGGGTCTGTAGCAATAATAATATCTTCTGCCAACTGCTTTTTCAGATCACCGTAACGAATAGAACAATCGTTCCATTTTTCGTCAAAGTAGTTATATGTATCTTTTGATGAAACAATCTCCAGAAATGTGAACAGATTCTGAATAACATCAGGTTTGGGACTGTTTGGGACTGTTGGACCGCTATCAGTTACAGCTTTCATCACCTTTTTACGTATTACCGAAGGTTCGTCACACAGATAGATGCAGTTTCCTTCCGATTTGCCCATTTTTCCTGAACCGTCAAGCCCCGGAACCTTTAGGCCACCCTCTTTGGCCAGTGAAAATGATTGTGGTTCGGGAAAGAAATCCACGTTGTACATCATATTGAAACGGCGACCGAATTTTCGAGCCATCTCCATGTTCTGCTCCTGATCTTTACCAACCGGTACTTTGTTTGCTTTGTGAATAAGAATATCGGCAGCCATAAGTGAAGGGTAGGTAAGAAGACCTGCGTTTACATTGTCAGGTTGCTTACGTGCCTTGTCCTTAAAAGAGGTTACACGTTCCAATTCACCTAAATAAGCGTTCATATTCAGATATAGATAGAGCTCTATAACTTCCGGAACGTCACTCTGTACATATATTGTAGCTTTTTCCGGATCTAATCCGCAAGCCAGATATTCAGCCAGGATAGTACGCACGCTATTCTGAATGTCACCGGGTGTAGGGTGTGTAGTAAGGGAATGCCAGTCAGCTATAAAGAAGAGACACTTATAAGCCTCCTGAAGTTTGATAAAACTTGTTACTGCACCATAATAATTACCTAAATGTAGGTTTCCTGTAGGGCGTATGCCACTAAGAACTGTTTCCATATATTTATAATGTATTACTCTTTTCGACTGCGAAGATACCACAAAACAGCCATATTGGAAAAAAAGATTGAAAAAAGTGCGAAAAAGTTTTTGTGTTTAAAAAAATGTCCTTATCTTTGCACCGCTTTTAGGAAGCAAGGGCGTTTAGCTCAGCTGGTTCAGAGCATCTGCCTTACAAGCAGAGGGTCGGCGGTTCGAATCCGTCAACGCCCACGAAAAGGTCAAGCGAACATTGGTTCGCTTGATTTTTTTTATCTCCATATCGTTTGTCGTTTTTATAAAAATAACTTTTAATCTTGTCGCTTAGTTATATTTTATCTATTTTTACCGCTATGAAAGTCAAACGTTTTTTTTCTGCGCTTCTATTATTGTCTGTTTCAATAGGAGTGCGTTGTGAATTGTATCCGGATTTTTCCAAAATGAATTTTGGGTGTGATGGTAATAGTATAACATCCGGAAATCAGTGGTCTAAGATAGTGGTAGATATTTTAGGCTTTGCAACCCATCATAATGTGGCTGTGGGTTCTGCCACCTGGGCTTGCTATAGCGATACACAAGATTATGGTTCTGCAAATTTTGCAGGAATATCAGATGGCTGGATGCCAACTAATGATAAAGAGGAGCTTCAGAAACGTCATAATAATGTTGCTAAAGTGCATATTCAGAAATTTATTGCCGAGGTGGATGCCGGTTTGTTTCCGGAACCCGATGTGTTTGTATTCTCTATGGGTACTAATGATGGTAATATAGGTAGTGCCAAAGAAGCTTTAAAAGGAAAGAGTTTGGATAATGTAGATGTGACAACAATGGCAGGTGGTGCCAGGTGGGCTATTCAGACTATAGTAGAGCGTTTCCCCGAATGTATGGTGTTTGTATGTACGCCAATCCAAACATCCAATGAAAACCATAATCTCCAAAATGAGAAAAAGATTGAAGTTTTGCGTGAATTGTGCAAAGTTCTTTCGGTGCAAATAATAGATTGCTATTCAGAAAGCGGCATAACAGAAAAGTTGGAAACAAGTAGCGGTGGCAGATATTTACGCGAAGGATTGCATCCAAAAGAAGAGGGTCAGGTTAGAATGGGAAGATATATAGCTAAGGAGATAAGGAATAATTATTATTGATTGCTATGAAGTGTTTTTCAAAAGTATTGCTCTCTATTGTTTTACTGTTGTCTATTCCGACAATGGGGCAAGTACATTCTGTTATAAAACTGAATTTAAATAGTAGTGATGGGATATATTCAAAAGGCGATAAAGTGTTGATTACAGCCTCTTGTAAAGGGGCTTCTGCAGATTCATTAAGTGTGAAACTGTATAAAAATGGCTATCCTATTGATGAGTATAGTTTGCCATTTTCCAATCAGGTGGCTATCATTGATTCGTCATTTAATTCTACAGCAGCTTATTTTGTTGAAGTAGGGATGAAAAATGGTAATTTTATGCCTAAACAGTCATTAGGATTTGTGGTGGAGCCGGATGGATTTAAGACAGGATATCAAAAACCAAAGGATTTTAATCTGTATTGGAAAAGGTTGAAAAAAGAGCTTGAATCATTGAAAATGCAGGCTACGTTAAAACCTCTTGAAGTGTCTGATAAAGATAGGGGGAATATTGAGTGTTTTGATGTGGAAATAAACTGCTTGGGTCCTAAACCTGTTCGAGGATATTTGGCAAAACCTACCAATGCGAAAGAAAAATCTTTACCTATTGTAATACTTTTCCGTGCTGCGGGTGTTAGTGGCGCCTGGTGTAGATGTCAAGTAGGTGAGTGTGTGGATAATGCAAAGCGTGGGAATGGTGCCATAAGTTTTGATATCAATGCACACGGTATGTTAAATGGCCAACCCAATGAGTATTATCAAACCTTGGAACGTGGTGAGTTGTCGAACTATTGGCATAAAGGAATCTCCAGCAAGGACGATTACTATTTTAAGTGGATGTATCTGCGTGCACTGCGTGCTATAGAGTATCTGACTACACTACCGGAATGGGATGGAAAGACCATCCTGGTGATAGGTGAAAGTCAAGGTGGCGGTCAAGCTGCAGCTGTTGCCGGGCTGGATAAACGTGTTACAAATGTAGTTTTGCATGTTCCTGCAATGCTTGATTTTGGAGGTTATAAAGAGAATAGGTTAAGTGGCTGGCCACAACCAAAAGAATCTAACAGAGGTGTGGATTTAGAAAAACTTGAGGCTGTTTTGCCATACTACGATGCAGCTCTATTGTTAATCGGTTCAAAAGCTGAAGTTCATATTGAGATAGGTTTGATAGATACTACGTGTCCGGCGTCAGCTCTCTTTTCGGCAGTAAATGGTCTGAAGGGAGGTGTTATAGTAAATGCAGTGCCGTATAGATCACATCAATGGCCTTCTGGTGAATATAGAACTATATGGGAGCAAGGAGTTGCAAAGTCCAGGCAAACTTATATCAATGCAGTACTAAGCAGGTAGTTAAATTATTTTATAATATATGTAAAAAAATGCATTTTCGTGTGCATCTTAATGCGTAATTTATTAATTTTGCATCGCTACTGAGAAGTAGAGAAAAGAATAGAAAAGAAATATAGAAAAAATCACGCAATTATGAACGAATTAACATCGATATCCCCTATAGATGGCAGATATCGTAGCAAGACACACCAACTTGCAGATTATTTTTCTGAGTATGCTCTAATACGTTACAGAGTAAGAGTAGAAGTGGAGTATTTTATATCGTTATGCGAACTTCCACTACCCCAACTTGCCGGTATAGAT
>CALFTK010000043.1 GCA_937916465.1 uncultured Bacteroidales bacterium
GAACTAACTTGAAGTTTTGCATTAAAAAAAGCGCTGATTATTGTTGCATTATAAAAAAAAGCAGTACCTTTGCGCAGCAAAATAGGAAAAATGGTGCCTTCATCTAACGGTTAGGATACAAGATTCTCAATCTTGGCATACGGGTTCGATTCCCGTAGGCACTACTACAAAAAAAGCAACAAAAAAGTTGCTTTTTTTTGTTTATAAACCCAACTTTTTCAAAATACCTATATATATTTGTAGGGAATTCGTAGAATTCACTGTTAAGTAGTAATAATTTTGTAACAATTCATACTAACTAATTAAACAAAACTTACATAAAAATGAAACGATTAGGCTTATTCACATTGGCAGCAGCAATTGCACTTCCAAACATGGCAAAGAAGGAAATTCCTCTGGTTTACGATGTAGAGTTTACCGGTGCAGAATATGAAGCACCTTACTTCCCAACATTAGAAGAGGCTCCGGTAATCAAAACCCTTCCAAACCCATTCGAATTTTCAAACAGCACTAAACAGGTAAAGAAATTCAAGCAGTGGGAAAAACGTAGAGCAGAAATCATCAGAGAGCTTGAACATTATGAACTTGGTTTAAAACCAATGACTCCAAGAGAAAACATTCAGGCAAAAATGGATGGTAACAAACTTATTGTTGACGTAACAGTAAACGGTAACACACTTACCATAACAGCTAATATAAAGTATCCGGAAGGCGATGGTCCGTTCCCAGCAATCATTGGTATGGGTGGCGGCGGCACCGGCAGTCTGCCTGCACAGATATTTAACGAACGTAATATTGCACAGATTTCATGGCAGTTTGGTCAGGTTATGTCACACACACAGAAACGTGGCAACGAACCTTTCAACAAACTATATCCTGAACTTATAGAGAATGGTTCATACAGTGTATGGCCATGGGCGCTAAGCCGCATCATTGATGGTTTGGAAATAGTAGGAACAGATGTTAGCAAGATAGACCTTAAGCACCTTGCAGTTTCAGGTTGCTCATACGCAGGAAAAATGGCTCTTTACTGTGGCGCATTTGACGAACGTATTGCTCTGACTATAGCTCAGGAACCTGGTGGCGGTGGCGTTGATGCTTGGCGCGTATCAGAGACTTTAGGTCATGTTGAAACATTAGGTAACACAAACTTCTCTTGGTTCATGGAAAGTTTACGTGAATATGCAGGCGAAAACACTGCACGCCTCCCTATGGATCATCACGAACTGGCAGCATTAATCTGCCCACGTGCACTTTTGGTTCTTGGTAATACAGATTACGAATGGTTAGCAGAAGAATCAAACTACGTATCAAGCGCTGCTGCACGCGAAGTTTGGAAGAAGTTCGGAATTGAAGACAGAATGGGATATTCAATTCAGGGCGGACATGGCCACTGTATGCTTCCTCAGAGCCAGTATCCTGAAGTTGAAGCTTTTGTTGACAAATTCCTTCTTGGTAAAGAAGCCAACACAATCATCACTCACGTTGATGAGAAGTTAAAGGATGTTGATTACAAGAAATGGATGCCTTGGGCAGAATAAATCAGCACAGAATAAAAGAATAAGAAAAGGTCTCAGTTGATGTGAGACCTTTTTTTATTGAATCCTAAATTCAGGAGCTTTCTTACGTTTAATCAGCCAACGCCAATCCGAAACACATCTTCTGACAAGTTCATTGAAATCTGTAAAGAAGGCATGTGCCGGTACAGCAGCCAATGTAGCTACAAGAGCCCAAGGCATTGACATAGTAGAGAAGAATATCACAGCCCATATTATACAAACCAACAAAGAGAGTGCCAACTTAACACAGTATCTGGCTGAATTATAGAAGGCATCATCTTTAACATTTCTAATTATTAGCATAGACACCAGCCATATTGGCAATGATGCCACACATGTAAATATATAATATGGTAATCCCAGCAGCGAAAGCAGTGTCTTAATAATTGTGGAACTAACAATATTATCGCTTGCCACAGAATAGACTGATACCCCATGCTGCAATCTCCAGAGTCTTAATGCATCAACCTTACGGAACAAATTCTGAGCAGCTTCGGGACTGGTTGTTCTCAAATTCAAGGCCTCCTGTATAGCATACATGTTAACAGCCTGTTTCTTAAGCAATCCTCTCTGCTTTACATCCTTCTTTTCAATACGTTCTAATGCTTTATTGAAATATTTTTTATTACCTGCACACAGTTTTGCATATTCCCAAATTGCATCATAATCTTCATCATCGGGTACAAATGATATCAACCCCGACATGCGCTTTGTCAGTTCGTCCCTCAACATCTGCATCTGCACGGGTTGCGTCAGTTCACTATTCTGTTCCAGGAATTCCGATACATTTATAGGTTTGCCATACTTGACAAGAACGGTAGAACGGAAACGAAAATAGTCACCATACTCTATACCTACAGGCTGAATATATACAGGTTTTTTCTTATCTCCATTTTCATATAACGAGAAGGTTATATGGAATATGCCTTTTTTAAGTTTTAACAATGAATGCTTTGTTCTGTGGGTAGCCTCCGGAAAGATGATTAACGGAGTTCCACTACTCATTACATCTACAGCTTTATTTATCATCTCTTCGTTCTTCTTAAGAGAATCAAAACCATCTCTGATTCTGTACATAGGCATTATCTTGAGGAATGTCAGAATCTTGATTATAAGCTTCTTCTTAAATATATCTGCTCTTGCAATAAAGACTTTAGGTTTTCGGTCTGATGCCAATATTACCAGCGCATCCATCAATGCATTGGTGTGATTAGTAGCCAAAATAACACTACCATCCGTAGGCAAATTCTCCCTACCCTCTATCTGGAATTTTCTATATGATCTTTTCAGTGTAAAATCTACCACACACTCTTTCAAAAAATAGTATGATATACCTGAATCTTGAATTTTCTTACCCATAAAAAAATGATTTTCAAATCTCCTTCCTTCTTGCTTTCGACAATCTGAAACCTGAAGAGACAATCAGTCCGGAAATAATATGCCATACACCCCACCAAGCAACTACAAATGCCATACCTCCATTTGCCAGTTCTTGTGGGAATATATTATGATTTGATAGCAAAAGCAATCCCAAAGCTGTATTCTGAATACCGGTACCTAAAGTTACAGTACGCCTGTCCTTAATAGACAAACCACCTACTGCAGATGCCGTATAGCCAACAGCCAATGCCAGGATATTGTGAACCAGAACTATTACAAACACATATCCTATATACTTTCTAAACAACTGATAATTGACAAGCAACAGCATTATCACAATAACAACAAAACAGATTATTGACAGATAACGCATTACCATTTTCAACTTTGCCGAAATGCCAGGAGCGTATTTAGCCGTAATCAGGCCTAACAGCACCGGAATTCCAATTATTCCTATAACTGTAATAAAAATCTGATCAACCGGAACAGATAGTGTCATTAGGACAGAACTGGCTGATGCCGCAAAATATTTAACATAGAAACCACCCCAAATTGCAAAATTCAAAGGGGTAAAAATTGGAGCCGCCAAAGTGGTGATAGTACTCATAAGAACCGCCAATTCCGGATTTCCTTTTGAATGAGAAACCATAAAATTGGAGACAACACCTCCGGGACATGACGCAACCAACAATAGTCCCATAGCCACCATAGGTGTAATGAAATCTTTCAGCAACACCACTGCAATGAATGTAATCAAAGGGAAGAACAGCCATTGACACAACAGTCCTATAAACAACGGACGTGGCTTATAGAATACCATCTTGAAAGAGAGAGGTCTCATACCCAAAGCAACACCATACATAACGAATGCTATAAAGAGGCCTATCAGTTTTGCGCCAAAACGGTCGAAATTGATATTTAATGTATCTAATTGTAGTAGATGTTCGTACATATATTACCAAAATTGGTGCAAAATTAAACATTATTGGTAAAAATTACAACAAATACACAACAAATGATTAACCGGCAACGTTATGACCAAAATGACTTTTTTCGAAAAAAAAATCTGGTTACAATTCATTTATTATAAAGCCTTACACTAACTTTGCAACAATGAAAGATAAAAACGATTCTTACGATAGAATTATTAAATATACCGGACTGTTTGGTGGTGTACAAGGTTTTGTAACTCTCATCACTATAGTTCGCACAAAGTTGGTAACCATACTGCTTGGACCTACCGGCATTGGCTTGAACGAAACCTATAACAGGACCTTAAATCTTGTTAAAAGCATAACAGATTTAGGTCTATCATTTAGTGCTGTAAAAAAAATATCAGAGTATTACGATGCAGAAGATACACAGCAAGTAAACAACACTATATGTATGATTAGAAGTTGGGGATTACTTACTGCAATATTTGGTTTTGCTGTGTGCATTATTTTTTCCCAGTTATTCAGTCTATGGGCATTCGATGGCGATAAAGGATATACTTTAGCTTTTATTTTATTATCGCCAATAATTGCATTTTCTGCAATAAACGGTTGCGAAACTGCTATATTAAAAGGTACCCGCAATCTCAAACAGATTGCTATAGCGCAACTAATTACCGTCATACTGACACTGTGCATATCAATACCACTGTTTTGGAGATACAAACTGATGGGTCTTGTACCTTCTCTGGTTTTGGTATCTTTTATGTCGCTTATAGTAACTTGCATATACTCTTTCAAACTATTTCCATATAGAATCAGTTTTAAGAGAGATATTCTTAACAACGGTATTGATACTATCAAACTTGGCATATATTTCACACTTGCATCATTCTTTGGCGCCGGTGCTTTTTCCACCATAGCCAACTATTTGATGAATTATGGAAATGCCGAAATCACCGGAATTTACAGCACCGGTTATATGTTTATCACCTATTTGGGAATGTTTGTCTTTTCGGCAATGGACGCAGACTATTTTCCCAGATTATCCACCATACACTATTCTAAAGAGCAGATAAACAGTTTAGCCAACAGTCAGATACAGGTAACTTCGCTTCTGCTTTCACCTATGGTTGTAGCATTCATAGTTTTTCTACCCATAGTTGTAATAGTATTTACCACCTCTAAGTTTACAGACGCTATTCCCATGGCACAAATTGCAGTTTTAAGCTTAGCAACCAAAGCAATGACTCAACCTGCCGCATATATATCACTTGCCAAAGGCGATTCAAAGACATTCCTTCTGCAAGAATTTCTGTATGATATAGTTTTGGTACTGGCTGTTATAATTGGATTCAATTTGGGTGGTCTGCTTTACACCGGAATTGCATTAGCCATTGCAGGATTATTTGACTGGATTATGGTTTGGCTTATAACTCGTAAACGATACGGATTTACAGCCACACCTCTTACATACAAAGTATTCTTTGTTCAGATTCCATTTATAATATCGGCTTTATTGGTAACAAAATACACAAAAGGATGGCTTTACTGGATTATTGGTTTTGCCATTTTGATTCTGTCTGTCATTATATCTGTGTATTACCTAAACAAGCACACATCGTATCTACAGATTATTTTTGAAAAAGTAAAGAAAAAGCTAAAATTATGAGTAGAGTTTCAGTACTTATGGCTGCGTACAATGCAGAAAAATACATTTCAAAAGCCTTAGATTCATTATTGTCACAAACCCATAAAGATTTACAGATAATCTGCATTGACGATGTTTCTACTGACAGTACATTCTCCATTCTAAAAGAGTATGCCGGTAAAGACAGACGTATTAGAGTATTGCAAATGGAGCGTAATTCAGGGCAAGCCAAAGCCAGGAATCATGGGCTTGCTGTTGCCGATGGTGACTACATTACTATGGTTGACAGTGATGATTGGCTTTCAGAAGATGCAATAGAGAGCGCTGTCAGTGTAATAGAAAACAACGAGAATGTTGACTCTGTACTATTTTCATTAGTATATACTGATGGCTCCGACAACGAACCCACCCCATACCCCATGCGTTCCAACAAAGAGTTATGGAGTGGTGATGAAGCCTTCAGGTTATCACTTGACTGGTCTATCCATGGCCTATACCTATGCAAAGCAGAACTATATAGAAAACATCCTTTTGATGATAGTTGTAGGTTATATAGTGACGACAACACTACACGACTTCATTATCTATATTCAACAAATGTAGGCATCTGTAAGGGCAGATATTTCTATAGACAACATCAGGATGAAATGACTCAGAAAATTTCCATCAGACGATTTGATCTGCTTGAAGCTAATATCAGTATGAAAAACAGTCTGATTAACGAGAAACAGAACGGCGAAGTGATAGCACTATTTGAACGTGAAAGATGGATAAATTTTGTTGGAATATACGGATTGTACAGAGAGCACAAAAAGTTATTCAACAAAAGTGATGACAGAACCATACGATACCTGATAAGAAACAGTTACGACAGTATGGAACCCTCGTTGTTACCCAAACAATTAAAACGAAAATTTGGCTATATCTATTTCAAATCGTTCACACTATTCAAAATTCAAGCAGCCATTTACTTTAGTTTGAGAAAAATGTTCTCTAAAGGATAAAGTTTCCCAGCATAACTGCTATAATTGTAATAGGTGCTACAAATTTCACCAGATAGTATATTGTAGTCAGCAACCAGACAGGAACTCCGTTTGTATGTCCGTTACTCAATTCGTCTATATAATCTTCCTTCTTCATTGACCAGCCCACAAAGAGTACAAGCAGCAAACCGCCTCCTGTCATCAGAACGTTGGCAGACAGTTTATCAAAGAAATCGAATATGTTATAGCCAAAGAGTCTGACATTCGACAATACGCCCTGTGACAAGGAACAAATAATACCCAATACTGAACAGATGGCAAATGCCAATAGCACCGATTTGGTTCTGGATAATTTCCACTCCTCTATTTCGTATGTAACAAATGTCTCCATCAACGATATAGCTGATGTTATAGCAGCTATCAACAGAGTAACAAAGAATAGGATTGCAACTATATTACCCATAGGCATAGCATTGAAAACTGATGGTAATGTAATGAAAACCAGTCCGGGACCGGCACCTATTTCAGGAGTAGCACCATTCATGTAGGCAATAGCAAATACCGCCGGGATAATGGCTATACCTGCCACAAGTGCAAACAGTGTATCAAAGCCAGCAACCATAAATGAAGTCGTAATAATATTCTCCTTCTTACTTACATAAGAACCATAGGTCAATACAGTGCCACAACCTATACTCAATGAAAAAAACGACTGTCCCAAAGCCTCTAACAGAGCCTTTCCGTCCAATGCGTTAAGATTAGGTACAAACAGATATTTCATTCCCTCCATAGCACCCGGCAGAGTAACAGAACGAATGGCAATCAGTATTATAAGAAGACACAGAAGCAACATCATAACTTTTGAAAAGCGCTCTATTCCTTTTTGAATTCCCAATACCAACACACTCCCGGTTAGAGCCAGAAAAATCAGTGTATAGATAACCGGTGCAAAACTAGACGATATAAAACCGGTAAAATAAGATGAATCCAATATCGGCATATTGAATTTACAGGATTCCACCAGATACTTGACTGACCATCCACCTACTACACAATAGAATGACAAGACACATACAGCAGCCAGAACCGCAAATATTCCAATCAGGCTCCAGTTTTTGTTTTTTGACAACATTTTAAATGCTCCAAAAGCATTTTTTTGAGTACGTCTTCCCAGTGCATATTCAGAGACAAGAATAGGCAAAGACAGGAATACAACAAATAAAAGATAGACTAATATGAAAGCTGCGCCTCCGTTTTTACCAACCAGATATGGAAAACGCCACATATTTCCCAGGCCAATAGCACCTCCTGCCATTGCCAACAATACTCCCATTCTACTGCCAAAATGTTCTCTTGCCATAATATATCAATTACGCTTTTTCAACCTGTTTCTTTTCGTATAGGAATCTCTTTATTTTATGGGTTGCAGTCTTAATAAACGGCTCTTTCTGTATCTCTACAGAATTGATTTTCGAGAATTTATTAACACTTGCATTCACCTTTTCAAGTATAGCCTTCTTCTTCTCCTCTAAATCTGTAATGAATTTATCTTCGCCTTCAAGATTCCAGTCTATCACATTTTCATTGAACACAACAAGTGCTACCAGATTACCTGCACGTTGCACTACAAGAGATTCATTTACATTCTCAATATTGTTAATAACACTTTCAATCTCTTCCGGATAGATATTTTCTCCTGAAGCGCCTATAATGACTGTTCCCATTCTACCCTTTATGTAATAGCGTCCTTTACTATCCATAGATGCAAGATCGCCGGTATGGAACCAACCATCTTTTGACAACACCTCTTTTGTTCTATTGTAGTCTTTATAGTAACCTAACATCACATTGTTACCTTTTACCACCAATTCTCCCAATCCGGTTACAGGATTTACATCATGCAATCTTATCTGAACGCCGTATGCTGCTATACCGGTACTGCCTACATGAGTTTTGAATGGGCTGGCATTACATATAAGTGGTGCAGTCTCTGTCAGACCATAACCTATAGCGTATGGGAAACGCACCTTTTTAAGGAAATCCTCAACTACCGGATCTAATTTGGCACCACCTATGCCAAAGAATCCAATACGGCCCCCAAATGTCTTTTTTAGCTTAATACCAACAAGGAAATGTAATAGCCACGGAATATTCTTCTGCAAATACTGAAGGAACTTACTTGATTCTATTGTTGGCAGAACACTGCTCTTGTAGATTTTCTCAATAATAAGAGGTACAGAAAGCATCACTGTAGGACGCACCATCTTCAACGATTTAATTAGCACCGACGGAGTAGGCATCTTCTGCAAATAGTAAACCTTTGCGCCTGTAGAAAAAGGATAGAGCATACCTATACTCATTTCGTATGTGTGAGCTATAGGCAGAATAGACATAAAGACATCTTTTTTACGAACTTTATATGCTTTCCAAGCCTCCAATACATTAGCACAGAAGTTTCTATGACACAACATTACACCTTTTGCATTACCTGTTGTACCGGATGTATAGATAATTGCAGCAGTATCAAGAGGTGTTGGCATAGTAACCCTGCCATCACATGTATAGGACGTATCCTTAACCTTTATAAATTCAAAAGTCTCTATATCTATGACCAAATTCAAATGCTCCATCACAGATTCGTCAAGCTTATGGAGTTGCTTTTTCGATACAAAAATGGCTTTTGATTCCGAATGGTTAAGAATATTGGTTATTTCATTTGAAGACAATTCCTGCAACATGGGCACTGATATTCTACCATAAGCAGTTGTTGCAAAAAAAGCGATTGCCCAGTTAGGCATATTTTCAGATAATATAGCCACTTTGTCGTATGCTCCTATGCCAAAAGTTGACAACAGGCGAGATAAGTTTTCGCATTTATCTCTGAATTGAGCGTATGTATATTGCTGTCCACCTTCCACAAAAGATGACACCTCTCTTCTGGGAAATGTAGATGTGGAATATTCAAATATTTCGGTCAGTGTCCTAAAGTTATGTTTTCTTATCATTTATACACATTATTAGTGAGTAATGTACTGTTTGGGATGCTTGGCACCCAAATTCATCTCTTCGTATATTTGTTGGATACGTTTCATATCGGCTGCAGCGTCATCAGTCAGTTCTATTTTTTTGCCTCTGCCTACCACCTTTCTACTCCAATCGAAATAGCCTAAATAGACAGGCATCCCTGTATGCTTTGCTATTGTATGAAAGCCTGTTTTCCATCTTTTAACCGCCTTTCTGGTTCCTTCAGGAGCTATTGCCAGATGAAACACCTTCTCTTCTTTTGCAGCATTAATAACACTACGAATCAGATTTGTAGAATTCTTTCTATCTACAGGTACACCTCCCATAGCTTTTAATATCCATCCTAACGGCGGAAAAAACAACTCTTTTTTAATCATACAACGAGCTTTTCCACCAACTGATGTATAATACAGATAAGATACTATAAAATCCCAAAACGAAGTATGAGGAACACCAAGAATTATACACTTCTGCTCCGGAACAATTGGTTCACCGGCCTTCCAACCCAACATTTTCAGCATTAAGCCGCAAAATTTTCTCCACATACACTAAACATATTATGTTACACGCAGAAAACATATCCGCATTCAAAACGCAAAAGTACTAAATTATTGCAAAAAAATAGCATTTATCAGCCATATCATCTTTATATTATTACTACCTTTGAGATAAATGTAAAGTCATAAAAGTAAGTTTATACCTCTGTGCACGATTCTGAACGAAGAGAACGTAACCCAATCAGTGAGAACAGCGCGAAA
>CALFTK010000044.1 GCA_937916465.1 uncultured Bacteroidales bacterium
ATAGAGGATGATAGACATACTATGAATCCTCAGTCAATAACTTATCAAAAGAATGCTCATATAGTTGCTCCTACTATGTTGCGCGATAAATCGCCAAACTATAGTGCTTTCAATGAACAGACCTGGCCTATATACACTAATCTGAAGACTATAGATATAGAAGATATAATCAAAACAAAAAGTAAACGTGTTCAGAAAAAAGGTAGAATAAACGTTAATATGATTGAAGAACCAACTGTTTATAGCAATAAAAATTGCACTTACGTAGTAATACCTAATGCAGTGGCGTTTTATGATCATTGGTTCTATAACTCTTCTAATTCTGCTTTAGTAGATAGAAAGACTGGAGAGAAGTATTTGGTAAGCTATGCAGAACATATGCCTTTAGATACATACTATTGGGTTCATAACCAATCCGGTAAAATAGTTTTAAGAGTCTTTGTTTTTCCTCCACTCCCTGAAAATGTAAAGAAGGTAGATTATGTTAGTGGTGGTATTCCGCAGGAGATTCGTTTAGGAAATGCCGGCCCTACTAGTCATTACAAAAAATTGAAGGTAAAAAGACTGTTGTAGGTTTATCACCTACTATTGATAGAGTGAAAATATATTTAGTTAATAGTTAATTAAGCAAACAGCTTGTCTCCACCTTATAAAAGTGAAAATGGGCTGTTTGTGCTTTTAAAACACTTTGCTCTATTTCCAAAATTCTATCCATATCTTTTCATGCTCGCTGAAGTCATCTATTTCACTTTTGTAGTCGGGATTAGGAATATACCCGTAGCTTCATTAAGTTACGGGTATTATTGTTACAACAAACTGATAGAACTAAGCTCTTTTGTCAATTTATTCAATCCTTTTTGTATCTTGTCTCGTTGAGCTCTTCTAGGTTTATGTATGCCTGCAGCGTAGTGCCACAATTGTCGCTCATTTATTCCGGTTATTCTACTTAATGCTGCTTTTGTGAATATATTGCTATAGTAGCTTATAAATGTGGCTGTATCTATTTTGTATATTAATTCATATTCTCCTTTTAATAATTCACATGGAGAATTGTTGTCTTCCAAATATAAATCTATAGCTGATTTGATATTATCTTCAATCTCCTGTAAGTTTTTACCTACAGTAATGATTGGAGCATTCTCTATGTATGCACTCAAATTTTTATCTGCATACTCTATAATAACTGTCACCTTCTTCATACTATCGTCTTACTAAATTGGTTATAAACTTGAAACTTACTTATTTAAGTCCTGCTTGTCTCATTATACTATAATAAGTTCCCTTCTCTATTCCTTTGTTACTATGGTTTGGGACTATAACAATTCTGCCATTCTTTTCAAGCTTTATGTGGCTTCCTTTTTGGCTTTTAATGATATATCCATTCTTCAGTAACATGGTTATAACATCTCTAACTGTTTTGTAACTCATGGTATTTAGTTTGTTTTGTGTGCAAATATAGTAAAATAACGAATACTCTGTTGTTTTTTCTTGCTGTTTTTGTTATTGTTGAATTTGTGGGGAAAAGTTAATAAGGATTAAAAATGTTAATATATCTCTATCTACTATTAAAATAGTTGCGTGCAGAAAACTGTTACAATACTTTTGCCGCAGTAATGACAATAAAACCTTAACAATATGGATATAGATACAAAATATCGTAGTCTTACCAAATCTGAACTTCATATAATGAATATCCTTTGGGATATGGGTAAGGCTACAGTTGCAGAAGTGATGGAAAATATGCAGGAACCAAAACCTGCATATACAACCGTACAGACAGTATTAAGAGTATTAGTGCAGAAATGTGTAGTGAAGACAGAGACGCAAGGCAAATCGCATGTGTATATTCCTATTATGTCCCGAGAAGATTATACACAGGGATTTATGGAGGAGACCAGAAATACCCTGTTTAAAGGTTCGTTCAAATCTTTCTTATCGTTCTTTGCTCAAAAAGAGAGATTATCAAATTCAGAGATAGATGAGATAATATCTCTACTAAACAAAAGCAAAAAGTAAAACAACTTGAAATCAATATATATTATGACAGTGATTTTTTCTCCATTATTGGAAACAGTTTTTCGTTTCATAATAGCTACAGGACTATTGATGTTCCTCTATTGGATAGTATGGCGCAAACAGGCTACATATAAAGCAAAGCGTATATACTTGCTTACAATGCCTTTTGTGGCACTAATCATAGCCTGTTTAGAAATTAAATATACTCCGGAACCTATTGTTGTAAAGGTAGATACACCCGTTGCAGCACAAACAGAGGCTGGTGTATATGAAAGTTCAACAACAAATACTGCTGCAGTAACAGAAACGACTGCAGCAACTACTGCACAAAATTCTGTATCAGAAAGCAGATTAGCTGATTTTGATATATGGAAGTTTTTGCCTTTTGCCTATATTGTTGTGTTATTGGTGCTTTCAATTCCATTGATTGTTAACATAGTAAAGATGCGGAAGATACGCAAAAGTGCTTCAGTAGCAATTGAAGAACCGAACAATATCACTATCTATACCGATGAATCTATAGATGCCCCATTCTCTCTCTATAGAAGCATTTATATGCCAAACAGTCTTCCAGAGATTCGGGCACGAATGATACTGATTCACGAAAAGGCTCATATTAAGCATCGTCATTATATAGATGTATGGATAACTGAAGTTATAACGCGAATTCTGTTTTGGAATCCGTTTATATGGTGGGCTCGTGCTGAACTGCGTAATGTTCATGAATTTGAAGCCGATAGCGATGTGCTAAGCAATGGTGAAGATGTATATAAATACCAAACCATACTTATAGAAGAGGTGTTGAATGGTGATGTTGTTATAGCCAATGGATTTAACCATTCTTTTATCCGCAGACGTTTTATAGAGATGTTACAGAGTAGCAACAAACGTATGTCAATAAAGGCAAAAATTGGCGCTACAGCATATTTGATGGTTGTAATAGCTTTGCTATGCTGCAACATAACAAAGGCAGAAACCATATACGTTTACGAACCGTCAAAAGAGAGTGCAACATTTGCAGAAGCTACTCCATCTTTACAAGAGATTAGTGCAACAGCAGAAGAACCGGTACCATCTTTAGAAGAACCAACACTGCCGGAAGAACCAACACTGCCGGAAGAACCAACAGCAAGCAAAGATACAAATAATGTCTCTATAACTATACAAAATGGTAATGTCTCTGTAGATACTACTTTATCTCCTACTGATATAAGTGGTATATTTAAGTTATTCTTTGGAAGCGTAGTAGAAACATTTTCTGCTGTTGGAAGAGTAGCAAGAAATGTAACTGATATAAATATGAAAACTATAGAACAACAACTGAATGAGCTGGCAAGAGATATAGACACTATGGAGACAAAAGAAGAAGAGGATGATCCTTATAAAGAATTTGTATCTCCTCAGTGGGGTTTTAAGTGTCCGGAAGGCTATATACGCCTGACTGAATACGAAGAATTGACAAAAACTGATAAGAATGCGGCAAAACAACATACATTACTCATAAATACTATGCAGACTGCTAAACAATTGCGTAACAAAGAGTTTGAAAATGCATTTAAAAAATCAAAGATAGCTCTTTATTCCGCTGTAGATGCAAACATAAATAAAGCTATAGAGAAGCTATTCCAAAATGCTGGAATAGAGATGCTGGAAAAAGGCGCTTATCGTCTGCCTGACGGTACAATTGTTATTGAGGACGACAAACACACTATGATTCCGCAATTCATTACTTATCAAAATAATGCTCAGTCTCAAGCTCCTACTATGTTGCGCGATAAATCGCCAAACTATAGTGCGTTCAATGAACAGACCTGGCCTATATACACCGATTTTGAGACTATCAGTGATTATGAATATTACGATGAAGGCCGCAGACTACCTGAAGTATATAGAGGTGATGGTTGTACATACGTATTACTTTTTAATGATATAAACTTTTATGACCACTGGTTCTATACATCTTCAGAGACAGCGTTGGTCTCAAAAAAAGGAACTAAGACTACCCATTTCTATATAAGCAGTGCGGAACACTTGCCATTAGATACATATTATTGGATACATAACCAGGTTGGCAAAAAGGTTTGCAGAGTGCAAGTCTTTCCGCCCCTCCCTGAAAATGTAAGGAAAGTGGATTATGTTTATGGTGACATTCCGCAGGAGATTCGTCTGAGCAATGCAGGTCCAATAAAAGGATTGAAAAATCTGGATGTTAAACCAATGCCAAAAAATATGCTAAGCAGATACTGATAAGGTCATGTTTAGTTCATAATTACAATGCCCGTAACCATCAAGTGATTACGGGCATTATTATGTTATGAGGATGTCTGTTAGAATAGGAATCCGGTGTTTATGTAGAATGCCCCGTTACCGTCCTGTGGGTTAAAACATTTTGCATATTCAAATGCCACAATAAAGTTCTGATTCATAATGAAACGCAGTCCTGCACCTGCAGCCGCGTGTAAACCATCTTTGTTATCATTTATAAAACCATTGTAAAGATCCATCTTGTTGCTGGTTTTGTTTGTGATGTCATATCCTTTTATTGTATATGCACCATCACAGAAACCTGTTAGTGCAAAGGCTATGTTCTGATTCCATTTCTGGAAATTTACAAAACGCCATCTTAATTCTGCGTTGTAGAAAGCAGTGTGTTTGCCAACAACTCTGTTCAGCATAATACCACGGACAGTTCTGTAACCGCCTACACCGTCAAAGTCCTGTTTAGGTCCCATACTGGTGTAGAATGGCATCATATACCAGGGTGCATCATCATTAAGAAGTCCCTGATATGCAGCACGGTATGCAAATACCAGATTGTTAGCCAGTGGCAGGTATTGTCTCATGTTTGCTGACAGGGTAAAGTGCTGATGTGTTGTACCTAGGAACTTTGGCGCAATGTCAAGATGTGCTTCTGCCCAAATACCTTTTGTTGGATTGTTTTCTACGTTGCGGGTATCGTACATCAAACCCAATCTGATAGAAGATACTATACCTCCATCAGCCTGTTCTGCTGGTATTATACCCCATGTCTTGTATAGGTCAAACAGGGTGGTACCACCATCTATTTTATTTGCAAAGACTGTATAGCCTTCCGGAGTGAAAGAAGATATATCCAGCCAGTTGAAGTTGTAACCTGCTTCCCAATAGAAATTGTCTGTTATCTTACCGGTAAGATCGGCTTTTATTTTTATCATCTGACGGCTGTAACGGTAGAAACCTTTTGGCGCTTTTTTAAAGCTGCTGCCTTCAGAATATGTCATAAATGGCTCTACCATATTCATGTCGTAATTACTTTGATAGCCATTGAAACCATAGAAATCCAGAGCTCTGTCATTGTAATAACCTGTGCATACTGACAGGCGTATATTGTCTGTGAGTTCGCGCTTGTCATAGTTGGCTACAAATTTGTAACTGCCTTTTGTATATGCAGAAGCTTCAAGCATCCATGTGGATTTTGGGTTAGGGTAGGTGCTACCATCATCAAAGTTATAGATATTCAGTAATGCTCCGTACTGGAAACCACGGTCAGCATCGAATGCCACAACTGGTAACGGACCAAGATTTATACCTGTTTTCACGATGTCTTCTTTATCGGCAGCACTAGCAAATGCTGTAGTTGCAATGATTGCAGCTGTCAGGGCAATAAGCTTTTTCTTCATATTATCTGTTTTTTGGTTTTGTTTACAAACATACTGCTTTTTTAGCAATAACAATCAGAGTATAACAAAAAAAGACCTCCTTTTCAGGAAGTCTCTCTACTTTTGGGGTGCCTAGTCGGACTCGAACCGACGACATTCAGAACCACAATCTGACGCTCTAACCAACTGAACTATAGGCACCATCTATAGTTGTTTTGCTAAAAGCGGTGCAAAGATACGCTTATTATTTGAATTTGCAAACAGTGTTGCTATTATTTTTGCTTAAGCGGGCGTAATATAAATCCGTTTCGGTCTGTACGGATGCTGTCTGTTGAGATATCGGTGAGAAAAGTGGTGAATGATAACTTGGAAAAACGGAGTGTGGCGCTCATCCCTATATCGGTATTTCGGGCACTCATATTCGATATGTAGTTACCCAATGAATATGCTATAAAATGGTGACCGCCATTATATTTGTCTTTCCTTAATTCTGTGGGCTGGATTACGTGTGGATGGTTGCCTATTATATGATCAACGCCATTTGCTATTAGCCAATCTGTAAGTTGTTCCTGGGTTTTATTCTGCTTTAAAACATATTCATCGCCCCAATGCATACAGGCTATTATTACATCGGCTTTCTTACTTCTGGCTTTGTTTATATCTATCAGGATCTGTGCAGTATCTATAAGATTGACTATGCAAGGTGGGTTTACAGGCATGCCGTTTGTTCCGTAGGTGTAATTCAGTATGGCAAATGTTATGTTGTTTACTGTGGTTAAATATGGGTAAAGAGAGTCGCGTTCTGCACTGTCTCTATATGTGCCAACATGAGCAATGCCGATTGAATCCAGTACATCGAGAGTACGTATCAACCCTTTGTTTCTTCTGTCTAGACAATGGTTGTTTGCAGTTAGAAGAATGTCAAAACCGGCTTCTTTGAGCGCTGCCGCAAATTCATCGGGGGCAGAGAACTGAGGATAGCCTCTGTATGGTGTATCACCAAGTGTAACTTCTAAATTACAGATAGCTAAATTGGCTTCCGATACCTGTTCCTTTACATGTGTAAAGCAATTTTCGTAACTGTACGTACCATCTTCTTTTTCTGCACTCTCTATCTGTGCAATGTGCTGCATTGCATCGCCTGCAAAGTATAAGGAAGCAGTAGAGGGAATTGGCGATACCCAATTCCCCCATATCTGTAATAATGTTATTGCTAATGTTGCTAATAGTGTCATTTGTAAATGACTTTCTGTCCTGCCAGTAAGGTGTTCTTCATTAGAGAACAGATAGTCATAGGACCTACGCCACCCGGAACAGGAGTGATGAAACTGCACTTTGGAGCAACTTCGTCAAATTTTACGTCACCTGTCAGTTTGAAACCGCTCTTGCGTGTTGCGTCAGGTACTCTGGTAGTACCTACGTCTATAATTACAGCACCCGGTTTTACCATATCGGCTGTAACGAATTCAGGCTGTCCAAGTGCTGCTACTATTATGTCTGCAGCCAGACACTCCTCTTTTATGTTTGTTGTATGGCTGTGGCAAACGGTTACAGTGCAATCACCAGGATAAGCTTTCTGCATAAGCAGTGCGGCCATAGGTTTGCCTACAATGTTACTACGTCCCAATACAACACATTTTTTACCTTTGGTTTCAATGTTGTATCGTTTGAGCAATTCCAATATTCCATTAGGTGTTGCAGATACAAAGCAGGGTAGGCCAATATTCATACGTCCTACGTTGATGGGGTGGAATCCGTCAACATCTTTACGATAATCAATTGCTTCAATAACATGCTGTTCGTTGATATGTTTTGGTAATGGTAGCTGTACTATGAAACCATCCACATCGTTGTCTTCGTTCAGTTCTTTTACCTTTGCTAATAGCTCTTCTTCTGTAATGTCAGCTTCAAAACGTATTAAGGTAGATGTGAAACCGCATACTTCGCAGGCCTTTACTTTGTTTGCTACGTATGTTTCGCTACCACCATCGTGTCCTACTAAAATTGCAGCTAAATGCGGACGCTTCTGTCCGTTGGCAACCATTTCTGCTACCTGTGCTGCTATCTCTTGTTTAACCTGTTCGGCTATTGCCTTTCCGTCAATAAGTTGCATATCCTGATTTTTTATTTTCTTCTCATCATATTTCCCATACCCATAAGATTTGGCATCTTTGCTCCTGCCATTGTTTTCATCATCTTACGTGTCTGTTCAAACTGTTTGATCATTCTGTTGATCTCTTGTACTGGCTGTCCGCTACCTTTTGCAATTCTATTCCTGCGTGATTGACTGTTGTTTACCAAATCCGGGTTTAATCGCTCTTTCGGAGTCATTGAATAGATCATGGCTTCAATGCCTTTGAAAGCATCATCGTTGATGTCCAAATCTTTTGTGGCTTTGTTCAGTCCGGGAATCATACCAACAATATCTTTAAGATTACCCATCTTCTTTATCTGGCCTATCTGTTCAAGGAAATCGTTGTAGTCGAATTTATTCCTTGCCATCTTTTTCTGCAGTCGTTTGGCCTCTTCTTCGTCAAACTGTTCCTGAGCACGTTCTACGAATGATACTATATCGCCCATTCCCAGAATTCTGTCGGCCATACGTGATGGATGGAATACATCGAATGCATCCATCTTTTCGCCCGTACCAACAAACTTGATTGGCTTGGTTACTACTGTTCTAATGCTTAATGCGGCACCACCACGAGTATCACCATCTAATTTTGTAAGGATAACGCCGGTAAAGTCAAGTCTGTCATTGAACTCTTTTGCTGTATTTACTGCATCCTGACCGGTCATTGAATCTACTACAAAGAGTATTTCGTTTGGATTGACAGCCTCCTTGATGGCAGTAATCTCCTGCATCATCATTTCGTCTATAGCCAGACGACCAGCAGTATCGATAATAACTACATCATAACCTTTAGCCTTAGCTTCGTGAATAGCGTTGAGAGCAATCTTTACCGGTTCTCTGTTTTCGGGTTCACTATATACAGTAACGCCTATCTGTTCGCCCAATACTTTCAACTGGTCAATAGCTGCAGGTCTGTATATGTCACAGGCTGCGAGCAAAGGCTTTTTAGCCCTCTTGTTTTTTAGAAGATTGGCCAATTTTGCACTGAATGTGGTTTTACCGGAACCTTGAAGACCTGCCATCAGTATTACTGCAGGGTGTCCCTTAATGTCTATATCGACAGCTTCGCCACCCATAAGGGCTGCAAGTTCGTCGTGTACAACTTTTACCATAAGCTGTCCCGGGCGTACAGATGTTAGTACGTCCATACCGAGAGCTTTCTCTTTAACGGTATCAGTGAACTGTTTAGCTACTTTATAGTTTACGTCGGCATCCAGAAGCGCCTTTCTTACATCTTTAAGGGTTTCTGCTACGTTTACTTCGGTAATTTTACCTTCACCTTTAAGTATCTTGAATGATCTTTCAAGTCTTTCCGATAGATTTTCGAACATTTTGTATATAGTTTGAAATTTTGCGCGAAGTTACAAATTAGCAGCTCATCTACCAAATAAATGAATGAGTGCAATTACTTCGTTGTTAAATTTGGTAGATGTAGCAAGCTCTTCCAACGTGATGTGCATCCTGTATCGCCAATAGTTGTCTGAATTGGCCGGTACATTAATGCGCTCCATTGAAGGATTCTTGTGGCGTATATCTTCATTTATTGACATCCAATCCTGTAACGGAAATATTGCCAACATAGATGCAGAAGCCAAATGCTGTGAGAGTATTGCTTTGCAGTTGTCTGTTGTTGGCAGATTGCTGCCTATTATGTTGTTCTTTGGCATCTCTTCTTCCAGCCATGCGCGTAGTACACTCATGTCATGTGTGGAAGTGGTGCAGACAGACATGTAGGGATAACGCATAGGATCGCCAACAATATAGCCCATAGCTTTAGGCATGCGTTGTACCTCCAATCCTAATATTCTAAGTCTGTTCATCACTTCCGGTACACATTCCGGAATCATGCCTAAATCTTCTCCGCAAACAAGCATATCTGTAGCTTCTATCATTGATGGAAGTTTTGACATAGCTACGTGATACCAGAAATTGTTGTTACGATTGTAATAAAAATCATCGTGCAAAGCTCTGTATGCTTGTTGGTCGCTATTTGAAAGACGGCTGAATCGGCTTGTCTCAAAACCCAAAATGCGTGGATGATATGTCTCTTTTTTGCGCATATCTTCCAAGAAAAGAATATCTGTTTCGTTTTCGCCCGATGTAGTGTCTCTCTCTCTGTTGAAATTGAATCCGTAACTGCGAATCTCTTCTTCAGTGAATGTTTTGGCAGGATTGAATCGTCCCATCAATCCACTCTGGTAGCACAGAGGTACTTCCCATATTCTGAAAAAGCCCAACAGATGATCTATACGATAAGCGTCGAAATAGTCGGCCATCTTTTGAAAACGAGAAATAAACCAACTGTATCTGTCTTCAGCCATTCTATCCCAATTATAAGTGGGCATACCCCATTTTTGTCCGTCACGGGCAAAATCATCGGGTGGGGCACCTGCCTGACAATCCATGTGGAAGAGTTCCGGATGTATCCAAACATCGGAACTGTATCTGTTTACACCTATTGGCAAATCACCTTTTAACAATATGCCTATGCTGTTGGCATACTGTTTTACTGCCGATAACTGTTTGTGTAGATGATACTGTACGAATAGGTGCTTTCGTACATCTTTGTATGCTTTGCTTTTAGGATTTAAATATCTGGTCAATAGTTCAGGAGAGTATTGCTTTTCATCCCATTCGGAAAAATTGCAGTTGCCATATTTGTCGCGTAGATAACAATATATTGCGTATGGTTCCAGCCAATCTTTATTCTCTATGATAAAGCTTTTATAGCCTGAACTTCTAAAACAGCTGTTTGCCTTCTCCTTATATATTATATCTATATATCTGTTTTTAAGAGCCAACACCTTTTCGTAATCTATTTCGGCAAGATTATTCAGTTCAATTCGCTCTCTTTCCATCTCTTTAAAAGTGTCCATATTTGCAGGCAGCCCTAATAGAGTTACATCCAGATATATAGGGTTTAGCGCGAATGATGAATTTGCACTGTATGGGTAGGAATCGCGCCATGTCTTTGTTAAAGTGGTGTCATTGATGGGCAATGTCTGAACTATACATTGTCCTGTTGCAGCAGCCCAATCTATATACATCTTCAGGTCTGAAAAGTCGCCAATTCCCCAACTCTTTTCAGAACGCAGAGAGAATACCGGAATTGCACTGCCGGCACCTTTCCACAATGGCTTTCTGTTATGACGCACGTATGGTATGGTTATGGTTCGTTGTTCTATAGATTTGCCATCGGCATCTCTCCAACGGTCTGCCAGAACAATATATTCAGATTCTATTGCCGGAATGGTATGTTGCGCACCTTCTTCATATCTTATAATATTACCCCGTGACTTTACAGCATACTTGTATGATGTCTCATTAAGTGAAGAACTGTTATCGGTAGTAAAGTCCAAATACCAATTTCCATGACCATCATTTGCCATCTGCAGCTCTTTTACAGATCCATCCTTGTGGCTTATGAATATTACTAAATCTTCCCCCCAACTGGTGAAGTATTCTATTTGAAAATGTATCTGCATAGTTAGTTTTCAATGCTTTCAATACTGCCGGTTGTTGTATTGAATATTATTTTAGCTTCCGGTTGTTTTTTTATAAGTGAATGTGTAAGAATTTCTATGTTGCCGAATTGGGCAATTGGTTTTTCACCGCTTACATAAGTTGTCCTGTTGTCGTAAACTTTAATGGCTGCTCTTCCTGGTGTTATGTAGAAAAGAAAAGAATTGGTGAATTTGTCTAAAAATTTATCGTCCTTTTTTGCTTCAATAACGGTTTCGGGAACATATTTTAAGTCTTCTATGTCAATATATACAGGTGATCCTGCTAAATTGTCTGTAGCCAATATTCCCAACTTTGTGGAAAAACGGAAAGCAATCTGCTTTGAAACAGATGTAGAAGGTATAATGTCAATTGTAAAAACTTTCTCTTCTACAGTAGTTGTTCCGGTAAACAACTGAAGCATTGCATTTTCTTGCTTTTCCAGTTCATTTAGGAATAACTGTAGCGATTCACCATCTTTTGGCATATTTTCAGCTTGACCACGTGTTAAATAGTTTCTGCTCTCTCTTGTGGCGTAAATCTCTTTGGCTGTCAATTCAGCCATTTTAGCTGTTGAACCGGACATTAAAATCTCTTCAGTTAGAAAATCGTAAGGGTTAACTTTCTCCGTAGTGATAGTTTTATCCTCCGTTTTGCTGTCTATAACCGGTTTACGGGTGTTAATAGCCGATAGTATGCCATTTTCATCAAGTTCAATGTAAGGCACTGATTTACTTCCATTAAAAGATAATGTATATAATCTTGATTTGTCAGGAATACCTGATGTGAGAATTTGAATGTCGTTAATTTCCCAACTTTCGTTTGCCAATTCAATTACGTTGGTAAGTCGCAGGTATCTTTCTGCATATCTGCTAAATTCACCGGGAGTGTTGGTGGTTTTTGTAGCTGTGATTTGTAAAGTGATTTTTGTCTTGGGTAGATAATAATTCAACCCTTCTGCCGATATTTCCGGTGAATATAATGTACTGTTTTGTGCAGATACCATACCGAAAAGTAATATTGTTGCTATAATCAAAAAAAACTTTTTCATAATCTGTATAACTTTTCCTGTTAATATGTAAATTTTGATATATCTACTTGGCAAAAGTATGTTTATTTTGCCATAACTGCACAAAAATGCACCATTTTGTTGCTGTTTTGTCAGTTTTATGGTGCAAAAATACACTGTTTTTTCGTATTTTCGCACCAAATTGGTTTTTAATAAATGGGTCTTTATGCAGACGGTACAAGTTAAAGATAAACAATTTGAACTATTTATTACGGAAGATCAGTTGCTGACAGATATTAAGCGAGTTGCCGATAGTATTTGCAATGACTACTCTGGTAAGAATCCGCTGTTTCTGGTCGTGCTTAATGGTTCTTTTATGTTTGCTTCGGACTTACTGAAAAATATTAAATTTCCGGCAGAAGTGTCGTTTATTAAAGTATCATCCTATACGGGAGTGCAGACTACAGAAAATGTTAAGCAGTTGATAGGACTGAATGAAGATATATCAGGAAGAAATATCATCATAGTGGAAGATGTTGTTGATACTGGAATAACTATGAAAGAAACCCTTGCTCTTATAGAAGCAAGAAATCCATCGTCTGTAGCAATATGCACTATGTTGTTTAAACCAAACAAGATAAAAGTTGACTTGAATATAAAATATAAAGCAAGGGAAATACCCGATGATTTTATAGTAGGTTACGGTTTGGATTATGATGGATACGGAAGGAACTTACGAGACATTTACAAAATAATTAAATAAACCATAGATGGATAATATTGTGATTTTTGGAGCTCCCGGTTCGGGAAAGGGCACTTACAGTGCAGCGTTGGTTGAGCATTTTGGTTATGCTCATATTTCAACAGGTGATGTTCTTCGTGGAGAGATTAAGGCTGATACCGAGTTAGGAAGAATAGCTAAAGGTTATATGGATCAGGGTCAACTTATTCCGGATGAATTGATTATTGATATGTTGGCTAATGTCTATGATTCAAAAAAAGGAAGTAAAGGTGTTATATTTGATGGTTTCCCACGTACAATTGCACAGGCAGAAGCATTGAAGAAGATGCTTGTTGAACGTGGCGAAAAGATGTCAATTACATTGAATCTGGTGGTAAGCGAAGAAGAGTTGATGAGACGTCTTTTGTTGCGTGCTGAAATAGAAGGTCGTGCTGATGACAACGAAGAGACAATCAAAAAGAGATTTGAAGTTTATCATAACCAGACCAGTCCTCTTATTGAGTGGTTCAGAAATGAAGGAGTTTTAACTGAATTTACTTACGGAGGTTCAAAAGAGGAGATGATAAACAATATTATAAAAAAGGTGGAGTCTCTTTGACTTCACCTTTTTTCTGAATGATTTTAGTGTGAATCTGTCGTATATACAGACAACAGATTTTTAATTGAAATGGCAGAATCGAATTTTATAGATTACGTAAAGATATTCTGCCGCTCGGGTAAGGGCGGTAGGGGTTCAGCGCATCTGCGTAGAGATAAGTATATTCCAAATGGTGGGCCTGATGGCGGCGATGGCGGTCATGGTGGAAGCGTTATCCTTAAAGGCAATAGAAACTATTGGACTCTTTTGCACTTGCGTTATGAACGTCACGCTTTTGCAGAAAATGGTGGCAATGGAGGCAGTAATAAATGTTTTGGCAAGGATGGAAAAGATGTAGTAATAGAAGTACCGTGTGGTACTGTTGCATACGACGCTGAAACAGGAAAATACCTGTGCGATATAACAGATCATGAACAAGAAGTGGTACTGCTGAAGGGTGGTCGTGGCGGTTTGGGAAACTGGCATTTCAGAACGGCTACAAGACAAGCTCCGCGTTTTGCTCAACCAGGCGAACCGGCACAAGAACAGATGGTTGTTCTTGAACTGAAACTGCTGGCTGACGTGGGTTTGGTGGGTTTTCCAAATGCGGGTAAATCAACCTTGCTATCTGCTATTTCTGCAGCAAAACCCAAAATAGCGAACTATCCATTTACAACATTGGAACCAAATCTTGGTATAGTTTCATATCGTGAGGGTAAATCGTTTGTTATGGCTGATATACCCGGAATAATTGAAGGAGCAAGTGAAGGAAAAGGTTTAGGCTTGCGTTTTTTGCGCCATATAGAGCGTAATTCATTGCTGCTATTTATGATTCCTGCCGATACCGATGATATACGCAAAGAGTACGATGTGCTGTTGAATGAACTATCTAAGTTTAATCCTGAAATGCTGGATAAACAGCGTGTTCTTGCAATAACCAAATCTGATTTGATAGATGAAGAACTTATGTCAATGCTTGAAGAGAACCTGCCTGACATACCACATGTATTTATATCGGGAGTTAGTGGGTTAGGATTGACGGCTCTTAAAGATTTGCTTTGGTTGGAACTGAACAAAGAGAGCAATATGATAAATTCTTCAAGAAATCTGGAAAGTATTGTTCATAAATCAAAGAATTTGGATTTATTGAAAGATGAATTAAAGGTTATTGATGATGGTTTTGAATATGTATTCGATGATCTTGATATAGAAGATGTTGATATAGAAGACATTGAAGGTGAAGATTTAGAGTTTGACTTTTAGCTCTTAACAATATTTAACAGACTGAGAGATTGCCATTGAACATAAATATGCTACATTTGCAATATGAAGTCAGTTGCTAAGGGATGAATGTCAATTCTTGTTTATTGTTGAATTCAAAAGTATATTGATAAATTCTCAAGGCTGTTTTTTTTGAAATTAATAGAAATGTTGTTTTAACCTTTTGTTGAAACTCATATAGTATTTATGAGGTAAAATTATGTTGAGACACTTTTTTATTAATCAATAAATAATTAAAACAATGAAGAAACTATTTTTTGTTGCTGCACTTATGGCAGTAGTGATGGGCGTAAATGCTCAAGAAGCAAAAAAAGATGCTATCTATGGTGTTAAGTCAGGTATCGTAACTATGGAAATGGATATGATGGGACAGACTATAGTTCAGCAAATCTATTTTGATGATTTCGGTGCAAAACAGGCAACCGTATCAGAATTTGGTGGTAATAAAATGAGAACAATTGTTCTTGATGGCCAGAATGTAATGATTAACGAGGCTGAAAAAACAGCAACTCGTATGCCGGCTATGGGCTTCGGCGGTGGTAGAGCTACTATCAACTACAACAATCTTACAGAGCAGGTTATGAAGGACAACAAGATAAAAGAACTTGGTGAGGAGACCATTGCAGGTAAAGCTTGTAAAAAGTATTCTGTTACTATGGACATGATGGGACAGTCAATGGAACAGAAAGTATGGGCTTACAAAGGTGTAGTTCTGAAGACTGCAAGTGAATCAGAATTTGGTACAATGGGCCAAACCGCTACAAAGTTCGAAGAGAATGTCACTATTCCAGCTTCTATGTTCACTGTACCTGAAGGTATTACCGTTCAGGATATGGATATGAACATGATGATGGGCGGTGGCTTTTAATGTGTTTTTATAATAGAGTTGTTTTTGGGACATCGTTGGGAAACGATGTCCCAAGTTTTTTTATTAGGTTTGCCTAGAAACTGTTTTAAATTTAATTTAAATAGTTTTATATATTTGTGGCTTTATTTCGGTTTCTTCTCTCTAATAATCCCGAAATATAATTTAAACTGCTTATTTAAGGATATTTTTTTTTAAGTTTGTTGTAGAATATCAATAAGAATAAATATAACTATGAAATCAAAAGAAAATTTGTTTCAGAGACTTGCCACTCTGATTCGTGAGACAACACGTCTGAATGACTATGTGGATACATCTGCTGCTGAGAAGTCTATACGCAACAATATATATTTCCGTGGTCCAAATGCGTGGATTTTGGCTATAGCCACCATCATTGCCTCTGTGGGACTCAATGTCAACTCCATTCCAGTCATTATTGGTGCTATGCTAATATCGCCACTAATGGGACCTATCTTTGGAGTAGGCTTAGGGTTAGGTATCAATGATATGCAACTTATAAAGTCATCTGGCAAAAACCTACTAATAATGGTAACGATCAGTCTTGTTGCATCTTTTGTTTACTTTATGATTACTCCGCTTAACCTTAACGATCCAAGTGAACTGCTTGCTCGCACAAATCCTACTATTTACGACGTGCTTATAGCTCTTGCCGGTGGTTTTGCCGGTATCCTGGAACAGTGTCGCAAAGATAAAGGGACTGTATTTGCAGGTGTTGCAATAGCCACAGCACTTATGCCGCCACTCTGTACAGCAGGTTTTGGATTAGCCAGTGGTAACTTTGGCTACTTTTTAGGGGCTGCTTATTTGTTTGTTATCAACTGCATTTTTATAATGCTTGCAACCTACATTAGTGTCAAATACTTTGGTTTTAGAGAAGTGGCTTTTGCTGATGCTCTCTCTCAGCGTCGCACGCGAACTTTTAGTACTATACTAATTATCCTTTTTATTGTTCCCAGCATCTGGTCGGCAGTCATTTTTATACGTCAAAACAACTTTGAGTGTAATGCTAATTCATTTGCTGAACAGTGTAAGGTGTATGGGCGCACCATACTCTATGATTACAAGATAGATCATTCTGATGGTTCTGTTGTAAGCCTCTTCTTCTCAGGTGATCCGCTTACGGAGCAGTCGCGACGTGATCTTCTTGCACAAGCTGCTGAATTCGGCATCAAGGAGGAACAGGTTATTATTAATGAATATACAACTACTGCTCAGGAGAATAATATAGAACTTGTGAAAAGTATTTACGATAAGATGGATACCGAAGTATCTCGTCGCGATGCAGAGATTAGCACTCTACGTCAGCAGTTGGCTGCCTCTACAAAGGAGGAACTACCATATGTGCAAATAGCCCGTGAAGTTATGGGTATATATCCCTTTGTTAATGATGTAGTGCTGACCAGTGGTGCTATAGTTCGCGCAGACTCTCTTGTTGCTGTTCCTACTTTTTCGGTTTTGGTACGTTCTGACTCTATATTATCATCAACAGAACTGACGCAACTCTCAGAGTGGCTTCGCGTACGTTTGGCTACCGATATGGAGGTGATAGTTCTACAACCATAGTATATAGATGATATATTATATACACGGAGTAATAATAGAATCTTGGAAAGTTATTTAAAGTACAGTGCTTTACGCAGTCTTACTAATTTCTCCAGCAAAGGTTCTAATAGATCCAACGCAAGCATATTGGCTCCATCACTTTTTGCTTGGGCAGGAACTGGGTGTGTCTCCATAAACAGACCATCAGCCCCCACAGCAATGGCAGCCTTAGCTATTGTCTCTATCATTTCAGGTTGTCCGCCAGTAACACCGGCCGACTGATTTGGACGTTGCAAAGAGTGAGTACAATCCACAACAACAGGAAAACCAAACTGCTGCATAATAGGAATGCCGCGATAATCAACAATCAAATCCTGATAACCGAATGTTGTACCACGTTCAGTAAGCATAACATTATTATTGCCGGAATCAACAACTTTTTGAGCTGCAAACTTCATTGCTTCCGGCGACAGGAACTGACCTTTCTTAATATTAACTATCTTGCCTGTACGGGCTGCTGCCTCTAATATATCAGATTGACGACAAAGAAATGCCGGAATCTGCAAAATATCTACATATTCTGCAGCCATGGCAGCTTCCGAAGCCTGATGAATATCTGTAACTACAGGCACACCAAATTCCTTAGAAACTTTAGCCAATATTTTCAGAGCCTTTTCATCGCCTATTCCGGTAAAGGAATCTATTCTGGAACGATTTGCTTTTCTATATGAGCCCTTAAATGCATAAGGTATTCCCAATCTATCTGTAACATCTTTTATTCTTTCAGCTATTCGCATTGCCATCTCTTCGCCCTCTATAACACAAGGACCTGCCAAAAGAAAAAAGTTATCCTGTTTATCAAATATCTGCATAGCTATAAATATTAACCTGGTATAATAAAATTCATAACTGAAGGTTCCAATGATATTGTAAGAGGATATGTATGTACTAAGGTATAACCGTCAAGACAGGTCATTGTACCATCAGCTTCTGAAATAACAATCGATTTTGAACGATAAGGTTTAACCTGTTCGTGATTAAGCAGTTGGTTATGAAGCAACATGTAGAGTCCTCTTATCATCTCCATAAATTTTGGCCTATATACAACAGAAACATCAAGCCAACCGCTATAAGGAACAGCACTTGGAGTAAGACCATATCCACGTGTATTACCTACACAAAGCGTCATAATCTTATCGTTAATCTCCTCATTATTAACCTTTATACGCATCTTATACTGTTTCCTCTCCTTAAACAGAGCAAATATTGCTAATATGTATGAAGGATTCTTCTTTCCAAAACGTTTACAGATATCAGACAATCTTATGGCTTGCGCTCCCAAACCAATATTTACAGACATAAGGAAGTAGCGAACTTTCTCTTCATCGCCCTCTTTGTATGAACAGTAGCCCACATCTATCTTCTTTATCCTACGTTCAATAATCCAATGAATTGCCTGTTTGTAGTTCTCTACATCAAGCCCCCAGAAACTTGCAAAGTCATTTCCAATTCCATTTGGAATTACACCTACAACTATTTCAGAACGGATTTCTCGTGGGGTAAACATCAGCGCATTGACAGCATCATTCAATGCTTCATCACCTCCAACTACTACAATTGTCTTATAACCATTGTTTATAAGCATCTTGGTCAAGACCTCTGTAGAGCCTTCTCCATCCGATTGAAAAGAATCATACTTAACTCCACGCAGATTCAGATACTCTTTAATCTGATACCAACGTTTCATTTTGTTTCGTACTCCTGCACGTGGGGTGTACATTATTCCCCATCTTTCCGGATCTACTGCCATAATTTACACATTCATCAAATTTATTACACGTTCCACCTTCTTTTCCATAGAATCTTCGTAAGGCAACCATTCAATGTGCAAGCCACGTCTTTCCATACCTCTGAACCATGTCATTTGACGTTTTGCAAACTGATGTATTGCAACTTCCAGTTCCTGAACCATATAACGATATTCCAGTTTCCCGGTCAGATAGAGTGTAACATATTTATATTCCAAACCATAATAGATTAAATCTTCTGCCGAAATACCGGACTGCAACAGCCTTTCCACTTCGGCTATCATCCCCTCTTCCAGTCTTGCCTTTAATCTATTGGTAATTCTCTCTCTACGCAATTCACGCGATATATCTATTCCAACTATCAGGCTATTGATGTTTGGAAACGAATTTGTTTCAACAGCATGTTGTTTATAATACTCTTCTATCTCTATAGCACGTATTGCACGTTTTGTGGTATCAACATCTGTTGTATTATGCAATGATTTATAGCCTTTGAGTATCTCTGTCAGTTCTGATAATGTCTTACCTTGAAGTGATTCTCTTAATTCAGAGTTTTCCGGGACAGGAATTAACCTGTAACCTTTCAGAATAGACTCCAAATAGAGTCCTGTTCCACCGCACATAATTGGCATATTGCCTCTTGACGTTACTGTATTATATGCTTTTAAGAAATCTGTCTGGAATTCAAATACATTATATTTATAGCCGGCATCCACTATATCTATAAGATGATAAGGAATATGTTTGCCATCTATTTCATAGTCATTCAAATCTTTGCCGGTTCCAATATCCATCCCTCTATAGACCTGACGACTATCCGCACTCAAAATCTCACCACCGATAGTTGCGGCAAGTGCTGAGGCAAAAGCTGTTTTGCCGGACGCTGTAGGTCCTAACACTGTTATCAAATCATACTTCATACACTATATCAGAAGATAGAGGTAAAATTAATACAAAGCACCGAAACAGCAAAGAATATCAATAAAAAAAGCCTTTATAATGATGTGACCCCCGAAAGTTTGTTGAATAACTTTCGGGGGTCATATCATTTATCTGTAATTGGTTCTTACTTCATGATTACGCGAGCCATTTCACAAACTTTGTTGCTATAACCCCATTCGTTATCATACCATGCACAAACCTTAACGAAAGTAGGATCGAGCTGGATACCTGCCTTAACGTCGAAGATAGATGTGCGAGCGTCGTTACGGAAGTCAGTTGATACAACTGCATCAGCTGTGTAACCAAGAACACCCTTCAATTCACCTTCTGAAGCTTCCTTCATAGCAGCGCAAATTTCATCGTATGAAACTTCCTTAGCGAGTTCGCAAGTAAGGTCAACGAAAGAAACGTCTGATGTAGGAACGCGAAGAGACATACCTGTCAATTTACCGTTCAATTCAGGAAGAACTACACCTACAGCCTTAGCAGCACCTGTTGAAGAAGGAATGATGTTCTCCAAGATACCGCGACCACCGCGCCAGTCTTTCTTTGAAGGACCGTCAACAGTCTTCTGAGTAGCAGTTGCAGCGTGAACAGTTGTCATCAAACCACGAACAACACCGAACTTATCGTTCAGAACCTTTGCCAAAGGAGCAAGACAGTTTGTTGTACATGATGCGTTAGAGATAATCTGCTGACCAGCATAAGTCTTATCGTTAACACCATAAACAAACATAGGAGTCTTATCCTTTGCAGGAGCTGACATAATAACTTTCTTAGCACCAGCCTTGATGTGAGCTGAAGCAAGTTCTTCTGTCAAGAAGAAACCTGTTGACTCAACAACTACGTCAACATCAAGAGCACCCCATGTGATGTTCATTGGATCTTTTTCAGCGAAGATCTGAATCTTGTTGCCATCAACGATCATATAGTTACCTTCAACCTGAATGTCGTGGTTGAACTGACCATGAACTGAATCATACTTCAGCATGTATGCCAGATAATCTGGATCCAAAAGGTCATTGATACCTACGACTGTGATGTCGTTACCGAAATTCTCAACGGCTGCACGGAAAACCATACGTCCGATACGACCGAAACCATTAATACCAAGTTTAATCATTTTGTTTGTTTTAATTAAAACGTAATATATTAAAATCCACTTTGTCCGTTAAAACGGTGCAAAATTAAGAAATTCTTTTTACTTTCGCGACAAATTAAGAAACAATATAAGGTTAAAACAATTTAAGATTTTAATATGGGCTTTTTAAATAACATCTTCGGAAAGAAAAAAGAAGAAGACAAGCTTGAAAATTTGGGTGGAATGGAAGACTTCATGACTCTTATCAGAGTATATTTCCAAGCCGAAATCGCGGGAAGATCGGGCATAACCAACATCAATACCTTACCTGATTTGGCAGCATTCAAAAGAAGTCTGAAAATTCCCACACAGAACAACAAACTGGGGATAGCAGAAAAATCGCGTTGTAGAAAAATGCTTTCACAACTTTACGGAATGAGCGATAATTTCTTCAAAGAGATTGATGCATCTATCAGAAAAAACTGTAAGAATATAAATCATGTACAAGCGTATATGTTCCAATTCCAAGGTTTCAGTAGTGATTTGATGATGCAGATAGGAACCATTATGAAATGGAAATTCCGTGTTCCTAACTTTTTGAAAAAGGCATTATACACTCTTACAGAAGATTCTGTACATAAGATAATGACAAATAACAGTTGGAAAGACGAAGCAAGTTACAAAACAGTGTTCAATATTCGTCAGTATCAGCAACATTTGGGATTCTCTGAACCCTGGATGACAGAATACGCTTTCCAAATGATTAGACTGGCCAAAAAAGAGCCAAAAAAGAAAGAAGACATTCAAGCTGCCCGCGAAATGCTAAAAAACAGGTAAATGGGTTTGAATTAATATTAATATTTGTTACTTTTGTAACGTTTAACAGGTTAAGATAGTCAGGACAATGACTGATGAAGATTCCAAATTGGTAGAAGATTTCGAGAGTAAGATCAGAAGACTGATGGATCTCTACGAAAATGTAAAAGAAAAAAACAAAGAGCTGATTGCCCTACTTGAAACTGAAAAGAGGAAAAACGAACAGCTCCGCTGTGATTTTGCTGCCTTAACAGAATCATATCAAACCCTGAAACAATCTAAGGTTCTGGAAGTTTCCGGTCAAGACATTGATGACACGAAACAGAGAATCAACAGATTAGTGAGAGAAATAGACCATTGCATTGACTTGTTGAATGTATAATAATTAGAAGCAATGGAAGAGGAATTGGAGATTAAACTACAGGTTGGTGGCACATACTATCCGCTAAAAATAAAGAGAAGCGAAGAGTTCATGTATCGTGAAGCTGCCAGACGTATCAATAACACGCTCAGCAGATATAAAGGGAAATTTCCACTACTGAGCAATGAGAAATATTACACAATGGTTGCCATACATATAGCTATGGTAAATATGAAGTGGGAAAATTTCAATGATACGATGCCCTACAAGGACAAGATTCAGCAATTGAGTGATGAACTGGAATCTTTCCTTGAAGACGAGGCTGCATCTGTCAGTCCTAATCAAGAATAATTCTCCGTTCCAAAAATGATAGTTTTACGTACATGGTGAACATGTTGTTTACCAATGGTGCTTTAATATTATAAAAAAGGAGAAATTATGGGTATAATTTTTGGATTGATTGGTTTGGTAATAGGAGCAGTTTGCGCTTATATATTGTCAAACAGTAAACTTAATAAAAGATTACAACAAAGATTGGAAGAGGCTGAATCGCAAGCAGAAGCCATTAAACGCGACAAGCTTCTTGAAGTGAAAGAAAAATTCCTGAACAAAAAGGCGGAATTAGAAAAGGAAGTTCAGCAGCGTGAACAGAAAATGCAACAGAACGAAAATCGTTTACGCCAAAAAGAGATGCAACTCAATCAGCGTCAGGAAGACCTTCAGAGAAAGCATCGTGAAATTGATTCTGTAAAAGAGAATCTTGAAGCACAGATGACTTTCATAGATGAGAAAAAAGATGAACTGGATAAGCTACAGGCTCAAGAGCGCGAAAAATTAGAATATATTAGCGGACTTTCTGCCGAAGAGGCTAAAGAGAGGTTGATTGATTCATTAAAAGAGGAGGCTAAAACTGAGGCCGCATCATACATCAATGACATTATTGACGATGCCAAGATGACAGCCAACAAAGAGGCCAAAAAAATTGTAATCCAAACTATTCAGCGTATTGGAACAGAAACTGCCATAGAAAATTCAACGACTGTTTTCCATATTGAAAACGACGAAATGAAGGGTAGAATTATTGGTAGAGAGGGTAGAAACATTCGCGCAATAGAATCGGCCTGTGGTGTTGAAATAGTAGTAGATGATACTCCGGAAGCTATTGTAATTTCTGCTTTCGATCCTGTAAGACGTGAAATAGCACGTTTGGCACTGCATCAGCTTGTAACCGATGGTCGTATTCACCCTGCACGTATTGAAGAGGTGGTAGCTAAGGTTCAGCATCAGGTAGAAGAAGAGATTATTGAAACCGGTAAGCGCACTACTATAGATTTGGGTATTCATGGATTACATCCTGAGCTTATCCGCATGATTGGTAAGATGAAATACCGTTCTTCTTACGGACAGAATCTGCTTCAGCACGCCAGAGAAACTGCAAATTTGTGTGCAGTAATGGCTTCTGAACTTGGTTTAAATCCTAAGAAGGCAAAACGCGCAGGTCTGTTGCACGATATAGGTAAGGTACCTGATGAAGAGACAGAGATGGCTCACGCAGAATATGGTATGCATCTGGCTGAAAAGTATAAAGAGAAACCTGATATTTGCAATGCAATTGGTGCTCACCACGAAGAGATAGAGATGCAGAGTCTGATTGCTCCTATTGTTCAGATTTGTGATGCTATTTCCGGAGCACGTCCTGGAGCACGTAGAGAGATAGTAGAGGCTTACATTAAACGTCTCAAAGATTTGGAAAATATTGCATTATCTTATCCTGGTGTAACAAAGACATACGCAATTCAGGCAGGACGCGAGCTTCGTGTAATTGTAGGAGCAGACAAGATTGATGATAAGCAGACAGAACAATTGTCGTCAGAAATTGCACAAAAGATTCAGAACGAAATGACCTATCCGGGTCAAGTCAAGATAACGGTAATCCGCGAAACAAGAGCTGTAAATTACGCTCGTTAAACAGTTTCTAAGATACTTTAAATGACAAAGCCCGCCAAAAAGTTTTAAGATGGCGGGTTTTTGTTTTTACTTTTTGTACATTTGCACCGTAAAACACCAATAAATGGGGCTGTTTGGTTTTGACAGCGGGCAGGAATGGTGCGTAAGCAGGCAGTGCGCTCTCTATCAGCACTATAAAACGATGGTAAAAAATTATCTGGCAATAACAATTTTGCTCTTGCTGCTTGATCGAAGAACAGTAGATCTGCTTAATCTCGGCACAAGGTGCTGAGACAAGACATCACCCGAAAGCTAATGCTCTGAAGCTCGTCGATATGGTGGTGCGGCTAAATCGGAGATAGTCTGTGGATGTTCCGCTCTATGGATGAAGTTTTTAGGAACTAAGGGTTCAATCCGGTAGCTTCGGTCATATTGGATCACGAAAATCAAAACGAAGATAAGCCTGTAGAAAGCGTAGTATTTCCTCGTTTGGACGAGGGTTCGACTCCCTCCAGCTCCACAAAACAAAGGATGACAAAAATGTCATCCTTTGTTTTGTGAAGCTTTTACCTTATTTACTCAGGCTTCCTCCGGAAGCGCGCTTCGCGCCAATTAATCTTCGATTAATAGGACCTTATTTACTCTGGCATCCTAACGGATGCGTCCTTCGGACCAATTAATCTTCGATTAATGAGACCTTATTTATATTGGCATCCTCCGGATGCGTCCTTCGGACCAATTAATCTTCGATTTTGTGAAGCTTTTACCTTTACCTACAACATTTTGTTGTTTTTTCTATACTCTCTTGGAGTACAACCATTAATCTTCATAAAAGCGCTATTGAAACAACTCTATTACTATTAAATGTTTTGTAAATATCGGATTTTCGCATATATTTCTAATTTTTTAGTATAATTATTGCTAAATTCCCGCGTAAATTTACGCAGAATTTACAAGCAACAAAAATATACGGCTTATGAAAAGGATTTTCTTGTTTTCAATTTTTCTGATATTAACTATTTACAGCAATATAGAAGCTGTAAATAGAAGTGACAAACAGAGAATTATTGTCACTACCGATTTAGGTGGTTCAGATCCTGATGACATTCAATCATTCATTCACCTGATATTAGAGGTAACCGACAGCGGTTCGCCTGCCTTAACATCGTATCGCAGAATAGTATTAGAAACCAAATAACAGTGACAATTATGAGAGTTAAAAAAGAATTATTCAGAAAAGCAATGTTTACACTTTGTTTAGGTAGCTGTGTAATATTTGCAAATGCAGAGAATAAACTATACAAGGATTTTGGATTAAAACCCAGAATTGTTGTTCTAACGGATATTGCTCCAGGTAATATTGAACCTGACGACATGGAATCAATGATCAGACTGATGGCACATGCCGACCTGTTTGAAATTGAAGCGTTGATAACTTCCGGTGGCTGGAATAGTAGCGGTAGAGCATACCCAATTGGTTGGAAAGATAGTTTGAGCACTACAATTAACGCTTATAGCAAAGACCTGCCAAACCTAATGAAGAGAAGTGGTCAGAAAAAGTTCTTGCCCATTGAAAAGGAAAATGGAAAACAGAGTATTGGTTATTGGCCAAGCCCTGAATACCTGACATCAAGGTCTATGTTAGGAAGTCTGGAACTTGGACAAGCTAAGATTGGAGAAAATAACCGTTCTGCAGGTAGCGACTTTATTATAAAACTTGCAGAAGAGAATGACGAACGTCCTATATGGATTTTAGCGTGGGGAGGTGCAAATACTTTTGCGCAGGCAGTATGGCAAATGGAACAGGAGAAAAGTGAAGAAGAAGTAGCTGAAATTCTTAAAAAATTCAGGATATACACCATTACAGATCAGGATAGACCATATAATTTAAGAGTTGGAAACTACTCATTCAGTTCACATCAATATTTAAGAACAAAATATTCAGACCATCTGATTTTTATATGGGACGAAAGCGCATGGCTGTCACAAAATGGAATTGGTTCAAGTAATTGGAACGAATATGCAACTCATATTCAGAAACATGGTAACTTGGGCAGAATTTATCCTAAAAACAAGTATGGCGTAGAGGGCGATACACCATCATACTTACACGTTCTGCCTAATGGATTAAACAACCCGTCAGAGCCCACAATGGTTGGCTGGGGAGGCTATTTTCAATTTAGCCTCAGTCAGGACAAGGAGACTAATTGTTACACAAATTTTGAAGGTAAGACAAAAGATAGTTCACAAAAGTATGAACGTTATTTCTATCCGGCTATCTTTAACAATTTTGCAGCGCGTATGGATTGGGCAGATAAAGGTGAAGGTAACAGAAATCCAATAGTTATTATAGATAGAAAAAAGGGTTTAGATATCATATACCGTACTGTATCTGTCAACGAAACAATAAACCTTGACGCATCATCTACAATAGATCCGGATGGTGATGAATTAGATTTCAAATGGTGGAATATACAAGAAGCAGGTACATATCAGAAAGAGTGTCACATAGAGAATAGTAGTGCCGCCAAATCTACTATTCGAATACCGGAAGATGCAAGTGGTAAAACAATCCATATTGTATGTGAAGTATCTGACAATGGAACACCTACATTAACATCGTACAGAAGAATAGTTCTATCAGTTAAATAAAAGTATTAACGTAACAAATACAGTGGGCGACTAAATCACTTATTAGTCGCCCACATTGTTATAGTGATAATTCAATACCTTCTATCGAGTGAATTAGTCGATGATGTCGAAACCGCAGTAAGGAACCAGAACTTTTGGAATGCGAATACCTTCAGGAGTCTGATTGTTCTCAAGCAGTGCAGCAACTATACGTGGCAATGCAAGAGCAGAACCATTCAAGGTATGGCAAAGTTCTGTTTTCTTATCTTCTGCTTTACGATAACGACACTTCAGACGGTTAGCCTGGTATGTATCAAAGTTTGAAACAGATGATACTTCCAACCAACGCTTCTGTGCTTCTGAATATACTTCAAAGTCGTAGCAAGTTGCAGCAGTAAAGCTCATATCGCCACCGCAAAGATGTAGGATTCTGTATGGGAGTTCCAACTTTT
>CALFTK010000045.1 GCA_937916465.1 uncultured Bacteroidales bacterium
GGGCGGCATTCTAACCAACTGAACTAACGCACCAGTTCCGTTTTGCGATGCAAAGATATTAACTAATTTTTAATACACAAGCGTTAGAAAAAACTTTTTTATAGATATTCTTGCTCAAAATCACACAAAACAAAAAAATCCTTGAATTTCTTCAAGGCTTTTTGCGGTGCGTATGGGACTCGAACCCATGACCTCCGCCGTGACAGGGCGGCATTCTAACCAACTGAACTAACGCACCAGTTCCGTTTTGCGATGCAAAGGTACAAACTATTTTCTAAGTTCCAAGCATTAGCAAACTTTTTTTCTAAAAAATTTTTTGAACCATAACAACATCGCAATATCTGTCACTACATCTAATCCACTCTTTAAGCTGTCCGGTCTTTTGAAACCCATTGTTTATAAAGAGATTAAGACTTGGTGTATTGTCTATAGGCACAAACCCGAATAACTGACGCAGATTTAAAACTTTTTCAGCGTAACCCGATAAAATTTTTAGAGAAGCAGCCCCAACCCCTTTATTTCTATATTCCGGAAAGATTGCTATACCCACTTCTGCACGTCCATTGGATATATTTATATCGGTTAGATCTATACACCCCATCACTATTTCATCTTCTATACGTTCTATCATAAAACGTACCTGACGATCTGTATAAATATCGTGCGCCGATTCGGATATATACTTTTTTAATTGATAACGAGAATATGGTACCTGATTATTGGATATATCCCATAAATTGGTATCGTTCTCCATTCTATAGAGATATTGCAAATCTTCAGGTTCCGGAGCTCTTAATCTATATACTCCGTCGCTTAATACTGTGTTTCTATTCATAATACCACAACCTCTAATTCTGTTATTAATGTTCCCATATCTTTATTGTATGTAGCCAATAGCGTTTTATGACTATCCAAAGAGTACATATTATCAAGCATCACATTGTAAGAAACGCTGTCAGTACCGTATATCAACACATCGTAATCTTTAATTTTGCTATACGGAACACCCTTAAGCGTAATATCTGTATCTATCTCCATACAATCTACTGCGCTTATAGTCTTACTCTTTGACACCAAACTACGAACGGTTTCAAAACAGGAAGGATTACCTACAAACAGAGCTTTAGTTTTCTGTTTCAGGCCACTTATATCCTTTTTAAACAAATTGTTTTTAATGTAGGTGGATATCTTTTGAATTCCCACTACCATCTTAACCAAGAATGTAAAGAAACGACTATAGTGGCGATAGTGTTTCGTAAAGAAGATAGTCATAGCATCGTAAAAGGCTTTAGCATAACTGTACGATGTCTTTGTGGTACTCTCTCCTTTATAATGCAAAATAGGCAAAGGAAGATAACAATTTCTGTAACCTGCTTTCAATATCCTATATGATAAATCTACATCTTCTCCATACATAAAGAATGTTTCGTCAAAACCACCCACTTTATCTAACGCCTCTTTGCGCACAAACATGTAAGCTCCGGAAACCACCTCTATATTACAAGCCAAATCTTTATCTATATAAGAAAGGTGGTAACGAGCAAACAGTTTTGAATTTGGGAAAAGACGTCCCAAACCGGACATTTTACAGAACGACACAAAAGGTGTAGGTACTGAACGTCTGGATTCCGGAGCAAAATGGCCATCGCTATACTGCATTCTTACACCTATTGCACCTACTCCACTATCGGATTCCATCAGGTTTACGCACCCCTCTATAGTACGCTCTGCCACTATTGTATCGGGATTCAAAAAAAGCACATACTTACCTTTAGCTAACTTTAATGCCTGATTATTTGCCTTTCCAAAGCCCACATTTTCACTGTTTGCTATATAATGAACATCGGGATAACGGGCAGAGAGATATTCAATAGTATCGTCACCCGATGCATTATCCACCACAAAGACTTCAATCTCCTGATTGGATCTATACAACGAGCGCAGTACCTGTTCTATGTAGTACTTTACCCTGTAACTTACTATGATTACGCTTACCACTCTACCAGCAAATTTTGTTATCAATCTTCTTCGTCTTCCTGAATATCGTTACTTACCTGTGCATTGGTAGGAAAACAGAACAACGAACAGATAAAACCTATTGCTGCACAATACAAGCCAACTGTATCATCTATAAGATAATAGAGTATCATACTATATTCTATTACCAGCAAAAAGGCCGATATACGCAAGTTTGATAAAAGTTTATACAGTTTTACACGCTGTTCAAATGGTTTATCATCCATTAGCCTTGCCGATACATGAAATCCTTTTAATGATACCGGTATTAATGCAAGAGAACCCAATATTCCTATTATCTGCAATATGTAATTGGTCATATCGTTCTCTATTACTCCCTTTGGCAACCAACCCATTTCAAAAATCAAAGCTATGATTCCTGCTATTAAATAGACAGCAATGAGTTTTATTCTTAAATCTCTACCTAACTGTTTTGAAATATTCTCCATACTTATATTATATAAAAGGTGTTCTATCTACTATTGATCTTCCCAAAGATACTTCATCGGCATATTCAAGGTTATTTCCTATTGTTACTCCGCGTGCTATTACAGACAGTTTTACATTATAAGACGATAATTTGCGCGATATGAAAAAGTTTGTGGTATCGCCTTCCATTGTAGGGCTTAATGCAAATATAATCTCTTTTACACCACCATCTTCCACACGTTTTACAAGTTCAGCTATCTTTAAATTTGATGGTCCTATTCCATCCATAGGCGATATTACTCCACCTAAAACGTGATACAAACCATTGAATTGCATTGTGTTTTCTATAGCCAATACATCTTGAATATTCTCCACCACACAAATGGTAGCAGTATCTCTCTTAGGGTTTGCACATATAGAACAAACATCTGTATCGGATATATTGTGACACACTTTGCAATACTTTATATCCTTTTTAAAGTTTACAAATGCATTACCAAAACGCTCCACTTCTTCATCACTACGTTGTAAAAGATGAAGTGCCAGCCTCAAAGCCGTCTTTTTTCCTATGCCCGGCAATGAAGCAAATTCATTGACAGCTTTTTCTAATGCTACCGATGGATACTGTTGATTCTGCATATAGGTTTTGTTAAAACAATGCAAAGTTAAGAAAATTCACTAACTTCGCACTCTCAATAGTAAAGAGATGGATATAAACAGCGCAAAATTTGTAATGAGTAATACGGACGTAAAAAAATGTCCGCAGGATAACAAACCGGAATATGCATTTATAGGACGTTCTAACGTAGGAAAATCCAGCCTTATAAATATGCTTACCGGACAGAAAGGATTGGCTATGACATCTGCCACTCCCGGAAAAACGTTGCTTATAAACCATTTCATTATTAATGACAATTGGTATTTAGTGGATTTACCAGGGTATGGTTATGCAAAACGCGGACAAAAGCAGCAAGCACAGATTACCAAAATAATTGAAGATTATGTTCTTGACAGAGAACAACTTACATCACTTTTCGTTTTAGTTGATTGCCGTCACGAACCACAAAAAATTGATTTGGAATTTATAACCTGGTTAGGTGAAAACAGTGTGCCGTTTGGCATTATTTTCACAAAAGCCGATAAACTGAGTCATTCAAAACTTGTGGAAAACATCAGACATTATCAGGGTATATTATCGGAACAGTGGGAAGAACTACCGGTATCTTTTATTACATCATCTGCAAAAAAAATGGGACGTACAGAGATATTGGATTACATTGACAGTATAAATAAATCGCTTTAAGAGTAGCATATTTTTACAATCAAGTCTTGTATATTCAATATTTATAAATAACTTTGCCGCGCAAAAATTGGAAAAAAGGGGTTACCCTGTATATCTATTCCGATTTTCTGATTTCACTTTTACATTTTATTTAGATTTTGATTTTCGGGTATTCAGTCTATGACTGTGTAACCTATGTAGATATAATAATCGTTTTTATGTATAACATTTTACAATTAAGAGAAAAAGAACTTTCTGAACTTCAGTCAATTGCTCAGTCAATGGGTATAAATCCAAGGACTATGGAAAAAGACAAACTAATCTATGCTATTTTAGACGAGCAGGCTATTTCAGGTAGCCGTATGACATCTGATAGTACTCAGAAAAATCAAAAGCCTATAAGAAAAAGGGAGCAGAACAAAAACAAAGTTGAAAAACCTGTTGCTGCAAAGAATACGAACAACAAAACAGTAGAAAGCAAAACAGCAGAAATCAAACCTGTTGAGGTTAAACATTCAGAAGAGAAACAGGCAGAAAACAACACAAGCACTCCTAAAAAAGCAGAAAATGCTGAATCTTCAACTGCTGCAACAAATGCAGGACAGGTAGAGAAAAAGCGCAGAGGCCGTCCAAAAAAGGTACAGCCTACCGAAAAACCGGAAGTTGTAACAGATACAAAACCAGAAGTAAAAGAAGAGGTTGCTGCACCTAAAGTAGAACCATCCGACACAATCAAGCGTCTTTTGGATATTCCGGTAGCCGAAAAACCGGCAGAAACAAAAGAAAACACCCCTGTAGAGAAAACTCCTACAACAACAGAAGTTTCTACAAATCAAAACGAAAGACCAAGACAGCAGAATAATTTTCAGCAGCAGAACAGAGGTAGAGTCAACCACAATAACGGTCAACAGAATAACGATAATCGCAGACAGGACGATAGAGGTCTCTATGAATTTGGCGATATATTAAAAGGTGAAGGCGTACTGGAAATAATGCCGGATAATTACGGTTTCTTACGTTCATCTGATTACAACTATTTAGCATCGCCTGATGACATTTATGTATCGCTTTCGCAGATCAGATTATTCGGATTGAAGACCGGCGATGTTGTAGAAGGTATTATCCGTCCACCACGTGAAGGTGAAAAATTCTTCCCACTTGTAAAGGTAAATAAGATTAACGGACTGGAACCATCTGTTGCACGCGACAGAGTTCCGTTTGAACACCTTACCCCACTCTTCCCTGATGAAAAATTCAATCTTTGCACAGGCAAAAACGACAATCTTTCAGCAAGAGTTGTAGATTTGTTTGCCCCCATAGGTAAAGGTCAGCGCGCGCTTATTGTGGCTCAGCCAAAAACAGGTAAAACCATTCTTTTAAAGGATATCGCAAATGCTATTGCAGCCAACCATCCGGAAGTTTATATGATAATGCTGCTTATAGATGAACGTCCGGAAGAGGTTACAGATATGGCTCGTAGCGTAAATGCAGAGGTTATTGCATCTACATTCGACGAACCTGCAGAACGCCACGTGAAGATAGCCAGCATAGTTATTGAAAAGGCTAAACGTATGGTAGAGTGCGGACACGATGTTGTTATCTTCTTAGATTCTATTACACGTTTGGCACGTGCTTACAATACTGTTGCTCCTGCTTCGGGAAAGGTACTGTCAGGTGGTGTTGATGCTAATGCACTGCACAAACCTAAGCGTTTCTTTGGTGCAGCCAGAAACATAGAAAACGGAGGTTCGCTTACCATTGTAGCCACTGCACTTATTGATACAGGTTCAAAGATGGACGAAGTTATCTTTGAAGAGTTTAAGGGTACAGGTAATATGGAGTTACAATTAGACAGATCATTGAGTAACAAGCGTATATTCCCGGCTGTTAATATTGTGGCTTCAAGTACACGTAGAGACGATTTACTGCTTGACCAAGGCACTTTAGACCGTATGTGGGTATTACGCAGATTCCTATCGGATATGAATCCTATAGAAGCTATGGAGTTCACAAAGGAACGTTTGGAAAACACCAGAAACAATGCGGAATTCCTAGTCAGCATGAATTCATAAAAAAAAGAGAGCCTTTTCGCTCTCTTTTTTTTATGAATTCAAAGACCTTTTTTATAGGGCACGCTAAAAGCGTGCGCGCTTCGCGCCAATTAATTATCTATAAGACCTCGCAGGAGGTCTTTTTTATTTTGAATTCAAAACGGCAAGTCGTCGTTATCGTTAGATGGAGCAAATTCCGGTGCTGCAGCAGCTGCAGGAGCCTGATATTCCGGCTGTGCTGCCGGCGCTGCATTACCCGGTACATCATGGCTTACACGCCAAGCTCTAATATCGTTATACCATCTGCCATTGTATTCGCGTGCGTTTATATCAAAACTAACAACCACAACATCGCCCACGCTAATTGCAGCCTGCTGAATCTTATCTTCGCCAAAAATATTAAACATCATTTTTTTAGGATATTGTTCATTAACTGTTTCAAGAACAAATTCCTGGGTCATCCATGGTGAACCGGATGTTTTAGATACTCCTGAACGTGGTTCCAGAGCTGCAATAATCTTACCTGTTATCTCCATATTTACTTTTTTTATTTATTTCTGTTGCGAAATTACACTTTATCCGCTTTGGTTTATCATTTTTAATCAAATAATTTTTGCTTAATACTTTTCTATTTATACCTTTGTAATGGGTACGCACCTTATTAAAAAGAGTAAGCAAACAAATTAAATACTACGATATGAATTTTACAGTTTCCAGTTCGGTTATTTACAACCGCCTACAGGCTATAAGCCGTGTTATCAGTTCAAAATCAATCTACCCTATTTTGGACAACTTCTTGTTCTGCATAGAGAACGGCAAACTGACTGTTACAGCTGCCGACAGTGATACCACTTTGGAAACAGTGGTAGAACTGACTGAATGCGATAAAGACGGACAGGTTGCTCTACCTGCAAAAACACTTCTCGATGCATTGAAAGAGATTCCTGAACAGCCATTGATGTTCAGCATAAATGACGATAATTTTGAAACATTGGTAAAGTATCAGAATGGTGAATATAATCTTATAGGTCTGAATGCAGATGAATATCCTACATCGGCAGTGCTTCAGGAACCTGTATCATTTGAACTTCCTGCACAAGTTCTCCTTGAAGGACTTACCAGAACTATCTTTGCTACAGCCGATGACGAACTTCGTCCGGTTATGAATGGTATCTACTTTGATATCAACAGCGAAGGTGCTACTTTCGTTGCTTCAGATGGTCACAAATTGGTTTGCAGCCGCAACAGTATTGCTCAGCTTGCAGAGAGATCTTCATTTATTCTGCCTAAAAAACCGGCTTCTTTGATGAAAGCTATATTGGCTAAGGAATCAGAAAATGTAAGCATAGAATTCGACAATCGTGTAGCACGTTTCAGTCTGCCTGAATTCCGTATGGTATGCCGCCTTATTGATGGTCGTTATCCAAACTATAATTCAGTAATTCCACAGAACAACCCACATCTGCTCACTATAGACAGAATAACATTGGTAAATGCTTTACGTCGTGTGGCTATATTCTCACCGGCAAGCAGCGGACTTGTAAAGTTGCGTATTCAGCAGAATCAGTTATCAATTTTCTCACAGGATAAAGACTTCTCTGTTTCAGCAAAAGAGAGTATGACCTGTCAATATGAAGGTGTTCCAATGAGCATTGGTTTCAAATCCAGTTTCTTAATTGACATTTTGAACAGCATACCAAGTCAGGAAATAACAATTAAACTTGCCGATCCTGCACGCGCAGGTGTGTTTGTTCCAACTGTACAGGAAGAAAATGAAAATCTGCTTATGTTGTTAATGCCAATGGTTTTGAACGACTAATATGAAACTTGCTCTTACAAACCCTATTGTCTTCTTCGATTTAGAGACTACAGGTACAAACATTATAAGTGACCGCATAGTGGAAATAAGTTATCTGAAGGTTATGCCCAATGGTAACGAAACAATGCGAACTATTAGAATAAATCCCGGTATTCATATTCCGGAGGAGGCATCGGCTGTGCATGGCATTTATGATAAGGATGTTGCAGACTGCCCCGTTTTTAAGGAGGTAGCAAAAGAGATTGCAAACGATTTCAAAGGTGCAGATATAGCCGGATTCAATTCCAACAGATTTGATGTTCCATTGTTGGCAGAAGAGTTTTTACGTGCAGATGTAGATATAGACTTGTCACGTCATAGATTTATTGACGTACAGGTTATATTCCACAAAATGGAACAACGTACTCTGTCTGCTGCATACAAGTTCTACTGTGGTAAAGATTTGACTGACGCACATAGTGCCGATGCCGACACTCGTGCCACATACGAAGTATTGAAAGCGCAGTTGGATCACTATCCGGAACTGAAAAACGACATGGATTGGTTATCAGAATTTTCTTCACACACCAGAAATGTTGATTTTGCAGGACGCATAGTAAGAAATGACAAAGGTGTAGAGGTGTTCAATTTTGGCAAATACAAAGACAGACCTGTAGAAGAGGTTTTGAGAATAGATCCGGGATATTATTCATGGATTCTGCAAGGCGATTTTGCACTGAACACCAAACAGGTTCTAACCAGGATTAAACTTCAATCAGCAAAAATAACCCAATCTAATGCTTCCCCCGATTTATTCGGGCACAACAGATAAGATTGGAAACAATACAACATACTGCAATGGATAGTACATTGAATGGTAAACATATAGTATTAGGTATAACCGGAAGCATTGCTGCATATAAAGCAGCAGTGCTTATTCGCCTTTTAGTAAAAAAAGGAGCAGATGTTCAAGTTGTAATTACACCTGCCGGTAAAGAGTTTATCACCCCTATTACACTATCAGCCCTAACACAACGTCCGGTTATTAGCGAATTCTTTTCAGGCAGAGATGGCACCTGGAATAGTCATGTTGATTTAGGTCAATGGGCTGATGCTATGATAATAGCACCGTGTACTGCATCAACTCTGGGAAAAATGGCTAATGGTATAGCAGATAATATGCTGGCCACAACATACTTTGCTATGAAAGCCCCTGTGTTTGTTGCTCCTGCAATGGACCTGGATATGTACAAACACCCTGCCACACTACGAAATTTAGACATTTTACGCAGTTATGGTAATATAATCATTGAACCGACCGAAGGCGAACTTGCCAGCAAGTTGGTTGGAAAGGGACGTATGGAGGAACCTGAAGAGATAGTATGTCATTTGGAAAACTTCTTTGAATCATCTCAGGCCCTTTCAAAAAAAAAAATTCTGATAACTGCGGGACCAACCTATGAACCTATTGACCCTGTTCGCTTTATAGGTAACCACTCTACCGGCAAAATGGGATTTGCCATAGCTGAAGAGTGTGCAGCTTGCGGTGCTGAAGTTATACTTGTTGCCGGTCCTGTAAGCCTAAAGACAAATCATCCTAACATAAAAAGGATAGATGTTACATCGGCAGAAGAGATGTATAATGCCTCTATGCAACATTTTCCCAATGCTGATGCTGCTATACTATCGGCTGCCGTTGCCGATTTTACACCCGCTGCTACAGCATCGGAAAAGATTAAACGTAAAGGCGATATAACGCTTGAATTAAAACCTACTCACGATATAGCCGCAGCTCTTGGTGCAATAAAACGCCCTGACCAAAAGTTAGTAGGATTTGCACTTGAAACAGAACATGAATTTGATAATGCAACAGGGAAATTAGAGCGTAAAAAATTGGATTTTATAGTCTTGAATTCACTTCGTGACAAAGGTGCCGGTTTTGGACACGATACGAACAAAGTAACCATCATAGACAAACAAGAAAGTACAGCATATCCTCTGCAATCAAAAAAAGAGGTTGCTAAGACTATTGTAAAAAGGCTATTGTCTATATTGGGATGTTTGTTGTTTCTTCTGCCTTTAAATATCAAAGCGCAGGAAATTAACGCAAACTTTACCATAAATACTGCAAAGATTTCAGGTACTGACAAAGATGTATTCCAATCATTGGAGAGCGCAATTAAAGAGTTCCTGTCAACGCAGAGTTGGACCGATTATCATTTTGCAGAAAGAGAGCGTATAGCTTGCAGTTTCAATATGGTAATCAATTCATACGAATCTTCTACAGGTCAGTGCGAAGCTGAACTTACTGTTCAAAGCAACAGACCTGTATATAACTCCACTTACAACACTATTGTTTTTAATTTTCACGACACCAATGTAGGTTTTACCTATACGGAACAAGACAGGATTGAATATACTCCCGGCAATGTAACAAACAATCTGACTGCTATTCTGGCATTCTATTCACTCTTCATAATAGGTATGGATTTAGACACCATGTCCCCTATGGGTGGAACAGATATTTTACGCGAAGCAGAAAGTTTGGCAGCCAATTCACAGATGCTTGGAACAGGATGGCGTTCTTTCGATTCCGATGCCAATCGCTATAGTCTGATAAACGATTATATGAACGGAACCATGTCTTCATATCGTCAGTTGCAATATGATTATCATCGCAAAGGGTTAGACGACATGGCTACAAATGTAGATCGCGGACGTGCCACCATTACAGAATCGTTGGAACTGCTTAAAGCTGCAAAGCAGGCTAAAAGTACATCTTCTCTTCCTGCTCTGTTTACAGAAATAAAAAAAGACGAACTATTGAACATATATTCAAAAGGATTGGACAAAGAGAAGGAGAATGTTGTAGCAATTCTTGAGAGTGTAAATCCGTCATTATCATCCGATTGGAATACCATTAAAACAACAAAATAATGCTTAAATCAATTACAATAGACAATTACGTACTTATTGAGCATCTTGAAATAGATTTTCATAAGGGTTTTTCGGTACTTACAGGCGAAACAGGCGCAGGTAAATCCATTATTTTAGGAGCTATAAATTTGCTTTCAGGCCAACGTGCCGATGCAAAATCTATTCGCCAAGGTGCTGACAGATGTACCATTGAAGGACACTTTGACATTTCAAACTATCATCTGGAAGATTTCTTCACAGATAATGGTCTGGACATAGATTCTTCCGATACCATTCTGCGTAGAGACCTTAGCAGTAATGGAAAGAGTCGTGCCTTTATAAATGACATTCCTGTTACACTTACTCAGTTAAAAGAGTTGTCAAACCGACTTATAGATATACATTCACAACATCAGAACCTGGCGCTGGGCTCACAACTTTTTCAAACCGGTTTTGTGGATACCATTGCCAACAACAATACCGAGTTAAATAGTTATTCAAAGTGTTTTGAAGAGTATATCAAATTGCAAAAAGAACTATCAGAACTAAAAAAACAGGCGGCAAACAGTAATGACGATTTAGACTATATCCGTTTTCAATATGATACTTTACTACAGGCTAAATTGGTAGATGGTGAACAAGAAGAACTGGAAGAAGAACTGGAAATATTGGAACATGCCGAAGAGATAAAGGAACAGCTATATCGTGCTTCTATGCTGTTTGACAGTGACGAAGGTGGGGTTATAAGTAATCTTAAACAGATACTGCAATCTCTGCGTCAGGCATCGCGCAACTATAGCGGTGCAGAAGAATTAGCTGATAGAACGGAGAGTACATTGATAGAGATAAAAGATATTTTTGCTGAAACTACCAATGCGGCAGAGAGCATAAATTTCAATCCTGAACGGTTACAACAGGTTAATGACAGACTGGATACAATATATTCGCTACAAAAGAAATTTAAAACAGATTCTGTTGCCGGTCTTATAACCACAATGGAACAATATGGTAAACAGTTAGATATGGCAGGTTCTTTTGACTACATTATTGAAGAGGTGGAAAAGAGGCTGAAGAATGCAGAAAAAGCATTGAAAAAATCGGCTGACAATCTTACATCAACCAGAAAAAAATCGGCATCTGTCATTGAAAAAGATATTAGCAAAATGTTGGTTCCATTAGGAATACCCAATATTCAGTTCCATATAGATATAGAGTTAAAGGAGATATATGATGAAACTGGACAAGACGATATCCGTTTCCTGTTTTCTGCAAACAAGGCTGTACCTATGCAGGAACTTTCAACCGTTGCTTCAGGTGGTGAACTTTCCAGAGTGATGCTATCCATAAAATCATTGTTGGCAGGAGCCAAGACACTGCCTACCATCATATTCGATGAAATAGACACAGGCGTATCGGGTGCTATAGCCGATAAGATGGCACAAATGATGCAGCAGTTGTGCAGAAACGGACATCAAGTGCTTGCCATTACGCATTTGCCACAGATAGCATCGTATGGAGAACATCACTATAAGGTATATAAAGAGGACAACGATGATGCCACACGTACAGGCATAAAGCTATTAAACAGAGATGAGAGAATAATTGAAATTGCGCAGATGATGAGCGGTACATCTTTATCGCAAGCTGCAATAGAAAATGCAAAATCATTGATAGAGAACAATGGAAGATGAAATGATATTTGGCATACGTGCCGTAATAGAGGCTATAGAAGCCGGAAAAGAGATAGACAAACTGCTTATAAAAAAGGACTTGCAGGGTGAATTGTCACGCGAACTGTTCAACGTTCTGAAAGGCAGACATATTCCTGTACAAAGAGTGCCTATTGAGAAGTTGAATCGCATAACCAGAAAGAATCATCAGGGTGTTATTGCATACACTACACAGATTACATATCAACACATAGAAGATATTGTACCTACTCTGTTTGAAGAGGGAAAGAATCCTTTCTTTGTGCTTTTGGACGGACTTACCGATGTTCGCAATTTTGGTGCCATAGCCAGAACTGCCGAATGTGCCGGAGTTGATGCAATAATTATTCCATCAAAGAATAGTGTCAGCGTAAATGCAGATGCCATAAAGACATCGGCAGGAGCATTGCACACCATACCGGTATGCAGGGAAGAGAACATTACCAAAACCATCAAGTATTTAAAGAACTGTGGCATACATATAGCCGGTGCAACAGAAAAGGGTAATCAAAGTTACACCAAAGGTTCATACAATGGACCTGTTTGTCTTATTATGGGTGCAGAAGACAGAGGCATACCTCAAGAACACCTGGCACTTTGTGATGAATGGGTAAAGATTCCTATTTTAGGACATATCGGTTCACTGAATGTATCAGTTGCAGCAGGTGTGCTTATTTATGAAATAGTAAAACAAAGAAACGAAGAATGAAAAAGATAATACTCTCTATATTGGTTGCTTTGGTGTCTTTATCAGCAACATCAGCACCCAAACAGCCTAAATGGATTAAAGGAGCAAAAAACAGTGTTGTTAGAATAGTATCCTACAATGAAGGTACAGAGATTCATCAGGGTCAGGGTTTTATTTGCAATGGCAATACCGTATTTACAGACCTGTCCTTCCTGACCGGTGCTGACAGTATCATTGCTATAGACGGCAAAGGAATTGCACATAATGCCGAAGTATTAACCGGTGCCAATGGCATATACGAAGTGGCACGATTCATTATACCACAGGGCAAAAGAATATCCACTTTACCACTAACACAGGATAGTGCTACTGTTGATGAAAAACTATATATTCTGCCATATACTACACAGAAAAAGGTTGAAGTTGTAGAGGCAAAGGTTATTAATCTTACAGATATTGCAAATGGTTGTAAATATTACACCTTGTCATGCACTCCCGATTCATCACTCTTTGGTTGTCCTGTAATGAATGCAGGCGGTGCAGTTATTGGTATAGTGCAAAAGTGTAATACCGAAACAGACACATGTACATACGTTCTGGATGCACAATTTATCAATCAGATAGAGATAGGAGCAGCATCGCTGGCTGAAAACGCTTACAAACAGATAAACATCAGAAAACAACTTCCTGCCAATGAAGAGAATGCTCTTGCATACGTCTTTATGATGCAAGGATTATCTACCGATGAATATGGAAAACTGCTTAATGACTATATTGCACAATTTCCAAACAGTGCCGATGGTTATTTTAACAAAGGAGCATTTCTTATAAATGAAGCAGACTCCACACAACATCAATATGCTTTATCTCTAATAGAGAAATCCATTGAACTTTCAGGCGATAAGTCACACGAATTCCTTTGCGATTATGCCAATCTTATATATAACACCATTACCAACAATTTCAAGGTAGGCATTGATAATTGGAATCTGGAACTTGCATTAGATATCATCAATAAAGCAATAGAGGCTAAAGAAGAACCTGCATATTATAGAATAAAAGGTAATATTCTCTATTCATTAGGAAACTACCGGGAATCATACGATTGTTACAAAAAGATAAACGAAAGCAATTTAGCTTCTCCTGAAACATATCTTTTGGCATACACCATAAGCAGAGAATTAGATATTGACATTGAAGAACAGATTACCCTGATAGACAGTGCCATTTCTAAGTGTGGAACCCCTACTCCACAACGTGCAGCACAATATATTCAGGAACGTGCCTTACTGAATGAAAAGGCCGGAAACTACAGAAATGCTGTTGTCGATTTGTACAGATATGAAGAGTTACTTGGTAGCATATATATGAACTCCAGCTTCTATTACATACGTGAACAGTTGGAGATTAAGGCAAAAATGTACGAATTGGCATTGAAGGATATAGAACATGCTATCACTTTGGAACCAAATGATATTGGTTATAAATTGGAACAGGCCAGTCTGTTGGTTCGTGTAGGAGAAATAGAGAAAGCATTGCCACTATTACAACAGCTTGCAGAAGAGGAACCGAATATAAGCGATATACATCGTCTTTTAGGTATTTGCTATATGCGCACCGACAAAACAGCTGCAGCACGCAAATCATTAGAAAAAGCAAAATCTTTGGGAGATACGTTGGTTGACCAACTTCTACAACAATTAGACTAATCCGTTAGTTTACAGATAGAACCAACTGTCTGACAGTTTCTTTTGTAACACGATAGCGATCATCTGAACGTTCGCCTACCACCCATATAAGAGCGCAATCATTGCAGACAACGCATTGGTTGCGTTTTCTTGTTATATCAAATTTACAGTCGGTCATAAAGTCGCTTAGCAACTTTTTACCTTTCATTCCAAATGGCACAAAGAAATCGCCCTGCTTCCACAGTCTGACTTTCAGTTTGTCACCTACCTTGTCTGCATCAAGCGTAGCTATATTTTTTGATTTATCTATCTCTGCACTACCTTCTCTAAATTCAAAACACAAGGTTCTGCCATCGGGCATCTCTACTTTTTGTGGATTAGAAAGATTAACCTCTATACAGAAACACTGCTCCGTATCTACCATTAAAACCAGTTTTTTACGGTCTTTGTATAGTACATGGTTTTGTGACTTGAATTTACGTCCAGCTTCTGAATCGAGCGAATCTATTATCTGCAATACCTGCTGCTCATTATATCCGTATCTTGAAAGGAATTCAAACAGTACAGTATTTGCAGAGACGGAATTCTTAAGTCCATCAATATCAATATAGAACTGACCGTTATCTTCAGTTACTATCTTATCCAAAGTGTCTTGTATAGCTTTCTCATATACAAGTAGAGTCTGTTGCAAATGCAATGCAGTATTCTCTATAGATTTATCGGTATTTGGATTTATGGCACGCATAAGCGGAAGCAAATGTAATCTTATTTTATTACGTGTGTATTCTGCCTCCAAATTGGTACTGTCAGTAACATAATCTTGCCCTATACTTTGCAGATACTGTTCAATTTCAATTCTTTGAAGTGACAACAAAGGCCTGATGATGTTTCCATTTATGGGTTTTATGCCGGTCAGCCCACGAATTCCTGTGCCACGCATTAAGTTCATAAGCAGAGTTTCTACCGAGTCGTCACGATGATGTGCCACCGCAATATAATCGGCATTATATTTTCGGCGCAATCTTTCAAAATCGGCATAACGCAGTTCACGCGCTGCCATTTCAATAGATATTTTATTATCCGATGCATATTTATATGTATCGTAATGGCAGATTTCAAGTTTAACTCCAAATGAAGCACAGAGATGTTCTACAAACATTTGGTCTCGATTACTCTCTTCGCCACGAAGATGAAAATTACAATGAACAGCCACACAACGGTAACCAAGGGCAAGCAAAACACGTAGCAGTGCAACACTGTCTGCGCCACCGCTTATACCCAACAGAATAAGGCTGTCTTCACTTAGTAATCTGTTCTTTTCTATGTATTTTCGTACCTTATTTTCCATTTATCTGCGTAAAGGTAGATATTTTATCTATAAAAAACAGATAAAATAACAATCCTTTCAAAAAAAGCATTATCTTTGCACTCGCAAATGGCGCTATGGTACCTTGACCGAGTGGCTAGGTAGCGGTCTGCAAAACCGTCTACGGCAGTTCGAATCTGCCAGGTACCTCAAAACAAAAAAGAGAGTGATAATAAATGTTATTGTTATCATATTACTTATAACAGCTGTAGTTCGAAGAACATTACAATAATGTAAAATAACACGACTCAATTACTACAAGTATGAAGAAATTATTAGTTTCAGTATTTACTATTGTGACATTCGCTCTCAGCGCAAACGCCCAGGAGCATTCTACACACTCCTTCTCATTGAGGACATTGTATGGTCTTGAATATAGCTATGAGTACAAATGGGATAGCGGAATGGCATTGATTGGTCGCGTTGGTGCTGGCGGTGAGGTATATAGCCCCTCAAAAAATAATTACTCTATCAACAGTGGATTTAATCTAACGATAGAGCCGAGATACTATCTTAATGAGCTGGATTTCTTTTCGCTTAAGACCACCGGAGCAATCTTAATACCCAATACCCCTTTTAAGGCTTCCATAGTTCCTGTATATGGTATAAAGCGTGATTTTGATAAACATTGGTTCTGCGAGTTTACCATTGGTGGCGGTATTGGCTATTACTCTGGTAACTATGGCAGATACTACTTCGAACCCCACTTACAATTTAGGATTGGTTTCCAGCTTTAGATCGAGAATAAGAAACTAATATTAAACAAAGAGGGTGACTAATCAGTGACATGAACCCCGAAAGTTAGACAAAAAACTTTCGGGGTTTTGTTATGAAATTTTGTTTTGAGGCACCTATAAACCTTTTTTATTATGGCATCCTAACGGATGCGTCCTTCGGATAAAACAAAAGAGCTATCTAACGACCACTCTTTTGTTATCTGTTTACTTATGTATTTAATTTGCAGATTTTTGAAGAGTAATTATAACATTGCCTTCAGCATCTGTCATTTCTGCCTTACCCAGACCCTTCTTAATACCAGTAACCATAGGCAGAGCCTTCAAACAAGCATCTTCCAAACTCATATCAGGACAAGCCATCTTTGTGCTTAGACCTTCACCAAAGGTAATTTTTTCACACTCTTGCTGAAAACTTACATTAATAATGTTACAACCGGCCTTAACCTGAACTGAACCTTCAGCTTTGTTGAATACAAATGCTACAGAATCTTTCAGAGCTGCAGATGGTTCTACATCTAACACCTTTACAATACTCCATTTTCCATCCATACATTTATCGCATGCATGTTCTTCTTGCTGCTGAGCCTGTTTGCCTTTACAGCCTGCCAGTGCAATCATAGCAACTGCCATAATCATTAAAATCTTCTTCATATTACCTTAATTATTAAACATTCACCTTTCAGTATTGCAAAGTTACTCTATTATTCTGATTTGACGGTTATAATTTCGTTAAGATTGGTAGAAAAGCGTTTGGAAAGATGATCGGACTTTAATTTATAGCGTTTCTGTTCGCCCTGACTGGCACTGCGAACTGCACCAAAACCGCTTTTGCTGTTAATGGAATCTATAGTGCGTTGCAAACGGTTTTGTTTACCACGGTCTATACTATCGAAAAGCGATGCCTGCACTGCAGAATCTGAAGATATACCTGTCACTATAACACCAGCTTTCTTGTAGTGGAATGATGAGTTTTTCCATTCAGAACGAATTATCTGCATTGCATTCTGTATAAGTTCTGTTGTAGAAGCTGTTGGTACTTGAAATGTAACGGTACGGCTTATATAATCGGATGGCAGTTCTGTACGAAATCTACTTGTTGCAGCAAAAACAAGCATCTGACTACAACAGGTGTGTTGTTCGCGCAGTTTACGGGCACATTCCGATGCAAAATTCGATACTGCTTCCTCTAATTTTTCACGTTCATTTACGCCCTGTTCTGAAAAGCTACGGCTTACGCAAATGCTTTTCTTTTCAGGCAATTCGTCTATCTGCAGAGCATGTTCTCCTTTTAGTTCGCGCCATGTACGCACTCCCTGAATAGTCAAAAGATTTCTAACAAAACCCTCTTTCAACAAGGTAAAATCCCAAGCAGTCTCCACACCGTAGTATTGTAATTTGGCATTTGCTTTACGCCCTATTCCAAAAACATCGGCAACAGGAAATAGTTTCAATGCCTTTTCTCGCTTTTCATCATTATCTATTATACATACTCCTTTATATGCAGGATACTGTTTAGCAAATTTACTTGCCATCTTTGCCAATGTCTTTGTAGGGGCTATTCCCATGGATACAGGAATATGCACTCCCCTGTTTATACTCCTTATTGCATTTACACAATAATCATGTAGAGAAGTATCTGCAAAGTGCATATCGGAGAAATCTAAAAAGGCTTCATCTATAGAATACTGTTCCAATTTTGGCGTAAAGGATGACAGCATTGACATAACTCTGCTGCTCATATCGCCATAGAGTTCGTAGTTACTGGAAAAGACCGCAATATTATGTTTATCAACCAAATCTTTAATCTGATAAAAAGGCACACCCATCTTTATACCTAAGGCCTTTACTTCGTTGCTACGAGATACTACACAGCCATCGTTATTGGAAAGGACAAGCACAGGACGTCCTTGCAAATCGGGTCTGAAGGCCCTTTCGCACGATACAAAAAAGTTGTTGCAGTCTGCCAGCCCTACCAGTTTCATTATCTATGTTTTCTTATTGTGTAGGTTACCACACCCCAAATTTGAAAGTTGTTCTCTTCTGTTACTTTTATAGGAGCATAACTACTGTTTGCTGGTATTAACCATGCACAGCAGTTCTTTTCATCCATTCTAAAATACTTCAATGTAAATTCTCCATCTATAACAGCCACTACAATATCGCCGTTTCTGGGTTCAAGCGAACAATCCACCACTGCTAAATCGCCATCACCTATACCACTATCTATCATAGAGTTACCACGTACACGGCTATAGAACGTTGTCTCTCTGTGACGCACTAATTCTCTGTTCAAATCAATTGTTTCGCCCTTAAAACTCTCTGCCGGACTTGGAAAACCTGCCTTTACCCCACCCTCGGAATATGGTATATCCATATTAGTTGCATAATCGGGGGTAAATGGTTGTATTGTTACATCTTTCATCTGAATAATCAATTGCTCTCCATTAATTATTTCTTATTCACCTACTCTTGCAGTGTTGCTGTAAGGGTAATTTTATCGGGATTGGTTCCTGCCTTAAGTATAACCAATGCCGAACCTGCAAACAGACTGCGTTCGCCGCCTACGTGCAGTTCGTTACTGTATATATCACCATTATCAACAGCAACTATTTCGGCATCGCCTTCTACCTTAAACTGAAGTTTACCATATTCATTCCACACTCTGCGACCTTTTGAATCTACTGCATATACTCTTACGTGCATTAAATCATTATTATCGGCCTGCCAGGTATTATCTTCGGCCTGAAGCAACAGTTTTCTGGTTTTACCTGCAGTCTCTATACGATGCTTTGCAACAACCTTATCGCCATTATAAGCCACTGCTTCAAGATACCCGGGTTCATATGCAATATTATCAAAACGCATCTTGTTACGTGATTTAGGATTCATGGTATTATCTTTTTCTGCCACCACTTTTCCATTCACCACAAGTTCCACCCTTTCTGCATTGGTATATACATATAAAGCGACCTTACTACCCTCTTCTCTGTTCCAGTTTTCCGATGCCAGATCGGTTGCCACATTTATGCCATTCCACTGCAGTTCACGCGATGCCTTATCCACTATGCCAATATGCACTACAGGTTCTTCAGTAAACATGGATTTAAGTAGATAGGCCGATGGTTTTGGTTGCAACGATATATCGAACACACCATCCTTCCATCCTTTTGCCGGCCATCCCGGTGATTCTCCCAAATAGTCAATCTGTCCCCAATATGCCAGACCAATTACTTTGTCCAGATTCATTTCAAAATAGTTTCCCGGAGTTCCAGTGGTTGCTGCTTCGCTTTGGTAGAACATCATCCACGGATAACGTTTGCTATCACCGGGGAAATACATATATCTGTAATTGTATGATGCAATATCAGTCTCTAAAACCAATGGTGCAGGCAGAGAATCTGTATCCTGATGTCTGCCACGCGGATGCATTGCCACTGTAATTGGACGTGTATCATCATATTTTTTAAGTACAGGTTTCATAATACGATAAGGAGTTACTCCCCAATCACCAAATGGAAGATTTGAATAGGTTTGCAGTTCATTGCCCAAACTCCACATTATTACAGAAGGATGATTCCTGTCTCGCTTAACCCATTCAGGCAGATCGTATGGCCAGAGTTGCATCCATGGCTTTCTACCTCCACAGAACTGATCCAACCATTTATCGTATAGTTCGTCAACTACCAAAATACCTAAAGAATCGCACAGTTCCAGGAATGATTTACTGTACGGATTATGAGAACAGCGCACATGGTTAAAACCAAAATCCTTCAACATACGCAAACGTTTTTCTATTGCTTTTGGGTAGGCTGCTGCACCTAACGCTCCTAACGAATGGTGGTTTGCAATTCCTTTTAAAAGCACCTTTTCACCATTTAGTTTTAGCCCAAATTCAGGCGAATACTCTATATGGCGAATACCAAAACGATGCTTCGCAGAATCTTTTACATTACCATTATCATCTAAAATATAAACGTAAGCAGTATATAGATAAGGATTTACGGTACTCCAAAGGTGTGGATTATCTATTTCTATAGGTGCAAGTTGTATTTCGTGAACAGGATTCTTTCTATTGATTGCTGCGCTCACCTTTTTATCATAAACTACCATACCACTTTGATCTTTAATAATTGTGTGCAGGTTTACACTGTTAGATCTGGTACGGTTTATAACCTCTGCCTTGATATTTACCACCTTATTATTAGTGGTAGTTATATACAAAGGGTGACGGTTAAAGTAGATTTCAGCATCGGTATAGATAATATTCACATCTCTTATCAGACCGCCACCGGTGTACCATCTTGAAGTCTCCGGTGTGCTGGTATCGGCCTTTACAGCTATAACATTCTTCTCTCCATATTTCAGCAACTTTGTAATATCTATTTCAAAGCCCACATATCCATAATCGGTTCCCCCTATTCTGGTTCCATTCAGATAGACATCGCCTAAATACATTATTCCTTCAAAATCTATCAGGATTCTTTTGCCACGCATCTCTTCTGCAGGAGTAAACTCTTTTACATACCACCCTATTCCCATTGCTTTGAAAGCACGCGATGATAGTATGCTCTTAAAGTTCGATGCCACATCGGTATAGTTTGGTACCTCATCGGGCGATGGTTCTATCCAAGGCTGCGATATTTGGAAGTCGTGAGGCACATCTACCTGTTGCCAGTTTCCATCATCTGCTTTAGGAATAATGGTAGGAACACTTTCCAAATCACCTCTATGAAAGAGCCAATCTGCATTGAAGTTCTCCACCACTCTACTCCCTTCTATCTGCTGTTGAACATCGGGAGCCTCAATTTTAAGCACAATCTTATCAGAAATATCGGCCTGCACACTGGTAAATCCACCCAACAATACTGCCAAAACTGCAAATATCTTTTTCATCATGAACACACTTACTTGGTTAACACTCCAAAAGTACTATTTTTTTTGTAGAGCAAAGATATTTCTTATTCCATTTTGACTTTTCAAACTCTGGATTCTTATTTGCAGCAAAAACCATATAAACTATGAATTTGTTGCACGAATGATAATTTTATTAGTAAGATTTTACACAATCATAACCACCGTTACGGTAATAAGCATTACGATAAAACCCTCAGATATGTGCGATTCCTTATCGGTAACTCGAAAAAAAATGAGTTACCGATAAAGAATCGAAGGATTTTACTTACATTTGCATAAACTTAAATGATTGGGGTATGAGTGATATTATCATAGGAAGAAAGGTTGAGCAGGAAATTTTGCGTCAGCGTATTGAATCAAAGTCTCCAGAACTTATTGCTATTTATGGAAGACGCCGTATCGGTAAGACCTATCTGGTAAGACAATATTTCAATGATACGTTTAGTTTTTACTCCACTGGTATTTATCAAGGAACGAAGAAGGAACAACTTGGTGAATTCACTCGTCAGTTAGAGCATTATTCGGGTCGCAAATGGAAAGTTGCAAAGGATTGGTTTGATGCATTTGCTCAGTTACGTGAATATCTTGAGTCTATTGATGGCGATAGCCCCATTGTTGTATTTCTTGATGAATTGCCTTGGATGGATACCCCAAAGAGCCGGTTCATTAAAGCTTTTGAATACTTTTGGAACTCTTGGGGTGCTACCAACAATCGCTTGAAACTTATTGTTTGTGGTAGTGCAACCACTTGGATGCGAGAGAATGTTCTTTCGGACAAAGGTGGATTGTATAATAGAACCACTCGAAGTATCTATCTTGCTCCATTTTCATTATATGAGACAGAGCAATACCTTATATCACGCGGAATAAACTGGAATCGCTACCAGATAGCAGAATGTTATATGATACTTGGCGGTACTCCATTGTACCTTCAGATGCTTGAACAAGACAAGAGCCTGACACAAAATGTTGATAATCTCTTCTTTGTCCAAAACGCTCCACTTTCACGAGAGTATAACTTCTTGTTCCGTTCGCTATTCAACGAAGCTACATTACATAAACAAATCATAGAAGTGTTGGCAAACAAGGCATCTGGACTGACTCGTACAGAAATTATGGCAGCCACTAAAATTGAAGATGGTGGTGCCTTGACAAAAGCACTCCGTAATCTCTGTGATTGTGACTTTATCCGTCAATATACAGCATTCGGAAAGAGTGAGCGTGGCACAATATATCAATTGACGGACTTATTCACACTATTCCATCTTCGCTATGTAAAGGGTTATCGTGGTCAAGATGAAAACCATTGGCAAAACATGATAGACTCTCCATCTCGCAGGGCTTGGAGTGGTTATTCATTCGAGCAGCTAAGTTTACACCATATTCGACAGATTAAGCGAAAGTTGGGTATTAGTGGTGTGCAAAGCGATATATGTGGTTGGAAAGGTGATGGAGCACAAATTGACTTGCTCATTGACCGCAGAGACCAAACTATTAACCTTTGTGAAATGAAGTTCTCGCAAGGTGAGTTTGAAATTACCAAACAATATGATGAACGTTTGCGAGAGCGTGCTGAGATTTTCCGTTCAGCAACCAAAACACGTAAAGCCATACATCAAACATTCGTAACCACCTACGGCCTTAAAAAGAACATGTATAGCGGAACCGTACAAAGCGAAGTTGTACTTGATGACTTGTTTGTAGAGTAGAACCTTTGAAATTTTGATAATTTTTCAAATCTGATATTCCATATTCCCTATCGGTAAGACGTTTAATATTATAGTTAACGATAGGGATTTTTTATAAATATTACTCGGACAGTCAATAGAATGGAGTTACTTGCATTTCATCTGCTATTTCTCTAACGTAATCATTGCGCTTGTGGGCGGTGGCTTCGGAAACACGAGTTACCGATTCTTTTTCGTAGGAGATTATGAGGAGGCGGTTTTGTGACATTGCCACCTCGTATTGTTTTGGCAATTTATGGTACATACCACGAGCGAGGACTACGATAATACTGCATTCTCCTTGAAGGAGGATTTGAAGTACATCACGTTCCATCTTGGAGTGAAATCCACTAACAACGGCAAGACCTTTCTGTTTGCTGACCTTCATTGCCCATTCAAGAGTTGGGAGTATAGAAAGTGTGGAAATCTTACGTGAAGCAAGAAATCCAACCTTTCTCATATTGAGAAGTTCTTTATTGCCGAGATATGCTAGGCAATTCTCCATTAGAATTCAACATTGTTAATCATATTGCAAAAATCTAAATCATTTTTGCCTCTGGAAGTAAAAACAGTTTTGATATTTACATTTGATAGTAATAAATCGGAATAAGATATTCCATATTCTAGTAGATTATCCTTTATACATTGCAGACTCGATTCGTTATATGTTACTATGTATATAGTTTTATTAACAACTCTGTTTTCAATTATACCCTTTAATATTGGTTTGAAATAATCAGAGTCTGTAATGCCTAATGAGTGACCATAGATTATTATATTATCTGCAATCTTTGATAGTACAAGAAATTTATCAATATTGTGATTTTCTTCCGTTTTAATTATACATTTGAGTTTGTCTTCAGATGCAGTTAATTCATTTAGACTTCTTACAGCAGAATCAACCCCTAATTTAATCTCAGCACCAGTCAATCTTTTTTTCAAGCATCCATGTACATTTAATATGTTATGATTATTCAGACCGATAATATCAAAAGGATTAGTATAGTTAAAAGAAACAATATCAGATGACGAGATTTTTGATAACAGCCTATAAGCACAACTATCAGTTATGGTAGTATATATATTATGTTGAGATAGGTAGTCACCTATCGTATTTCTGCAAAGAATCCAAAAGTAATTCAATTCCTCTACTTTCTCACTGGGTACCTCACGCATACACTCTCTTAAATAACCTTCAAGATTATACCAATGTCCTTCGGTTATCATTTTATGCACATATGACATTCCATTAAGGGATACAAATTTCTGTTGTTTTGCTTTATAGAAATCGGAATATGAAGTTTTCCAACCTAAATCCAAATCAAATCCATTTCCTAATACAATAAGTGTTTTGCCCATATACTTCTTACTCATTTAATTCATCACCCATACGGTACTTGATATCGTAGTTAATTATAAAATCAAGTTCTTCTTCTGTAAAGTTATAATATTTTGCAATACATTTATCTATTTCGTCAATTAATTTTTTAGACTTTTTGGGATAATATTCATCATATATTACATTTCTACCTGTAGACTTATAATATGTATTCTTTGTGAATTTATTTGATTCATAATCTACAAATAAAGTCGTCCCATTGTTTGCCAAATCTACATCTTCTACTGCTAAAATTGGAACTGGGAAGTTATCTATATAGCCCTTTGTTAAATTTCTACAGTCAGTATAAGCTATATAATTCCAATAGAATAACGATGATGACACAATTGCACCTATAGCAGAATTATTATAAGCATCATTAATTTTTATTTCTTTTTCCGCTTTTACATCCTCTAACACGCCATCAATGTATGTTATGCTTTTCTGATTCTTTATAAGTAAGAAATAGCCTCCTCCTGCTGCTCTGAAGTATATTGAAGATTTTGAAAAGGAAGAACCATAGTAATTTGCTATAATATTATCATTAGATTGTAGTTTGTCATTTATACTACATTCTATAGAATATGACAACTTTGGAATAGTAAAAGACTTAACAAACTTGGAAACATTGGCATAGCATATACTATCAAAAAGTATACTTCGACATTGCGTATACCATCGGTTATATTTAGTAGCATACACTTGCTGACATTCACTATTTTCACTTTTATTTGCAATAAATATTGTTGCCCGAAGATGTTCTATCATCTCGAACAAACGGCCTGGTCTATCATCGAAATTTGCAAACAGCAAAAGATTAGAACTATCTTTTAATAGTCTTATTACTGTATCCATTCTTTTTGAACAGGTAATCGCAACAGGTACGATGAAGCTAAATCTACCTTCGGGCTGACTTATTTTTAGTCCTCGCTCTGTACAACATCCATACAAATTGCCACATTGAGCTGCTTCCAAATAATCGAAGCGATATTGAACATCTTTACTTGGATATTCAACATACGGTGGATTGCCAATAATCACATCAAAGCCACCATTGCCTTTGATGATTTGGTAGAATTCAGCCAACCAGTGGAAAGGCTGATGCGATTTAAGCCAATCTTCATAGTCAAGTTGAGTTGCAGCATGCATACGGCGGTTAAGTGTACCATTTAATGAGGCTAATCGTTGTTTAAGCTCGCCTTTGGCCTGCTTGAAAGCAACCATATCCTCTCCTTGATTCAACTGAACATACTTAAAAGTGTCGTATGCCATTGAAACAAGT
>CALFTK010000046.1 GCA_937916465.1 uncultured Bacteroidales bacterium
GAAAGCGGATGCAAAGGTAGAGAGTTTTTTAATACCCACCAAATGTTTTACAAACTTTTTTCTAAAAATTTTCAAAAAACATTTTCTACTTAATATATAAGGTGCAAAATGAGAGACACAAGGCCTCTCATTTTTACAGAACTTATGATTTTGTTCTTACTCTTCAACTTTTGCTTCTTCAGCTGGAGCTGATTCTGCTGCAACAGCCTTTTCAGCAGAAGACTTACGTGAACGACGAGTCTTGGTTGCTTTCTTGGTTGTCTTAGCCATATTTTCATCGTAATCTACGAATTCGATGAAACACATTTCTGTAGCATCGCTCTTACGGATACCTAATTTAATTATGCGTAAGTAACCTCCTGGGCGATCAGCAATCTTCTGAGAAATCTCCTTGAACAACTCAGTAACAGCCTCCTTGTTCTGAAGATAGCTAAATACTACACGACGTGAATTTGTATCGTCTTTCTTCGCGCGGTTGATAATTGGTTCAGCATACACGCGCAGAGCCTTTGCTTTAGCAAGAGTGGTCTGTATTCTCTTATGCATGATAAGAGAGCAGGTCATATTTGCGAGCATAGCATTTCTGTGAGATGCTGTACGGCTCAAATGATTGAATTTCTTATTATGTCTCATTGTTAGTCTTTATCTAATTTATACCTTGAAGTGTCGGTTCCAAATGAAAGATTCAAACGCTCTAGCAATTCATCAAGTTCGGTCAAAGACTTCTTACCAAAGTTACGGAACTTAAGTAAATCGGTCTTGTTATATGCAACCAAATCGCCAAGAGTATCAACTTCTGCAGTTTTCAAACAGTTCAATGCGCGCACTGATAGGTTCAGATCTGTCAGTTTTGTCTTCAAGAGCTGACGCATGTGCAGTACCTCTTCATCAAACTCTTCATTACCATCAAGATCTACATTCTCAATTGAAATCTTATCATCTGAGAAGAGCATAAAGTGGTAAATGAGAATCTTTGCAGCCTCTTTCAAAGCGTCTTTAGGATGAATAGAACCATCGGTGGTAATTTCAAGTACCAATTTGTCATAGTCAGTTTTCTGTTCTACACGGAATGGCTCTACAAGATACTTGACATTACGGATAGGAGTATAGATAGAATCCACTGGAATAGTATTTAATTCTGTGCAGAATTCTTTATTCTCCTCTGATGGTATATATCCACGACCTTTATTTATAGATATCTCTATCTGAAGTGAAGCTTTTGAATCTAAATGGCAGATGACCAATTCAGGATTTAACACTTCAAATCCAGTCAAACATTTACCTATATCGCCAGCTTTAAATTCCTTTGCGTTAGCAATTTTAATGCTGACTTTTTCGCTTTCAAATTCTTCAGCAATACGCTTGAATCTTACTTGCTTCAGGTTAAGGATGATGTTTGTAACATCTTCCATAACACCCGGAACTGTTGAAAATTCGTGCTCTACACCTTCTATCTTGATTGTGTTAATAGCATAACCTTCAAGAGTAGAAAGAAGGATACGACGCAACGCGTTTCCAATAGTAATTCCGAAACCAGGCTCTAACGGACGAAACTCAAATTTACCGAAACTATCGGTTGATTCCACCATTATTACCTTTTCAGGTTTTTGAAATGCTAATATTGCCATTTGCCTCTATTTATTATTTAGAATACAATTCAACGATAAGTTGTTCCTTAATGTTTTCAGGAATATCTTCTCTCTCTGGTTTGTGCAAGAATTTACCAGCCTTTGACTGTTCATCCCACTCAATCCATGAATACTTGCTGTGGTTGAAACCTGCAAGAGAATCAGCAATTACTTCAAGAGATTTAGATCTCTCGCGTACACCAACAATCTGACCTGGTTTAACCTGATATGAAGGAATATTCAATACCTTACCATCTACAACAATATGACGATGACTAACAAGCTGACGAGCAGCTGCACGTGTAGGAGCAAGACCAAGACGGAATACTACGTTATCAAGACGAGATTCCAATGCCTGTAACAAGTTTACACCGGTAATGCCATCTGCACTTGATGCTTTCTCAAACAAATTGCGGAACTGTTTTTCCAAAACTCCATAAGTGTATTTAGCCTTCTGTTTTTCAGCAAGCATCACACCATATTCTGAAGTCTTACGACGACGGTTATTACCGTGCTGTCCTGGAGCGTATTTTCTCTTTTCAAAAGATTTGTCTGCTCCATAGATTGCCTCACCAAATTTACGGGCAATTCTAGTTTTTGGTCCAGTATATCTAGCCATTATTTTTCGATTTTAAATTAAACTCTTCTTCTTTTTGGTGGACGGCAGCCATTATGTGGCAGCGGTGTCACATCAATAATCTCTATAACTTCAATACCTGCACCATGTATAGCACGGATGGCTGATTCACGACCATTTCCCGGGCCTTTAACGTATGCCTTAACCTTTCTAAGTCCAAGGTCATATGCTACCTTAGAACAATCTTCTGCTGCCATCTGAGCTGCATAAGGAGTGTTCTTCTTTGAACCACGGAAACCCATCTTACCAGCTGATGACCAAGATATTACTTGACCTTCACTGTTAGCAAGAGTAACAATGATATTATTGAATGATGAGTGAACATGCAATTGTCCCATTGCATCAACCTTCACATTTCTTTTCTTAGTTGTAACTGTCTTCTTTGCCATAGTTCAATTATTTAGTAGCTTTTTTCTTATTAGCAACAGTTTTCTTACGTCCCTTACGTGTACGAGCATTATTCTTTGTGCTCTGTCCACGAACTGGAAGACCTATACGATGACGGATACCACGGTAACAACCTATATCCATCAGTCGTTTGATGTTCAGCTGAACCTCACTACGGAGGTCGCCCTCTACTATATACTCTGCACCAATCACTTCACGGATTCTTGCTGCCATATCGTCAGTCCAATCCTGTGCCTTGATGTCTTTATCCACACCAGCCTTCTCCAAAATTTTGGTAGCGCTGCTGCGACCTATTCCAAAAATGTAGGTTAACGCGATTTCACCCCTCTTATTCTGTGGGATGTCAACTCCAGCGATTCTTATTGCCATATAATAATTAAATTTGTTTACTTAGGTTTATCCTTGACGTAACTTCATCTTAGGATCCTTCTTGTTGATTAAATACAGACGTCCTTTGCGACGAACTATCTTACAGTCGGCTGAACGTTTCTTCAATGAAACTCTAACTTTCATATATCTACTCTTTTTATTTGTACCTGAATACTATTCTACCTTTAGTAAGATCGTATGGAGACATCTCCACCTTAACCTTATCTCCTGGTAAAATTTTAATAAAATGCATTCTCATCTTACCGGATATATGACCGGTAATCTCGTGACCATTCTCTAATTGGATACGAAACATTGCATTCGATAACGATTCAACTATCGTACCATCTTGTTCTATTGCGGATTGTTTTGCCATATTAAAACTCTTTATCTCCTAAAACTGCTTCTATGTAGTCAAAAGTGGAAAGAATTTCAGCCTTGCCGGCATAAACTGCTACCGTATGCTCAAAATGAGCGGCAGGCTTACGGTCACGGGTTCTAACGCCCCAACCATCATTATCCATCACGATTTGCCTTTTTCCTAAAGTAATCATTGGCTCTATAGCAAGACACATACCTTTTTTAAGTTGTGTACCATAACCACGTTTGCCATAATTTGGAACTGCAGGATCTTCGTGCATTTCGCGACCTATTCCATGTCCTACAAACTCTCTAACAACACCATAGCCACACTGTTCACAATGTGTTTGAACTGCGTAACCAATATCTCCAAGACGCTTACCTACTATTGCATTCTCTATACCTTTGTATAAAGACTCTTTAGTAACTCTAAGTAATTGTCTAACTTCTTCGGACACTTCGCCTACACAAAATGTATAAGCAGAATCGCCGTTGAAACCATTCAATAGTGTTCCACAATCTACTGAAACAATATCTCCATCTTTCAATGGAATATCATTAGGTATTCCATGTACCACCATCTCATTTACTGAAGTACATAATGCTGCAGGGAAAGAGGTTTCATCGTTATCAGGGTATCCCTTAAAAGTAGGAATTGCCCCGTTATCGCGAATGAATTCTTCTGCCACCTTTGTCAACTGGTTGGTGGTAACACCGGGCTTGATAAGTTTAGCTATCTCACCCAGAGTTTTACCAACTAGCCTATTGGCTTCGCGCATCAGCGCTATTTCATCTTCAGTTTTAAGAAATATCATTTTGGGTTATCAATATGCTGTTACACCTGAACGTCCCTTAATACGACCTGTCTTCAACAGACCATCATAGTGACGCATCAAAAGATGACTTTCAACCTGCTGTAATGTATCGAGAACGACACCTACCAAAATGATTAGCGATGTACCTCCAAAGAACTGAGCAAATGCCTGATTCATTCCAAGAAGTCTTGCGAATGCAGGTAGAACTGCTACAATTGTTAGGAAGATAGCACCAGGCCAAGTAATACGAGACATTACGCTATCAATATATTCTGCAGTTGGTTTACCCGGCTTAACACCCGGAATAAAACCATTGTTGCGTTTCAAATCATCTGCCATCTGCTGAGGATTTACAGTTACAGCAGTATAGAACAATGTGAAAACAATAATTAATGCAGCGTAAATCAAGTTATAAACAAGACCATCTGTATTTCTTAGTTGCAGAGCAAAACCACTTTGTTCGCCTGTACCAAATATTGCTACAGGAATAAACATAATAGCTTGTGCAAAAATGATAGGCATAACGTTTGCAGCATTTACCTTTAGAGGAATATACTGACGTGCGCCACCATATTGTCTGCCTCCTTCAATTCTTTTTGCATACTGTACAGGAATTTTTCTCACGCCCTGAACTAGCATAATAGTACCGGCGGTAACCATGAACAGAAGAACAATTTCCAATAGGAACATAATCAAACCACCACCTGCTGCACCAATAGAAGACATACGTGATGTCAATTCCTGCATAAATGCTTCAGGGAAACGGGCTATGATACCTATCATGATGATAAATGATACACCATTACCAATACCTTTGTCTGTAATACGTTCACCTAACCATAGGATAAATGAACTGCCTGCAGCCAAAATTAGAGTAGAGGTAATAATGAACCAAGTCCAATCTATTGGAGGATTTATACTAACACCCATAGTCTGTTTCAGGTTGAACATATATGAAGGACCCTGAATTAACAGAATTACAAGAGTAAGATAGCGAGTGTACTGATTAATTTTCATACGACCGCTTTCACCTTCCTTCTGTAATTTCTGGAAATAAGGCACTGCAATTGTCAACAACTGAAGAACGATTGATGCTGAAATGTAAGGCATTACACCCAACGCAAAGATGGAAGCATTAGAGAATGCACCACCTGAGAACATATCAAGAAGTGACAACAGACCTTCGCTGGTCTGACGACGCAAATTGATAAGCATCTCGGCATCAACACCTGGAAGTAGTATATGGGTTCCCAGACGGTAAACTGCTATAAAGAGTACCGTCGTGAGAATCCTATTCCTCAAATCTTCTATCTTAGCAATATTCTTAAGAGTCTGCCAGTTTTTTACCACCACGTAAACTGCCAAGAATGCACATGCTAAAATGATTATATATTTTAGAAGATTTTCGTTCATTGTTTTTACAATTTAATAGCTGTACCACCTAATGCTTCAATAGCAGCTGCTGCACTCTTTGAGAATGCGTGAGCCTCTACATCAACTTTCTTAGTAAGCTGTCCGTTACCTAAAATTTTAACCAACTGCTTTGAAGAAACAAAACCTGCAGCAATCAAATCAGATACTGACACCTTATCCAAGTTCTGTTTTTCAGCAATTGCCTGGATTAAGTCAAGGTTGATTGCTTTGTATTCAACGTGGTTAATGTTCTTGAAACCGAATTTAGGAACAAGACGCTGCAATGGCATCTGACCACCTTCGAAACCAAGTTTTTTGGAATAACCAGAACGTGACTTAGCACCCTTGTGACCTCTGGTAGATGTACCACCAAGGCCAGAACCCGGTCCGCGACCAATTCTCTTAGAGGTTTTGGTTGCGCCTTCTGCTGGTTTTAATGTATTTAATTTCATACTTCTTAATTTTTTAAGATTAATCAATGATGGTTACCAAATGTTTTACCTTATTGATCATACCTCTGATTGATGGATTATCTTCCAATTCTACAGTTCTGTACAATTTACGAAGACCTAATGCATCAAGTGTTCTTTTCTGATCAACTGGAGCACCAATACGACTCTTAGTCTGCTTGATTTTAATTTTTGCCATATCTGTAACCTCCTTATCCATTAAATACTTTACTCAAACTGATACCTCTGTTCTGAGCAACAGTTTTAGGATCACGAATCTCTGTGAGAGCCTTTAAAGTTGCCTTAACAAGGTTGTGAGGGTTAGATGAGCCCTTAGACTTAGCTAACACATCAGTAATACCAACACTCTCCAATACTGCACGCATAGCACCACCTGCAACAACTCCGGTACCTGGAGCAGCCGGTTTCATGAATACCTCTGCGCCACCGTAACGAGCTGACTGTTCGTGAGGAATAGTTCCTTTGAGAACAGGTACACGTACCAAATCTTTCTTAGCAGCTTCAACACCTTTTGCAATAGCTGCGGTAACTTCGCTGGCTTTACCCAAACCAAGACCGATAATACCATTGCCATCACCTACTACAACAATTGCAGCAAATGTGAACGTACGACCACCCTTTGTAACCTTTGTTACACGGTTGATAGCCACGAGTCTGTCTTTCAACTCTATATCGTTTGTAACTTTTACCTTATTATTCATAGTAGCCTAGGTTAAAAAATGAGACCGTTATTACGTGCGGCATCTGCCAAATTCTTCACTCTACCATGGTACAGGAAACCATTACGGTCAAAAACAACCTGTGTGATACCTGCCTCCTTGGCATTCTGAGCAATAAGTTCACCAACCTTTACAGCCTGGTCTTTCTTAGACATCTTTTCAAAACCTAATGATGAAGCTGATGCCAAAGTTCTACCATTCAAATCATCAATAATCTGAACGTATATCTGCTTATTGCTTCTAAATACACTCATACGAGGACGTTCTACTGTTCCTGAAATCTTATTGCGAACGCGGAACTTGATCTTATTTCGTCTTTCTGTTTTTGCTGACATAATATTACATTTAAAATGTTAATTACTTAGCAGCAGCTGATTTACCCGACTTTCTGCGGATAACTTCACCTACAAACTTGATTCCCTTACCCTTGTAAGGTTCAGGCTTACGGAAAGAACGGATCTTAGCACATACCTGACCCAATAACTGCTTATCGCATGATTCTAATGTGATAAGTGGGTTCTTGTTTCTCTCAGATTTAGTCTCAACTTTGATTTCTGAAGGCAGAACCAAAACGATTGAGTGTGAATGCAGAAGTTCGAATGTGATTACATTACCCTGATTTGATACACGATAACCAACACCAACAATTTCTAATTCTGCTTTATATCCTTCAGAAACACCTACAACCATATTGTTTACCAAAGCACGATAAAGGCCGTGGAAAGCATGACGCTGTTTTGGATTATCCTGAAGTAAATCGGGATTTTCAGACAATGTGATTACCCCGTTCTCTATTGACACGTTGATTGAAGGATTGATGCTCTGTGACAAAGCGCCCTTTGGGCCCTTCACTGCAACCACGCCATCCTGAAATGTTACTGTAACACCTGCAGGAATCTGAATAGGTAATTTTCCAATTCTTGACATAGTATAACTCCTTCAATTAATATACATAACATAGAACTTCGCCACCAATCTTCAGCTTTGAAGCCTCTTTGTCTGTCATAACACCCTGTGATGTGGATATAATAGCTATACCCAAACCATTAATTACTCTCGGCATTTCACGATAGCCAGTGTACTGACGCAAACCCGGTGATGAAACACGGATTAACTTTTTGATTGCGTTGCACTTGTTTACTGGATCGTATTTGAGGGCAACCTTAATTGTGCCCTGAGGGCCATCTTCTACGAACTTGTAGTTCAAGATGTAACCCTTCTCAAAAAGGATTTTAGTAATCTCTTTTTTGAGATTCGAGGCTGGTATCTCTACCACCTTGTGCTTTGCCTGAATGGCATTGCGCAACCTCGTCAAATAATCTGCAATAGGATCTGTCATAAAATTACAATTAAATTGATCAGGTCTTCCTGACAATATTTAAATTAACACTCTCTTTCAGTTTACCAGCTTGCCTTGCGAACTCCAGGAATCAAACCCTGAGATGCCATCTCACGGAACTGGATTCTTGAAAGTCCAAACATACGCATATAACCCTTTGGACGACCAGTCAGTTTGCAACGATTGTGCTGACGGATAGGATTTGAATTGTATGGTAAATCCTGTAATTTCTGAGCAGCTTCATAAGCTTCTGCAGGATCACCCTTACGTACTATCTCTTTCAATGCAGCACGTTTTGCAGCATATCTGGCAGCCATTTTAGCACGCTTTACTTCGCGAGCTTTCATTGATTCTTTTGCCATGCTTATTAATTATTTTTTTCGTTCTTAAAAGGCAAACCAAACTCTTTCAGTAGAGCATAACCCTCTTCGTCAGTCTTAGCTGATGTAACGAAGGTAATGTTCATACCAAGAATATGTGAAATGCTATCGATATTGATTTCCGGGAAGATAATCTGTTCCTGAATACCCAGTGAATAGTTACCCATTCCATCAAACTTACTCTCAATACCTTTGAAGTCACGGATACGTGGCAGAGCTACGCGAACAAGTCTTTCAAGGAACTCGTACATGCGCTCTCTACGCAATGTTACCATAACACCAATAGGCATTTTCTTACGCAACTTAAAGTTTGCGATATCCTTCTTGGAAACAGTTGCAACTGCCTTCTGACCGGTGATAGTTGTAAGCTCGTTAATAGCTATATCTATCATCTTCTTATCAGCAATAGCCAATTTACCAAGACCTTGGTTAATAACGATCTTCTTCAGGACAGGAACCTGCATTGAAGAAGAGTACTGGAACTTCTCCATCAAAGCCGGAGCAATGCGCTCGGCATATTCTTTCTTAAGATTTGCAGTATTACTCATTACTTAATCTCCTCTCCTGATTTCTTAGAATAACGTACTAACTTACCATCTTCGTTGCGTTTACGACCGATACGTGTTGGAGCACCGGTTTTTGGATCTACAACGTTCAGGTTTGAAATATGGATTGGCGCTTCCTGCTTGATGATACCACCTTGAGGATTCTTTGCGCTGGGCTTTGTATGTTTTGAAACGAAATTAACGCCCTCAACAATGGCCCTGTTTTCCTTAACGAGCACCTTCAGGACTTTACCTGTCTTACCCTTATCTTCGCCTGCGTTAACAAAGACGGTGTCGTTCTTCTTAATATGTAACTTACTCATTACTTTTCACTTTTTGAAATTAAAGTACTTCAGGAGCCAATGAAACCACCTTCATATTGACAGCACGCAATTCACGAGCTACCGGACCGAAGATACGGCTTCCCTTTATTTCACCTGTGTTGGCAAGCAACACGCAAGCATTATCGTCAAAACGGATATAAGAACCATCTGCGCGACGAATCTCTTTCTTTGTACGTACTATCAAAGCTTTAGAAACAGTACCTTTCTTCATATCACTTGAAGGAATAACACTCTTTACTGTTACTACGATAGTATCACCTACTGTAGCGTAACGTTTTTTAGTTCCGCCCAGTACACGGATACAGAGGCACTCTTTTGCACCGCTGTTATCACAAACTGTCAGTCTGGATTCTGTCTGTATCATGATTACTTAGCCTTTTCAACAATTTCTATTAATCTCCATCTCTTAGTCTTGCTCAGAGGACGAGTCTCCATAATACGAACTGTATCACCGATACCGCAAGCATTGTTCTCATCGTGAACATGGTACTTCTTCGTTTTTCTAACGAATTTACCATATATAGGGTGCTTCTTTTTGAAGATAGACATTACAACGATTGTCTTGTCCATCTTGTCGCTTACTACGACACCCTGACGTTCTTTACGTAAATTTCTATTACTCATGCGAACCAATCTTTATTTGTTAAGTTCTCTGCTTCTCAACTCTGTTTTCATCCTAGCAATAGTCTTACGCAACTTGGTAATCTGTGTAGGATTCTCCAGTGGAGAGATAGCGTGATTCAAACCCATCATCTTGTAATTGGCTGTTTCTGCATCTATACGCTCAATCAGCTCTTGAGTTGACAATTCTCTTATTTCTGAATTTTTCATAATGACCGGTTTAATCAATTTTCATTCTTAAAATCATAGTCACGTCTTACAACCAATTTAGTTGTAACAGGAAGCTTCTGAGCTGCAAGGCGCAAAGCCTCTTTAGCAATCTCAAAAGGTACACCATCAGCTTCGATGATGATACGTCCTGGAGTAATAGGGAATACGTAACCTTCTACATCACCCTTACCTTTACCCATACGTACATCCAAAGGCTTCTTTGTGATTGGTTTATCCGGGAAGATTCTAATCCAGATCTGTCCCTGACGCTGCATATAACGGGTTACCGCAATACGAGCTGCTTCAATCTGCCTACCTGTAATCCAACAGGTATCCAGAGATTTGATGCCGAAAGAACCAAATGCAAGCTGGTTGCCTCTCATAGCATTACCCTTGCTGCGTCCTTTCTGCATTCTTCTATATTTTGTCCTTTTAGGCTGTAACATAATTCAAATTACTATTTACAGTTTACCAAATTGCAATCAACGATTGCTTTTACTTCTCTTTTTGAAAGGTTTTCCTCCTCTTTCGCCTCCACGGCCCATATCCTTAGACTGAGCAAAGTTTGGAGACAAATCTCTCTTACCATAAACCTCTCCACGGCAGATCCATACCTTGATACCATGAACACCAACCTTGGTGATAGCACCTAACTGGCAATAGTCAATATCTGCACGGAATGTATGCAGAGGAGTACGACCCTCTTTATACATCTCAGAACGAGCAATTTCTGCACCATTCAGACGACCTGACACCTGAACCTTGATACCTTCGGCACCCATTCTCATAGTGTTTGAAATAGCCATCTTAACAGCGCGACGATAAGCTACCTTACCCTCAATCTGGCGAGCAATGTTGTTGGCAACGATAACTGCATCTAGCTCTGGTTTCTTAACCTCAAAAATATTGATTTGAACCTCTTTATCTGTAATCTTCTTTAGTTCTTCCTTCAGTTTGTCAACTTCAGAACCACCTTTACCGATAATCAAACCCGGACGGGCTGTACAAACGGTAATGGTAACCAATTTAAGAGTACGTTCGATAACAATTCTAGAGATACTTGCTCTAGACAAACGGGCACTGAGATACTTACGGATTTCAGCATCTTCTACAATACGTTCGTCATATTTGCCGAACCAGCTGGAATCCCAACCTCTAATGATACCTAAACGATTGCTAATCGGATTAACTTTCTGTCCCATTCTGCTTACTCTTGATTATCGTTAGTACTAGCTGCTACAGCTTTTGTATCCACAAATAGAGTTACGTGATTAGCGCGTTTGCGAATACGATAACCTCTACCCTGTGGTGCTGGTCTCAATCTCTTAAGTGTTACGCCTTCATCTACGAAAACCTTAGTAACGAACAATTCGCCAGCTTCGGCTTTACGATCATTTTTCTGCTCCCAGTTAGTTATAGCAGAACGAAGCACTTTCTCTACATCTTTCGAAGCAGCCTTAGGTGAATAACGCAATACTCCCAATGCGCGGTTAACTTCCATACCACGAATCATATCTACTACGAGACGCATTTTGCGTGGTGAAGAAGGAACGTCATTCAGCTTGGCAAAGTACTGGGTCTTTTTAGCCTCTTTAATCTTCTCGGCTGCTAAATGTTTTCTTTTTCCCATTATCTTATTCTTTTTATTTCAGATAAGTTACGTTTATTTCCTGTTACCTGAATGACCACGGAATGTACGGGTAGGAGCAAACTCACCAAGTTTGTGACCAACCATATTTTCTGTGATGTAAACTGGAATAAACTTATTACCATTATGAACTGCAATGGTATGACCTACGAAATCAGGTGATATCATTGAAGCTCTAGCCCAAGTTTTTACAACGGCCTTCTTGCCACTCTCATTCATAGCAAGCACTTTGTCCTCTAATTTCTTATATATGTACGGACCTTTTTTCAGTGAACGTGTCATTTTATACTCAGGTTAAGTTTTACTTCTTGTTAGCTCTCTCAATAATGTACTTGCTTGAAGCCTTCTTAGGATGTCTTGTCTTCTTACCCTTAGCATACAAGCCTGTACGTGAACGTGGGTGTCCACCTGAAGCGCGTCCTTCACCACCACCCATTGGGTGATCAACAGGGTTCATTACAACACCACGGTTGTGTGGACGACGACCCAACCAGCGTGAACGACCTGCTTTACCAGACTGTTCAAGAGCGTGGTCAGAATTACCTACACTACCAATAGTAGCCTTACAAGAAGACAATACTCTACGAACTTCACCTGAAGGTAATTTGATAACACAATAGTCACCCTCTTTAGATGTCAGCTGTGCAAAGTTACCAGCAGAGCGAACCAAAACAGCACCCTGTCCCGGACGTAATTCAATGTTATGAACAACTGTACCTACAGGTATATCTTTCAGGAAAAGAGCATTACCTACTTCAGGAGCTGCATTAGGACCTGACATCAGCTGAGCGCCAACCTGCAAACCGTTAGGTGCAACAATGTATCTTTTTTCGCCGTCTGCATAAAACAACAATGCGATACGAGCCGAACGGTTTGGATCGTATTCAATTGTTTTAACAGTTGCTGGAACCCCATCCTTATTTCTCTTGAAGTCTATAATACGGAACTTTCTCTTATGACCGCCACCAATATAACGAGCTGTCATTCTACCCTGGTTGTTACGACCACCGGTAGCGAGTTTTCCGAAAACAAGAGACTTTTCTGGTACCGATGCAGTAATCTCCTCAAAAGTACCAATAATCTTGTGTCTTTGACCCGGGGTTGTGGGTTTAAATTTACGTACTGCCATCTCTATTAAATATTGCTATAAAAATCAATTGTATCACCCTCCTTAAGAGTTACAACGGCCTTCTTATATGCGTTTGTACGACCTTTTGTAAAGCCCTTACGGGTGTAACGTGATTTGTTTTTACCAATGTAATATGCAGTATTAACATCTACTACAGTTACATTATACAAATCTTCTATCTCTTTCTTAATCTCCAATTTGTTAGCTTCGGGACGAACTACGAACCCAAATCTGTTGGGGAACTTCTCAGTAATGGAGTTCATCTTCTCCGTTACAAGTGGTTTAACTATCAATCCCATATTAAGCCTCCTTTTTGTTTAAGATTCCGTCAATAACCTCGATAGAATTTTCAGTCACAACAAGAGTGTCAGCGTTCAAAATACTGTAAGTGTTTACAGATGAAGCGTTGACAACTTTAGCGCGCTGCAAATTACGAGCCGACAAAGATACTACATTATTGCTCTCTGGAAGAACAAATAATGTTTTTTTCTCACATAGATTAAGATTTTTTAAGATTTCAACGAAGTTCTTTGTCTTTGGAGCTTCGAATGAGAAATCTTCAAGAACAATCAGAGCGCTCTCCTGCAATTTGTATGAAAGTGCAGATTTACGTGCCAACTGTTTAACCTTCTTATTCAATTTGAAGCTGTAGTTACGTGGTCTTGGACCAAATACACGTCCACCACCTACAAGAACAGGTGAATTGATATCACCGCGACGAGCGCCACCACCACCTTTCTGACGGCCAAGTTTCTTTGTAGAACCAGCCACTTCGCTTCTCTCTTTAGCCTTATGAGTACCCTGACGCTGATTAGCCATGAACTGCTTAACGTCTAAGTATATAGCGTGATCATTAGGCTCAATGCCAAAAATAGCATCATTCAAGATTACCTTTCTTCCGGTATCCTCACCTTTTATATTATATACGCTTACTTCCATTACTTCAGAATTGAAACGATTGAACCTTTGTAACCTGGAATAGAACCCTTAATCAAAAGAAGGTTATGTTCCGGAATAACTTTCAACACCTGCAGGTTCTGAGTAGTTACCTGCTGACTTCCCATGTGACCGGCCATACGCATACCTTTGAATACTTTTGCAGGGTATGAACAAGCACCAATTGAACCCGGCTTACGAGCGCGGTTGTGCTGACCGTGAGTTTGCTGTCCTACACCACCGAAGCCATGTCTTTTAACAACACCCTGGAAACCGTGACCTTTTGAAACTGCGATAACATCTACGAAAGATGCATCGTTAAACATTTCTACTGTCAAAACATCACCCAAATTTGGTGTAGTTTCAAAATCCTTGAACTCGGCCAAGTGTCTCTTTGGAGTTACACCAGCTTTATTGAAGTGTCCCATCAAAGCGGCTGTAGTGTTCTTTTCTTTGGCATCTTCAAAGCCAACCTGAACAGCTGCATAGCCATCTTTTTCTACACTCTTAATCTGTGTAACTACGCAAGGACCAACTTCGATAACGGTGCATGGAACGTTCTTTCCATCAGCACCGAAGACCGATGTCATACCGATCTTTTTTCCTAATAATCCTGGCATTTCAAATAAATTTTTAAGTTACTAATAAAATAAATACTCAATTCTAAAAAAATCAAACCTTAATCTCAACTTCTACACCGCTAGGAAGTTCTAATTTCATCAAAGCATCAACAGTCTTTGCAGTTGAGCTGTAGATGTCAATCAGTCTCTTATAAGAAGAGAGCTGGAACTGTTCACGTGACTTCTTGTTTACGAAAGTAGAACGGTTAACAGTAAAGATACGTTTATGTGTTGGTAGTGGAATAGGACCACTTACAATAGCACCTGTAGCTTTAACTGTCTTTACGATCTTCTCTGCTGACTTGTCAACAACGTTGTGGTCGTATGACTTCAGTTTAATTCTAATTTTTTGACTCATTGTCTTTTTTTGTTAATTGTTATTGTTTTTGTTAATGCATTCCGAATAAGAGTCATTTACTATTCGGAATGCGGTTCTCTCTTTTTTTAATTATCCAATCAGGTTTACTGCACCTCCATGTTCCTCAACAACTTGCTTAGCAAGAGCATTTGAAACCTGAGCATGACGTTCATAAGTCATTGATGATGTAGCACGACCTGAAGTAATAGTTCTTAAAGCGGTTACGTAACCAAACATTTCTGCCAATGGAACGTGTGCTTTAACAACTTTTGCGCCTGAATTGTTGGTCTCCATTCCTTCTACCTGTCCACGACGTTTGTTCAGGTCACCAATTACATTACCCATACTCTCTTCAGGAGTAACAACTTCCAAAGCCATGATAGGTTCTGTAAGACTTGGAGCAGCCTTTACACAAGCATTTTTGAATGCCTGAGTAGCACAAACTTCGAATGACAATGCGTCAGAGTCAACCGGATGATATTTACCATCAAGAACGGTAACTTTAAGTGAATCCATAGGTGCTCCCATCAATACGCCATTCTTCATAGCATTTGTGAAGCCCTTTTCGATTGCAGGCAGATATGTCTTTGGAAGTGCCTCACCCTTAGTTGCATCAACGAATTGCAAACCACCTTGCCAACCTTCGTCAGCAGGACCGATTTCAACAACGATGCAAGCATAATGACCCTTACCACCGGTCTGTTTCTTATATTCTTCGCGCAATTGAACTGTCTTGGAGATAGATTCTTTGTAGCTAACCTGAGGACGACCCTGGTTACATTCTACGCCAAATTCACGTTTCAGACGGTCAATAATAATATCAAGATGCAATTCACCCATACCTGAAATCAGTGTCTGACCTGAATCTTCATCTACCTTAACAGTAAATGTAGGATCTTCCTCTGCCAAACGTGCAAGACCATCGGATAGTTTGCTCATATCCTTTTCTGTCTTTGGTTCTACAGCAATACTGATAACCGGATCCGGGAAATCCATGCTCTCTAATATAATAGGTGCTGTTTCATCACAGAGTGTATCACCGGTACGAATATCTTTCAAAGCTACAACTGCTCCTATATCACCTGCAGAAACTTCATCTACCTGAATCTGTTTCTTTGAATACATCTGGAACAGACGGCTTACACGTTCTTTTTTACCTGAACGTGAGTTAAAGATATAGCTACCTGAAGTAATCTTACCTGAATAAACTCTGAAGAATATCAGTCTTCCTACATATGGATCGACAGCAATCTTAAATGCAAGTGCTGCTGTCTTTTCTTCTGATGACGGATCACGATGGGTCTCTTCATCTGTTCTTGGAACAAAGCCGGTAACACCACCTGCATCTAATGGGGAAGGTAGGAATGCACAAACATAATCCAACAGAGGCTGAACTCCCTTGTTACGGAATGATGTACCGCACACTACAGGAACAATCTTTTGAGATATGGTACCCACGCGTACTGCGCGCAATATCTCATCAGCTGTAATTTCACCTGAACCTTCCAGGTATTTTTCCATCATTTCATCATCAAACTCTGAAGCTTTCTCAAGCAGATTTTCTCTCCACTCTTCTGCTTCGGCCTGCATTTCTGCAGGAATATCCTCAACAGTATAGTCTGCACCTAATGATTCATCTTTCCAGTAGATTGCCTTCATTTTAATAAGGTCAACAACACCGATAAATGACTCTTCTTGGCCGATAGGTATAACTATTGGACAAGCGTTGGCTTTAAGGATTTCCTTCATCTGGTTTAGAACACTGTAAAAATCAGCGCCTGAACGGTCCATCTTATTTACATAACCCAAACGAGGAACACCATATTTATTAGCCTGGTGCCATACTGTTTCAGACTGGGGCTGAACGCCACCTACTGCACAGAATACGGCTACAGCGCCATCAAGAACTCTTAATGAGCGCTCTACTTCTGCAGTAAAATCGACGTGGCCCGGAGTGTCAATCAAATTGATTTTAAATAGTTGATTATTCCACTTCCAACTGGTTGTTACAGCAGCTGATGTGATTGTAATACCACGCTCCTGCTCCTGAACCATCCAGTCCATTGTAGCGGAACCATCATGAACCTCACCTATTTTATGTGTGAGACCTGTGTAAAACAGGATACGTTCTGAAGTTGTTGTCTTACCGGCATCAATATGGGCCATGATACCGATATTTCTTGTGAGATGTAAATTATTATCTGCCATCTATTAGAATCTAAAGTGTGCAAAAGCTCTGTTAGCCTCGGCCATACGATGCATATCCTCCTTACGTTTGAATGCGCCACCTGCATTGTTGAACGCATCAACGATCTCTGCAGACAATTTGTCTGACATAGATTTTCCACCACGTTTACGAGCGAAAAGAATCAAGTTCTTCATTGAGATTGATTCCTTACGATCTGCTCTAATTTCAGTAGGAACCTGGAATGTAGCACCACCAATACGACGTGACTTAACCTCAACCTGAGGAGTTACGTTATCGAGAGCCTTTTTCCAAATTTCAAGTGCAGACATCTCTTCGTTAGGAAGCTTTGCCTTTACTTTATCCAAACACTCGTAGAAAATCTCAAAAGAGATATTCTTCTTACCATCGTACATAAGATGGTTTACAAACTTTGTTACAGAAACTTCTCCAAATACTGGATCTGGAAGAATCACACGTTTCTTTGGTTTTGCTTTTCTCATTTTTCAAATTTTGTTTCGTTCAGGTTGTTTTTGTTTGATTCTTCAACGTCCACGTCAGGACATTTACTCAACCTCATCCTACAGACCAAAACTTTGTTTCACTTTAAATTACTTTGCTGCTTTTGGACGTTTTGCACCATACTTTGATCTTCTCTGCAAACGACCACTTACACCTGCGGTATCAAGAGTTCCGCGAACGATGTGGTAACGTACACCCGGAAGGTCTTTAACACGACCACCACGAACAAGAACTATTGAGTGTTCCTGCAAGTTGTGACCTTCACCAGGAATATAGGAGTTAACCTCCTTCTGGTTTGTAAGACGAACACGAGCAACCTTTCTCATTGCTGAGTTAGGTTTCTTAGGAGTAGTTGTGTAAACTCTTACACATACGCCTCTTCTCTGTGGGCAAGAATCCAGTGCAGGAGATTTACTCTTCTCCTCCAAAGCCTGACGACCCTTGCGTACTAACTGCTGAATTGTTGGCATGTTGTTTTGTTTTTTAATTTATATATTATTTAATAGTAAATCCAAATTTTGGTGCGCAAAGGTACGGGTTTTGTTTTATTCCACAAAACCTTTTCGCTATTTTTTAATAAAAAGGGGATAAAATACACAAAAAATCGGCCGCATATCCGTTGCGACCGATAGTTTTCACATAAAAAATGATATCTAACAAGCATTACGCATCTCCATGAAATTCAGAAACCGGCGGCACATAAGTTTTACCTTCATTTATTTCAATTTTTCCAAACATTTTTTCATATTTTGCAATATTATCCTGAAGTGCAAACAGCAAGCGTTTTGCATGTTGCGGAGCCATAATCACTCTGGAACACACCGGCGGCTTAGGCATACCCGGCAGCAACGCAACAAAATCAATTACCATTTCTGTAGGAGAATGAGTTATGAGCGCCATGTTTGAATATACACCCTTAGCAATATCTTCACTCAATCCTATGGAGAGTCTGCCCTCCTCTTTTCTTTCTTTCTGATCCATATTTCGCCTTAATAAAATAATACTTTAATGTGAACACGAAGGTACAAATTATATCTCAAACGACAATTATATATCAAAAATATCCACATTGAAAGTAAATATTATTTACATATTCTAAAAATGCTTTGATATGGAAACACAAACAAGAAACTGCTTAAATTATTATTTGAAAAGTTTTCCACATTCATAGCTTTGTTTCGGTTTCTTTGAATCTATTTTAGAGTAGATATTTCTCACATTCTAACATAACTAAAAGAAATATTAGCCAAAAACAATATACGTTAAAAACAATTTTCTTACCTTTGTAAAACTGACTTTAATTTCCAACTAAATAATATTATGAGTAATTACAAAGAGAATGGTAGCAAAGCATACCTCTATGGAATTTGCGCCGTAGCAGTAATCGGAGGCTTGTTATTTGGTTATGACACAGCCGTAATTTCGGGTGCAGAACAAGCATTGCAAGAGTTTTTCAGAAGCGGTTTAGGCGATTGGTACACCAACGCACTACACGGTACAGTTGTATCATCGGCTTTGATAGGTTGTATCATCGGTGGTTTGATTTCCGGATTCATGGCAACCAAATTCGGACGTAGAAATTCACTTATCATTGCTTCTATATTTTTCTTCCTATCTGCATTAGGCAGTTACATGCCGGAATTTCTTTTCCGTCCAAACTTTGAATTTTTCCAGCCCGGCGAAGCCACAAAAGGACTTCTGTGGGCATTTGTACTTTACAGAGTTTTAGGTGGTATTGGTGTAGGTATGGCATCGGCTATTTGCCCCATGTACATAGCAGAAGTAGCTCCTGCAAACATTAGAGGTACATTGGTATCTTGCAACCAGTTTGCTATCATATTCGGCCAGTTGGTAGTCTATTTCATAAACTTCATGATAAGAAGCGGACTTGCAGAGACTCCGGACCTGATTGAAGTTGCCATGGTTGACATAGGATGGAGAAAGATGTTCTTAAGCGAAGCATTCCCTGCCGGCACATTTGGTCTGCTCCTACTACTTGTTCCTAAGACTCCACGATTCCTGGTTACACAAGGAAATACCCAACAAGCATTGCACGTTCTTACAAAGATAAATGGTCAAAGCAAAGCAGAAGCTATCTTGCAAGAGATTAAAGAGACCGTAATTGAAAAGAAAGAAAAGTTATTCTCTTACGGAATACTTGTCATTATAGTAGGAGTTCTACTTTCATTCTTCCAGCAAGCTGTAGGTATTAACGTAGTTCTTTACTATGCTCCTAGAATATTCGAGCAGATGGGTTCATCGGGTGATGCAGCTATGATACAGACAGTAGTAATGGGTATTGTAAACATAATATTTACAGTAGTTGCAATCCTTACAGTAGATAAATTTGGCCGAAAACCGCTACTAATAATAGGCTCTATAGGCATGGCCATCGGTATGATTGCGCTAAGTATCCTATCATTCTGTGACGTAATAGGTATAGCAGCTCTGATATTCATCATTATATACACAGCATCATTCATGATGTCATGGGGTCCTATCTGTTGGGTACTTATTTCAGAAATATTCCCGAACACAATTCGTGGCAATGCAGTAGCTATTGCAGTTGCAGCACAGTGGATTTCCAACTACATCATATCATCTACATTCCCATCACTTTGTGACTGGAGCGTAGGTGGCACCTACCTGATTTACGGTGCATTCTCCATTCTGTCTGCAATCTTCGTTCTGAAGATGGTTCCTGAAACAAAGGGCAAGACATTAGAAGAGATGAGTTCATTCTGGAAGAATAAAAAGAAGTAATCATTCCTTACAAAAATTTTAAGAGAAGCGGCATTCCTGCTTCTCTTAAAATTTATTACAAGCGTTCACCATTAACAAACCGGCTCTTGAATCATCCCATAATACAGAGTACAAAAGAGCCCTTTAATTCAATCTACTTAGATATGAAACATTTACTAACCACATTAGTCATTCTGACCGGTTTAGGCAGTCTTAAAGCACAAGAGAATGTCAATATAAACATCAGTTCCAAACAACCCTCCGGACTAATTGATCCACTACTTTACGGACAGTTATTTGAGCACATCTATTTTTCTGCGAACAACGGGGTGTGGCAGGAATTGATTTATGAACGTTCATTTGAACCAGAACATTATCCAGGTATTCCGCCAAGAGATGGTTATTTCGATGGATGGTTTATGGACGATGAAAAGATACTTCATTCCCCTACCCGTTATGAACAGCCACTAAACATCACAGATATAGAGAGTGATGAATATGAGATTTCAATGGATGTTAACTGGCGTGCTTATAAACTGGCAAGCCGAGCATGGAGCGGAGGTCTTATGGACATAAGATTTGCTGTAAAAAACCGTACTGACGGTGAACCATATTTTATACGCATACATGACCCTTACTACGAAGCAAGAACACTTAATACTGCGCAAACAGAGTCACAGATAGAGGCAGCAAATATGGCGCAAGAACGCCAAAGGGCTTTAGCCGGCATAGCCGAACCATACTTTTCAATATCTACAATGGTAGAAAAGGAGACACAAGGCTACGGAGGCAGAACCCGCAAAACCAAAGTTCTGGAACCACTAATATCAAAAAGTGCAACCACAACACAGATAAATGACAAACAGGAGTGGCATAAACTGCGTATTAACTGCAAGAAAAACAGCATATCTGTATATTGGGATAACAAAAGAGTACTCAACTACAACAAACTTGAAGCTGCAGGTAAAAATAACATCGTATTTTGGGTAAACTACACCGAAACACTATACAAAAACATAAAGGTTACATCTTCAAATGGCAAGACCATCTATTTTGAAGGAACTCCTGAAGATGTAAAGATACCTGCTGTGGCGCCACAATGGAAGTCATTTGGAGATGCAGAGTTTGAAATGGTAAAAGGTGACGCTATCAACATGGACTATTCGCAAAAGATTAAAGCCACATCTAAAGCCGGTGTTTCACAAGGGCCACAGAATTTGATACCCGGTGAAACATTTGTTGGCTCCATCTATGCAAAAGGCAATGGAAAACTGTCTGTTGGACTAAAAAGAGGTAACAGCATTATTTTGGAACAACAGCTTGGCACACCAGGAACAAATTGGAAAAAATTTGATTATTTATTATGATACAATCTAAGTCATCATCAATTATGTAATCTTTATTTATACCGGTTTTAAGAATTCTTGCATTTGCTTGTTTTTCCATATTGTCAAAATATTTGTAGAAAAAATCTGCATCAAAAACGTCATCAAATTTAACATCATTTAAAGTTGATATACTTAATTTACCTCTTATAATTTCATCTAATCCAGTAGTTCTTGATAAAATTTTAAAATTCTCAGGATTATACATTGCCATAAGTGAAAACCTTGTGAAAAATCTTTGTTTATCTTCAAAAGTATTACTTATTGAATGTCTAAAGATATTATTCATTTGATCTCTGGTTTTCATAAAATAATCAAAATTTTTACTATTTGCTAATGTTCTAACAATATAATCTTCATTATCAGAATATTTGATTAATTGATCTGCATAAGCTGTCATATTTTCATATATAGTTTTGCTATTTTTCAAGTTTTTTGAATTTTCCCAAAAATTTTTTCTTGCATTTATAATAATTTTTTGAGTTTTTGGTGAAAATCTTTTGAAATTAGGTATTTCAGATAAACCTTTTGCAAAATCGGGAATAAAATCCAATCCTTCTACTGCTGTTTTTACAACTGTAGAATCAGTTTTTTTTATGGCTTTTGCAACAGTTTTTTGTACAGATTTACTCTGTACGACATCTATTGTGCCTTTTAATATCGGTTTTATAAATCCCATAATTTCCCCTGTATAAATATAAAGGTGTTTTTGTAGAAAGAATTGTTATAAAAGTATATACAAACTTTACATATTGTAATTTATTTACATAAAACGGCTAGAATTGTATTATGATGTAAGAATAGACATAAAACCATTCTTTCGGAGGCTAAATTGGTAGAAAGATTTTATATAAAAGGTGGAACCCCATTAAAGGGTGAAGTTTGTATAGGTGGTGCTAAAAACTCTGTATTAAAGTTAATGGCAGCAGCTATTTTAGCAAAAGGCGAATCAAAAATTTATAATGTACCTGATTTGACTGACGTTGAGATTATGCTTAGTGTAATTGCTCAATTAGGTGCAAAAACAGGTTATAACAAAGAAGAAAAATCATTAACAATTGATGCAACAGATATTACAAATATCACAGCAAGTTATGAATTAGTAAGTAAAATGAGAGCATCTTTCATTGTTTTAGGTGCTTTGGTTTCTCGTTGTAAAGAAGCTAGAGTTGCATTACCTGGTGG
>CALFTK010000047.1 GCA_937916465.1 uncultured Bacteroidales bacterium
AACGACCCCGAGATTACAAATCACGTGCTCTGGCCAACTGAGCTAAAGAGGCAAACGCACCCGCTACTTTAGCGGAGCGGGTGCAAAGATAGACCTATTTTTCTTTTCTGCAAAAAGTTTTTGAACTTTTTTATTTGTCACGCTGTTTTTCTTTCGTTTTTTGTAGTTGTTTTATCACTGCATCCAGACATTCATCTATTGCTTGCTCGAATGTATCGCATGTTTTTTCTGCAAAAATATCGCCATTCGGTATCACTACTGTAATGGATGCCTGCTTGTTCATAGCAGTCTCCGGTTTCACTACCTTTAAGACTACATCTACTCTCTTAATCAACTCGTGCATCTTTTCTAATTTTGCACATTTCTTCTCAATGAACGCTTGAAGCTGTTCTGTTGCATTAAAATGCAAAGCCTGAATTCTAGTCTCCATAATACCTCAATTTTAGGCTCTTGGATGAGCTTGTTTATAAATATCCTTCAGTTCTTGAAATGTCATATGTACATAGATTTCTGTTGTAGCCAGACTATTATGTCCCAATAACTCTTTTACAGCACCTAGTTCGGCATTGTTGTTCAACATTGAAGTTGCAAACGTATGTCTAAGAACATGAGGGCTCTTCTTTTCGACACTTGACAAAGCTAAAGCATCTTTCACCAAATGATAGACCTGATGTCTGGGTATTCTACCACCTTTTATATTTAGAAAGAGAGCTTCATTATCTTTAGTATCAAATTCGGCATCACGTATCTGCATATACTCCTTCAATTGATTTGCCAGTCCTACACCAAAAGGTATGATGCGTTGTTTGTCACGTTTTCCTGTCACCTTCAATGTTCTGCTATCAAAATCAACATCCACATTATTAAGTGATATTAGCTCCGCCAAACGAATACCGGTTTCATAAAAAAGTGCCAGAATAGACCTGTTTCTAACCGCTAAATAACTGTTGTCATTATTGCCATTATCAAGTATAGCATTCATTTCACTATCCCTAACAAACTGAGGCAATGGTTTACTGATTTTAGGCCCTTTAACACCCTTTATAGGAGTCTGCTCTACAATTCCGCGCGCTTTTAAATACTTATAGAACGTTCTTAATGTACTCAATTTACGGTTGACAGTTGTTGCTGCTTCGCCACTTTCCATCATAGAGACCACCCACATTCGGATTACATCCCTATCTACTGTAGCTAGTTCAAGAGTAATGTCAACACTCTTTATAAATAATTCAAAGAGCACTAAATCTTGTTTGTAGCTGGAGATAGTCCTTTCCGAATAGTTACGCTCCAACCTTAAATAGTCTGTAAACTGCTCTATATACATAAAAAACAATTCGCCACTGAACGATTCAGTAGCGAATATAGGAAAAGAAAATCCAAAATGCAAACTTTGCGAGTATTTTTTTACTCTTCTGTCTGCTGGAGTTTCTGTACGTAAATTGCGTGCTCCATTTTGAGACGCTTCAGTTCTGACGGTTTGTCAAACTGCTGACGACGTCTTAATTCTTTAACAACGCCTGTCTTTTCGTACTTTCTTTTAAATTTTTTGAGAGCGCGTTCAATGTTTTCGCCCTCTTTAACTGGAACAATGATCATTTTAGTTCTTTAATTATTTTGTTTTAACTTCTTTTCCTTTGAGAATAAGCGGCGCAAAATTAGATATTTTTTCAACATAACCAAAATCTTTGTCCACTTTATTTCAACAAATTGCATTTTATAGGATATATCCTATTGTCAAAACATATATATAAATAAGGTGTATATGTTTTTTAATACAGACAATAATCTATATGCAATAAAAAAGTGTTTTCTTCGTTAGTATTGTATATGTTTTCTTTTAAGAGGAAGTACTTTCTAACAGCACTGCTGTTTATCTCAATAAATATTTATGCTCAATATGATGCACACTTTTCGCACTATTGGGCTGTAGAGAACCTGTATAATCCGGCAGCTATGAATAAAAATAGCAAGCTGAATATAACCGGTTCGTACTCTATGCAGATGCTTGGTTATACCAGAGCTCCGGGTTCTATGTATTTTGGAGCCAATACTGTATTACCCTTTGATAGGGGGCGTCATTCCGGAGCTATTATTCTTATGAATGAAAACATTGGATTGTTTTCTCATAAACGACTTCTTGCAAACTACGCCTTCAAATTTAAAATTGGTAAAGGTTGGCTGAATTTAGGCGTTCAAGGTGGAGTTATGAACGAAGGCTTTGAATATGATGAACTTGAACTGATTGACAAAAATGACCCTGCTTTTCCTACATCGGGTGCCGATGGCTCGGGTGCTGATATGGGTGCCGGATTGTATTATTACAATCGCGGTTATTATATCGGAATATCGGCTTTACATTTAAATTCGCCACGCGTTTACTATAGTAAAGACGGCGACAAAAGTGCATATCTTGATATAAAACCTACTTTTTATTCCATAGGCGGATGCAATATCCAACTAAATAATCCGTTATTATCTTTGCAGCCTTGCTTTCAAGTGGCAACAGATGGTAAATTTGTTAGAACTGACATAACAATACGGGGGAGCTACGAATATGAATCTTCCAAATTTTTTGGAGGTTTTACCTATTCACCCGGTACATCGGTAGCTGTTTTGATTGGTGGAATGTATAAACAGGTTACTATTGGCTATGCATATGAACTATTTACAAGTGGTGTAGGAGCAATAAATGGTAGCCACGATTTGATAGTAAGCTATTCAATGGATGTAGATTTCTTTAAAAAAGGTAAGAATGTCCATAAGAGTGTTAGATATTTATAAGAAATAATTATTGCAGATAATATGAAACTAAAAAAGCTGATTATGACAGGATGTTTAATAGCTATAATAGCTACTCTTTCCTGTACAAGCAGTAACAACGCGTCAACCGCCATAGGTGGCGAAGTAATAGGAGTGAGCTCTGGTGCTACACGCGAACCTGTACCATACGGTATGGTACTTGTAAAACGTGGCTCGCTAAAGGTAGGACAGGAGGGTACAGACAGCCTTTGGGGTGCTACAACACCATCAAAAGAGATCTCCGTAGAATCGTTCTGGATGGACGAAAAAGAGGTGTCAAATGCCAAGTATCGCCAGTTTGTATTTTGGGTACGCGATTCTATTATTCGCACTCGATTGGCCGACCCGGCTTATGGTGGTGACGAATCCTATATGATAACAGAAGATAAGTATGGCGAACCTGTTACGCCGCATCTTAATTGGGCTAAACCTATTCCATGGAAAAAACCTAACGAAGATGAGGCACGCGCTATTGAGAGTCTTTACTACACACATCCGTTTACCGGAGAAAAGATGCTCGATGTTAAGCAGTTGAACTACCGTTACGAAATATTTGACTACACTCAGGCTGCTCTGCGTAAGAATCAGTTGGATCCGAACGACAGAACCAGAAATACTGACCAGGCTGTAACAAACGACGTTGTTATGATTTCAAAAGATACAGCTTATATAGACGATGAAGGCAGAATAGTACGCGAAACCAAAAACCGCGAACTGACCGGTCTATACGATTTCGTAAACACTTACATAGTGAATATATTTCCTGATACAACATGCTGGATAAACGATTTCCCAAATGCAAACAATGAAACTTATATGCGTCTCTACTTTTCTCATCCCAGCTACAATGACTATCCTGTAGTGGGTGTTAGTTGGGAGCAAGCTAATGCATTTTGCGCATGGCGTACCAGTTATCTGTTAAGCGGATTAGGACCGCAGGCACAGTATGTTCAGAGATATCGTCTGCCTACAGAAGCTGAATGGGAATTTGCTGCTCGCGGACGAGAAAACAATATATATCCATGGAAGGCTGCCGATTCCAAAGATGAAAATGGTTGTTTCTATGCTAACTTTAAACCAGAACGTGGCAACTACACAGAAGATGGCAGTCTGATAACAACAAAGGTTGGTTCATATAAACCAAATTCAAATGGTTTGTACGATATGGCAGGTAATGTAGCCGAATGGACATCAACCGTTTATACAGAAGCCGGCATTTTACAGATGAATGATATGAATCCGGAACTCTACTACAATGCAGCTATGGAAGATCCATATTACATGAAGAAAAAGGCTATTCGTGGCGGTTCATGGAAAGATGCAGAAAAGTTCATTGAATCGTCGTGGAGAACCTACGAATATCAGAACGAACAGCGTTCATACATAGGATTCCGTTGTGTACGTACACAGGTAGGAAGCGCAACCGGAACAGGTAGAAGAAAGTAATTTACAAACAGAAAAATATATTGAAATGGATAACAATAATAAAAAAGGAGCATTTGAAAGATTCCAGGACTATCTGGACACTGCTAAGGGAAGAACCTTATTGAACTATCTATACAGTTGGGGTGCAGCCATTGTAATTTTGGGTGCTTTGTTTAAACTTACACATAGAAGCGGAGCAGACCTTATGCTCTTTTTAGGTATGGGAACTGAAGTACTTGTGTTTATAATTTCGGGTTTTGAGAAACCATTTATCCCAAATCAGGATGATGAAGATGATTATACAGAATCTGCACCTGCTATACGCGGAGGCAACATTATCATTACACAAGGTCAGCCTATCCAGCCTACAACAAATAATATTCAGGAGCAACCGGCAGTAACCTCTATACCTGTACAAGGAGTAGAACCAAATGCAAGTAGCCTGAATGTAGATGGTGTAGAATTGGTTACTGCCAACTATCTGGAACGTGTTAAAGACCTTACCGAGAAAATGGAACGTATATGCCGCCAGTCTGAAAAGATGGAACAGAGCGCCGAAGAGTTGGAAACTCTTACACGCAATCTTATAAGCATAAATACATTCTACCAAATGCAATTGCGTTCTGCAAGCACTCAGATGGACAATATGGATAGAGCCAGCGAACAGACACGCAATATGGTATTCCAGATAGAAGAACTGAACCGCGTATATGCACGCATGGTTGAAGCAATGAAGGTTAATATCGGAACAAAAGAACAGATATGAGAAAGAAGATAATAGAGAGGCCGCCATCGCCACGTCAACGGATGATAAACCTTATGTATATCGTCCTATTGGCTATGCTCGCTATGAACATATCTTCTGACGTATTGAACGGCTTTACTCTGGTTGAAGAGAGTTTGTCACGAAGCACCTCGAACGCTACCATCCAGAACGAGGCAGTTTATAAAGAGTTTGCTGCATCCGATTCTATCAACCACGAAAAAGTAGGCGAATGGTACAAAAAGGCTCTTAATGTAAAGAACATGTCCGATTCGCTCTACAACTTTGCCGGTGAACTGAAAGAACTGATAGCAAAAGAGGCAGATGGCAAAAAAGCCGAAATAAACAATTTGCAGAACAAAGAGGATTTGGAGGCTGCTACACAAGTAATGCTATCGCCCACAAAGGGTCGTGGACAAGATTTGTACAATGCCATCAACAGTTATCGTGACAGAATTTTGGAGATGATAGACAACCCTGTACAACGTGATATTATTAGTAATAATTTCAGTACAGATGTTCCAGACAAGAGTGGAGCATTGAATAAAAACTGGCAAGAGTATAATTTTGAAAATATGCCTGCAGTTGCAGCAATAACACTGCTCACTAAGTTACAAAATGATATACGCTATGCCGAAGGTGAAGTGCTTCACACACTGGTCAACAATATCGATGTTGGCGATTTGCGCGTAAATTCACTTGAAGCATACGTTATTCCAACCACTCAGAACGTAGTTCAGGGGAATCAGTTCTCTGCCAGAATTATTCTTGCTGCTGTCGATTCAACAGCCAAACCAAGCATCTACATAGATGGTGAAAAGATTGAATCGGAAGATGGTTGGTATCAGATTCCTTGTAATCGTACAGGCGACTACACACTAAACGGATATATGGAACTGAATTCGGGTAATGGAATTATACGCAGAGATTTTTCACAGAGTTACAGTGTAGTATCTCCGCTTGCAACCGTTTCAGCGACCATGATGAATGTGCTCTATGCCGGTTACGATAACCCCATAAGTATATCAGTTCCCGGTGTGCCTAGCAATATGATAAGCGCCTCCATCAAGAATGGCAACGGAACTCTACGTGCCAACGGAAGTGGTTTTATAGCAAAGCCCACCAAAGTAGGTGAAGATGTGGTGATAGCAGTGACTGCACAGCAGGAGGGACGTCGCCAAAGCATGGGCGAATACACATTCCGTGTACGTCAGTTGCCAGACCCAACCCCATTTATTGAATTTGCCGATGAGAATGGCAACATTCAGCGCTATCGCGGTGGTGGTATGCCACTTGCAAAACGCAGTCTTATGGCTGCAGATGGCATAGTTGCAGCTATTGATGATGGTCTTTTGAACATAGGATTTACCGTTTTGAGTTTTGAAACCACATTCTTCGATAACATGGGTAATGCCGTATCGGAACTATCAAATGGACCACACTTCTCAGAAAGACAGAAGACCACTTTCCAACGTCTTACCCGTGGCAAACGTTTCTATATACAACGCGTAAAGGCAATAGGACCGGACGGAATAGAACGCCAACTGAATACATCATTAGAAGTTATACTTAATTGACAAATTAAACATAGACAGTATGAAACATAGATTTGTTACATTTATAATAACTGTTTTGCTTATAACTACAGCAAATGCTCAGCCACCACGCAGACAACAAGAGCAACAGACAGAAAAGAGTTCATCAGCTGTTACCTTATCGGAACGTGCCAAATTGCAGTACACAGCACACATGGCAACTCCTACAGAGGTGACCTGGAAACGCGACATCTATCGCGAACTTGATTTGACCAAGGAGAAGAATGCAGCTCTGTATTACCCCGAAGAGCCATTAGGAGACAGAGTAAACTTCTTCACACTTATATTGAATCTTATTTTAGAAGGTAAGATTACTGCATACGAATATAGATTAGATGGCAATGAGCTCTTTACAAAAGATAATGAACTTGATATAGAGAATATGTTGGACAAGTTTTATATCTACTATGAAAAAGAGGGGAATAAATATGTAGTACAACAAACCGACATACCAAGTGGTGAAGTAATGAAGTATTATATCAAAGAGAGTAATTTCCTGGACCAACGTACATCGAATTACCTAACCAGAGTTACCGCTATATGTCCTGTACTTATGCGAAGCGATTTTGGAACAGAACCCACACCATACCCTATGTTCTGGCTGAATTATGATGAGATAAGCCCCTATTTGGGACAGACACAGGTTATGACAAGCAGCTATAACAACACTACAAACATGTCGCTCGATGACTATTTTGTGATGCGCCAATACGAAGGAGATATTTACAAAACCTCTAATTTGCGCAACCAGCCATTAGCTGAATACTGCGAAAACGATTCTGCGCTTGTAGAGGAACAGATTCGTATAGAGAAACAACTTACCGACTTTGAAAATAGTCTATGGAGTAAAAGCGATGATAAACAAAAAGTTGAATCCGATGGTTCCGATTCAAAAGGTAAAAACACTACAAAAGAAAAACGTGAACGTCCGGAAAAGACTCCAAGACCAGCAAAAGAACCTAAACAAACAGCATCAAGCAGTGAACGTATATCTGTAAGACGTTAGTTTTTGAAAACAATATAAATTTAGCCATTTGGATATTTTTTATTCCAAATGGCTTGTTTATTAAAAAATGTTATAATTTTGTAGCTACTTTAACTAACTAATTCTATGTTTATGAAAAAATTGACTTTTATTATTGGACTTATTATTTGTTGTTGCACAGTGTTTGCACAAGAAAACGAAAAACCTGGTAAAAACGGTGCATGGTTTACCATTAAAGGTGGTTTAACATTGGCAGACAATGATATTACTCATGTTACAGCATCAAATATTGGTGAAGAGAATAGTTATAAAGGCTTCTTTATAGGTCCTGCTTTCAGTTTTCAAGGCAAAAGACTATTAGGTCTGGATTTCGGTGCTATGTATTCACATTCCGGCATGAAAATTGAAGGTGGCGACAACTACAAGAACGATTACATAATGTTCCCTGTATCACTTACTCTTAATATTGGAGTTCCACAGTTCAGTGTAATAGGTTTGGTTGGACCACAGTGGAACATCCGAATGGGAGATCTGGAAGAGTTCTTTGTTGAAGCAGAAGAGATAAAGAGAGTCCAGACCACCACAAACATAGGTCTGGGTGTTAGAATATTGAACAAAGTCGATGCTATTGTAAACTACAACGTACCTTATTCTGTAGTAAAAGACAATATTAACGATTTTGAAACTATGACCAAGATGATTGACAAGTATAAGACTATTCAATTCATGCTTGCTTGGAGATTCTGACAGAATTTTTACATAATTATAAACAATTAGAAGATGAAAAAATTATTTGCAGTTTGTGGCTTGGCATTATTGATGACCATCCCAGCTTCAGCACAGTTATCATGGGGTATCCGTGCAGGTGTAAATGCTGTTAACAATGATGTAACAGCTATTGACAAAGAATCTGTTACAAGTAAAGATAGTTATACAGGTTTCTTTGTAGGTCCTATGATGGAATTCCAGATTCCAATTATTGGCGCAGGTGTTGATGCTGCTATTCTCTATTCACAGAAAGGTATGGAAATACCTGAACATGATGCAATTAAAGAACAGGCTATTGCTATTCCAGTGAGTCTGAAATATACTCTAGGTTTGGGCAATTTCTTAGGTGCTTTTGTTCAGGCCGGTCCACAGTTAAACTACAACCTCGGTGAATTGACAACACTCTATCAGGACGAAGTTAAAGGTGATAATATTCAGTCCGGTTTTGCAGACGTTAAAGAGTTTGCAATGAACAGAATGGTATGGAGCATGAACTTAGGTGTTGGTGTTAAACTATTCAACCACTTGCAGGCAGCTGTTAACTACAACATTCCTCTTACACCAAGCGGTGCATACACTCTTTATGAAAATATTGAGACAGGTACTAATGACAATGCCAACTTGATGGATAGAATAGAAGCTATTGGTGATGCAAAGAAGAAAGGAGAAGAGGCTTACAAATCAAGAGTTCTTCAGTTCTCTGTAACTTACACATTCTAATTTAGGATTAAAACATAAAATTGGGCCCTCCCGATATACTTCGGGTGGGCTCTTTTTTTTACTTTTGTAAAAATATTGCATAGAGATGGATATGTTTGCTGACATAATTCTACCTGTACCACTTAACAGACTATTTACATACAGCGTACCCCCAGCACTGGAATCGGATATAGCTCCGGGCAAACGTGTATGTGTACCTTTTGGTCGTGGCAGACATCTTACCGGAATTGTTTCAGTTATTCACAACAACAGGCCTACAGAATATCAGGTTAAAGATATAGAAAAGGTGATGGATATAGATATCCCTACTCTACTTCCATATCAGATAGAACTGATAGATTGGATATCCAGATACTATCTGTGCACCCCCGGAGATACCCTAAAGATGTTACTCCCAAATTCTTTAAGACCGGAATCGGAGAATCAAAAAGATGGTTATCGTCCCAAAACGGAACAATTCGTAAAATTGTCTGAACATATAGACAGAAGCAATAGAGAGAACATACTTGAAAGGATAAAGAGAGCCAGGAAACAGCAAGATGTAATAAATATATATTTCGAACTATCGGCCTACAATTTTGAAGATGGTTCTTGTAAACCCGTATCCAAACGACAATTACAAGAACATATAGAATCCAAAACAGCCCTTCAAGCACTTATTGCAAATGGAATTCTGGAACAGTATCAGGTTGAAACAGGTCGTCTGCCTGAATATAGTGGTACATCTGTCACACCACATCCGCTTACTGATGAACAGGAACGCGCATATTCAGATATAAAGAACCATTTCAAACAAAAGAATACAGTTTTGCTACATGGCATAACATCATCGGGAAAAACAGAAATATACATAAAACTTATAAAAGAGGAGATAGAGAGGGGTAAACAGGTTCTGTATCTGCTTCCAGAAATAGCTTTGACAACCCAGATAATGTACAGGCTGCGAGAGGTATTTGGTAACAGCATGTGTATATATCATTCAAACTGTACCGATAACATACGTGCAGAGATTTGGCAGAGACAACTCTCTGACCATCCATTCAGTTTGGTTTTGGGTACCCGATCGGCAGTAATGCTTCCATTTAGAAATTTGGGACTTGTAGTGGTTGACGAAGAGCACGAAAACAGTTATAAACAGGAAGATCCTGCACCCCGTTATAATGCGCGTAACGTGGCAATTGTGATGGCTGCCAAGTGTAGAGCAAAAACTCTGCTCGGGTCTGCCACTCCATCGTTTGAAAGTTATGCAAATGCCATTTGGGAAAAGTACGGACTTGTATCACTCAATACAAGATACGGTAATATAGAACTGCCCAAAGTTGAGGTAGTAGATATTACTGATATGAGGAAGAGAAAGTATATGAAGGGAGCTTTCTCACCACAACTTATAGAGGCCATTACAGAGACTATAGATAATGGCGGACAGGTTATTCTGTTCCACAACAGAAGAGGCTACTCCGCTACTGTAGAGTGCAGAGAGTGCGGTTGGGTTCAGAAGTGTAAGAACTGCGATGTTAGCCTTACCTACCACAAGAGTCGTAACGCAGCCGTATGTCATTACTGTGGCAAACACTATCCTGTAGCAAAGGTGTGCCCTGAGTGTGAATCAACACATCTCGCTGAGATTGGTTACGGAACCGAACGCATAGCCGAGCAGCTGATACAACTGGTCCCACAAGCCAAAATATCCATTATGGATTCTGACACTTCCAAAGGAAGTTATGAGGATATAATAAGAGATTTCCAGGATGGGGTAAACAACGTGCTTATTGGTACTCAGATGATATCCAAAGGATTTGATTTTGACAATGTTTATTTGGTAGGCATATTGCAAGCGGACACTATGATGAACTTCCCTGATTTTCGTGCAGCAGAACGTGCTTATCAACTTATGGAGCAGGTAGTTGGACGCGCCGGAAGACGTAACAAACGTGGTCGGGTAATAATCCAGACACTGCAGCCCGAAAACCAAATAATTGAGATGCTGCAGTCACATAAATACAGACCATTTTTCAACCAACAGATGGAAGAGCGCCACATATTTGCCTATCCGCCCTATACCCGTATGGTCATAATAAAACTTAAAGAGAGCAATGAACAGATTGTAAACGAAGCAGCTGCCATACTTTGTAGAGAATTGGGAAATCTGTTTGGCCATGACAAGGTGCTTGGTCCGGATGCACCAATAGTATCTAAGGTGAGAATGCAACACATCAGAAACATAATCCTTAAAACAGACCATAAGAGCGGTTTTCTAAACACGCGCAAAATGATAGACAAGGCTTTGGAACCTATTGAAAAAGAGAACAGATTCCGCTATGTAAAAATTAGCTTTGACGTTGATCCGCTTTGAGTGGTTCAGGATAGCTTATTCTAGTATGATACATAGTTTTCAATTTCTCTTTAAACACCTCCTTAATTCTGCCTATATCCTTATATGTCAATGGAGATTCTGCAAAGAATCTTTCAGACTCCTGATAATCCACTATCTTATCCACTAAATTTGATATGCTCTCTTCTGTTATCTCATTCAGGCTACGCGAAGCAGCTTCAACAGCATCGGCCATCATAAGAATTGCAGATTCTTTTGTCTGTGGATTAGGACCGGGATAACTAAAGTCGGCAATATTCACATCTGAATCCGGATTAAGTTGTTGCTGTTTTACATAAAAATATCTGGCAACTCCATTACCGTGATGCAATCTGATGAAGTCACTTATTGATTCCGGCAGCCCATGTTTTTCGGCTATTTTTAATCCTTCATATACATGATTGATGATTATGCGAGCACTCTCTATAGGAGTCAGATTATCATGCGGATTTGTCCCGTTCTGATTCTCTACAAAAAATGGAGGATTGGCTAATTTTCCTATATCGTGATAGAGTGCAGCAGTACGCACCAACTGAACATTTGCTCCAACATAATTAGCTGCTTCGGCCGCAAGTGTAGATACCTGCATACTATGCTGAAATGTTCCCGGAGCATTTTCTGCAAGCTGACGAAGCAGAGGGTTGTTAATATTTGATAGTTCTATTAAAGTGACATTCGATATAAAACCAAACAGTTTCTCCACAACAAATAGCAACGGGTATATCAATAACAACAAAATGGAATTAATTGCAAAATAGATAAACATCTTTAAATCGATATTTTCAAGACTCTCCAACTGAATCATCTGAATAGATATCCAAATAAGAGAATAGGTTAAGAATATCATAAATGTTGTTCTTAGTATTTGCGAACGCTGAGACAACTCTTTAAGAGTATAAATAGCAACCAAACCGGTACCTGTCTGCAACAGGATATATTCATACGGCATTGACACAACTATTGAAGTGGCCAGTACAAACACCAAATAAGCCATAAATGCCGTTCTTGAATCTAAAAATATTCTATATGCAATGGCCAACATTGCACAAGGAATCATAAATACGCTCCAGTTTGTGTACTCTACATATAATCCAATTATCACTGCAAATAGGGTAAGAGTACTAAAAATAAATATTAACTGCGATTTGCTATCAATACTATTCAATCTATATAGTTTCAAATATACAAACAGACAACAAAACATAAGCGATACAAAAAGTATCTGTCCACCCCATGTCATTGCTTTGAATTCATTTGAAGTAGTACGTTCAGACATCATATTCATATATGAATCAATAATCATCGCTGTCTCTTCTGTTACTATATCACCCTGATCAATAATCTTCTGATTTGTAACCACCTTACCTCTAAAATGCGATATATTACTCTCCTGATCTTTTAAATCCTTATCGGAACGCTCTTTGTCATAAATAAGGTTTGGAGTGATGAAATTCTCTAAATTATGTTGTATCAACAGATATCTGTCAATAGGAGAAATCTGCACCTGCGTAAGTTCCTGATAAGCCTTTTTTTCATTATCAATCTGATTGATTGCTACAAATGTCGATGTATTTCCGGCGTAAATTCTTATGTACTCTTTACTCTCCTCTTCCAGCATAGATTCATCCTGGGCCGATATAATACCTTTTTCGTACAGGCTGACAAGTTTGTCTTTTATTACATTATAGCTGTGTATGGAAATGGTTTTGTATAAGGTATCGGAATAGTACTCCTCAAAAGATTGAACCATTTTGTGCATTACATCTGCATTTCTGCTGAAATATGGAGAAAACGAAGCATGCAGACTATCCAATTCTTGCTGATATGCCGCATCACTCTTTTCAATTGAAAAATTAAATGGTGCTATCAGGACATCGTATGTCCACGGTTTACCTATTGTGTAATCATAATACTCCGATCTACTTTTAGGCATAAAATAGACTGTAAGTAACACTGATAGTATCAGAAGCAGTACTATTAACACATTATTTTTCTTTGGCGATAGTCTCTCTTTATCCCTATTTATCTTACCCATTTTGTTTCAAAGTTTATGTTATTTCTATTTGCGGATATAAAAGTACATTTTTTAGGTTATAAATAAGTGGTTTTTTTATTGTACTTTTGCAAGCGTTATTAAATATTTGCAGATTATGACCGATAACATTACTAAAAATAGACCGATAAGAGTACGTTTTGCACCAAGTCCAACAGGACCTTTACATATAGGAGGTGTACGTACAGCACTATATAATTACCTCTTTGCCCGCCAACACAATGGTTCTTTCATTTTTAGAATTGAAGATACTGATTCCAACCGTTTTGTACCCGGAGCAGAAGAGTATATTTTGGAATCTTTCCGTTGGTTAGGAATAGAATTCGACGAAGGAGTGTCATTTGGTGGCAACTACGGCCCATACAGACAATCTGAGCGCAGAGATATATACAAAAAGTATGTGGACATTCTTTTGGAAGAAGGAAAGGCCTACATAGCATTTGATACTCCGGCTGAATTAGAAGCTGCTCGTACTGAAATTCCAAATTTCCAATACGATGCTTCTACCAGAATGAATATGCGTAATTCACTTTCAATGTCGGCAGAAGATGTCAAATCACTTATTGAAGCCGGTCATCAGTATGTAGTACGTTTCTTAATTGAACCTGGACGCGATGTTCAAGTAAATGACCTTATTAGAGGAAAGGTAATAGTAAATTCATCAATCCTTGATGATAAAGTACTGTATAAATCGGCCGACCAGCTGCCTACATATCACCTTGCAAACATAGTAGATGATCATCTTATGGAGGTATCTCACGTTATTCGCGGTGAAGAGTGGCTGCCATCTGCTCCATTACATGTATTGCTATACGAAGCTTTCGGTTGGAGTGACACTATGCCCGAATTTGCACATTTACCACTTCTTCTCAAACCGGAAGGTAATGGTAAACTGAGTAAACGCGACGGTGACCGTTTGGGATTCCCTGTATTCCCATTGGAATGGAAAGATCCAAAGAGTGGAGAAATTTCATCAGGTTACAGAGAAAAGGATTACCTGCCTGAAGCAGTTATAAATTTCCTGGCACTATTGGGATGGAATCCGGGTAACGACCAAGAGATAATGAGCTTGGAAGAGATGGTACAACTATTCAATCTGGAAAAGTGCAGCAAAGCAGGCGCACGTTTCAATTATCAGAAATTGGTATGGTTTAACCATGAATATATAATGAACAAAAGCGACGAAGAGGTTGCCGATTTGTTCAAACCTGTATTGGAATCAAACGGAGTTAACGAAAGCCGAGAACGTATAATAAAAGCTGTAAGTTTAGTCAAAAACAGAGTAAACTTTGTTGGTGAACTATGGAATCAAACCTCCTATCTATTCAAAGCGCCTGAATCATACGATGAGAAATCGCTCAAGAAGTGGTGGAAAGATGAAGCTCCACAAACTACTGCCGAACTCTGTGATTTCATTGAAAACGAACCCGTCTTTGAAGGTTCAGTGCTGGAACCACGAGTTATGGAGTGGATTGCATCAAAAGGTTACGGCATTGGCAAAGTAATGAATGCACTTCGCGTAACATTAGTTGGGGCAGCTGTAGGGCCACACATCTTTGAAATAACAGATTTCATTGGAAAAGAAGAGACCTTGTCACGAGCTAGAAAAGCCATAGCTTCACTTTAATAAACAACAAGTTTTAGTAATGTTTTTATATTCTATTGCTTTTTCGTTTTATGCTGTCAGTGTCAACATTGCCGCTTTATTCAATAAAAAGGCAAGATTACTTGTGAAAGGACATCGCAAGATATTTGACACACTTAAAAAGGATGTTGACAAGAATAGCAAATATTTATGGTTTCATGCCTCATCACTGGGAGAATTTGAACAGGGAAGACCTTTAATAGAACGTATTCATAAGAGTCATCCTGAATGTAAGATTCTGCTTACATTTTTTTCGCCATCAGGCTATGAAGTCAGAAAGGATTACAAATATGCAGATGTAGTTTGTTACATGCCTTTTGATATAGGTTGTAACGTAAGAAGATTCTTTAAGCATATCAATATTGAAAAGGCTTTCTTTATTAAATATGAATTCTGGCCAAATTTCCTGAAAGGTTTGCACAAACGCGGTATTGATACATATAGTGTATCTTCTATATTCCGTGACAATCAATCTTTCTTTAAATGGTATGGTAAGATGTATGCTAAATCTCTTACATACTTTAAGCACCTGTTTGTTCAAGACAGACATTCAAAGGATCTTTTGGCTAAAATAGGTATAAAGAATGTCTCTATAGTAGGCGATACCCGTTGCGATAGAGTTACAGAAGTAGCTCAAGCTGCAAAACAGTATCCGCTTATTGAAAAATTTGTAAATGGTAGTCCCACCTTTATTGCAGGCAGTTCCTGGCCTTTGGACGAACAGGTATATGCTCCCTATTTTAACGACAAGAACAACTGGAAAATAATAATTGCTTCACACGAAATTGACGAAGAAAGACTTATAGAGATTGAACATACATTTGCTGTTCATAACCCTATACGTCTGTCGCAAGCAGAAGATTCTGAAAGATTAGAACATAGCAACTGTTTAATTATTGATTGTTTTGGAATGCTCTCCTCCATCTACAGATATGGTCACGTTGCATATATTGGCGGTGGATTTGGGGTTGGCATACATAATATATTGGAAGCAGCTGTGTTTGATATACCTGTACTGTTTGGTCCTAACAATCAACGTTTCCGCGAAGCTCAGGAACTGAAAAAGATAAAGGGTGGATTTGAAATTGAAGATTCATACACTTTCCGCATATTGATGGATAAATTCATAAGTGATCCCGCCTTTATGAAAAAAGCGGGATACAATGCTGGTGAATATGTACGTAAAAATTGTGGTACATCTGACCAGATTCTATGTGAAATAGGTTTGTGACACTATTCCTGATTCTCATCTTTATACCAGCCTGCGTACATGTGATAATCGCGGGCTATGCGTTGGTTTATCTCTTTTGCCTGTTCGGGATCTACATCCTTTACATACTTGGCCGGTACTCCTGCCCATATGGTATTAGGGGCTACTACAGTTTTACTAAGTACAACCGAACCGGCAGCAACAATTGCCCCTTCGCCTATAACTGCATTATCCAATACTACTGAACCCATTCCTATCAAAGCATTGTCTTTAATAGTTGCACCATGAATTGTTACATTGTGACCTACAGATACATTATCGCCAATATCTGTTTTAGAACGCTGATAGAGAGTATGTATAACCGTACCATCCTGAATATTGGTACCGTTGCCTATACGTATTGAGTTTACGTCACCACGTAAAACTGAACCAAACCATATACTGCATCCCTCTCCTATTACCACATCGCCAATGATTGCTGCATTGTCTGCCAAGAAACAATCATCACCTATTTCGGGTGTAAAACCCCTAACTGATTTAATTATTGCCATACCTTTATGTTGTTTTTTATTTCATACTGCGAAATTAATGCAAGTTTTTCGAATTAAAATACCAAAATAAAGAGAGTTTGCATTACTTTTGTAGCAAATCGATTTCACAAATACTAAAATATTGCAATATGAAATTTTTAACTGATGAAAAATTGGTTATCTCCGGAGCAGGAGGTATGATTGGTTCAAACATGGCTCAGACAGCCATAATGATGGGTTTAACATCTAACATCTGCCTGTACGATGTATATATGCCAGGTTTGGAAGGCGTTGTTGAGGAACTTCGCCATTGTTCATTCCCTGGTGTGAACATCACCTATACAGACAAAGTTGAAGAAGCTTTTACAGGTGCTAAGTACATGGTATCTTCAGGTGGTGCTCCACGTAAAGCCGGTATGACTCGCGAAGATCTACTTGTAGGTAATGCGAACATTGCAGCTCAATTAGGTAAAGACATCAAACAGTACTGCCCTGATTTGAAGCACTGTGTTATTATCTTCAACCCTGCAGATATTACAGGTCTTGTAGCACTTGTTTATTCAGGTTTGAAACCTTCACAGATTACCACATTGGCAGCTCTTGACAGCACACGTTTGCAGAGCGCTTTGGCTAAACACTTTGGATTGCAGCAGGATAAGGTTACTAATGCACGTACATACGGTGGCCATGGTGAACAGATGGCAGTATTTGCATCAACTGCAAAAGTTGACGGTAAACCTCTGACCGACCTTATTGGTACTCCTGAACTGACCGACGAACAGTGGGCTCAGATGAAACAGGATGTTATTAAGGGTGGTGCCAAGATTATTGAATTGCGCGGACGTTCATCATTCCAGAGCCCTTCATTCGTTTCTATAGAAATGATTTGCGCTGCTATGGGTGGTGATAAGTTTGAATGGCCTGCAGGTTGCTATGTAAACTGCGGTAAGTTCAAAAACGTAATGATGGCTATGCCTTCTGTTATCGATGCTGATGGCGTACACTATACCGAAATTAACGGAACTGCAGAAGAGATGGCTGCTATAGAGGCAAGTTATGCTCATCTTCAGGCTATGCGCGACGAAGTTATCAGTTTGGGTGTTCTTCCACCGGTAGAAGAGTGGTCAAAAATTAACCCAAATCTCTAATCTGATTATTATTTAGTATATGTAACACCCGTCTGTAAATTAAAAGACAGACGGGTGTTCTTGTATTATTCTATAAATCTTATTACCTTAGAGCACGAATTTCAACCTTTATTATCATATTTGTATGAAGAAATATATATTACTTTTCAGTTTACTGGCTTTTTCAATACTTTCTAAAGCTAATTTTGCACAGATAAGTCAAATAACCACCACCGAAGGTTTAAGCAGCCAGAACGTCAGTATTATGGAAAAAGACAAATATGGACGTCTTTGGGTTGGTTCTTCTATAGGATTGGATATCTTCAACAATGGTTCTTTAACTAATCTGCATACCATTGAAGTAGAAGGTACTTCCATATTAACAGGTCAGATAAAGAGCATTGCCTGTGGAGATCGTACACTAATAGCCAGTAAATCGACCGTTATTGATTATGATTATGATAAGAAAGAGGCTGAAATTATTACATACCAAGGGGCTGATATTACCACAGAACATATATTAATGAATGATAGTTGCGCATACTTCTACGACAACACAAAAAACATTCTGTTCAAGTATATGATGAAAGAGAAAGAACTGAAGGTTGTCTGTGAATTGCCGGAAGAGAAAGATTACCGTTTTTTAAAACTTCTTGCCATAGATGGCAGTGAAAAAATTCTGTTATTGGCCGAAAACGAAAGAGGAATATTCAGATTACATCTTGAAAACGGTGCTATTTTCAACATTAATGCCATAGGACGCAATATTAATGCAAAATCAACATTCATAGATAGTGATTTAAATTTGTGGGTTCAATCAGAAGAGGGATTAAATGTATATGAAATACACTCAGGCTACAATAAGACGAACCTATTTACATCGGATAATTCACTTCTTCCAGACCTTCCTATCAACTGTATGGAGGAGATAACAAATAATAAAGAGGTTATGATATGTACCAAAGGAGGTGGAGTTTTTATTGCAAACAAACAAGAAAATAGAATAAGGAACACCAATATTACCAAAGACGATTGTTTTAATAACGTGCAGTGTATGCTTGTTAATGACAAAAGACTTGAAATGATATATGGAACCGCAAGCAATGGTATATTACAAACACTATACTCCTTTATATACACAAAAAACGAGACCATAGTAGATACACAAACCAACACAAGAACAGCCATAGTTACTATAAGTGCTTTCCAAGATAAAGAGGATATGGTTTGGTTTGGTACTGCCGGATATGGTATTGCTAAATATATGGAAAAGACAAATAGTGTTGAGTATCTGGAATCGACCTCCAAAATGAGAGTGGTATCTATATGCGAATACGATAAAGACCATCTATATTTTGTAGATGATTCCAAAGGTCTGATGATACTTAACAAGAACACTGAAAAGATAGTTTCGGGAGACACCTTTGATAAGAGTATTTTCAACGCCATAGGTAATAATTACAGCGATGTTAGACTTCATAATGCTGATAATGGAGACATTCTATTATTCAACATTGGTGGTAAACATTATATGTTAAGAAAAGATGGTTCGTATGTACAACTGAGATTAGAAATGGCCGATTACATATTTGAAACCAATATTATAAAATTTCCCAATCGCACTATTGTTGTAAATGACAATGGTATCTACGCAATATATCATGATGACGCTTCCGTAGAAACACTATATAGTTTCAACACATCAACTATACATAATATAACATCCTCAGCAGCCGATTCATTGGGTAATATATGGTTGGTGAAACCGGACATGTTGTTAAAATACAACATCAAGGAGAATACTTTAACAGAAGTTCTTCCTGCAGATAGAATGGGTTATTATAACTCAATTCAGGTTGATCAATACAACAGGATATGGCTATCGAGCAGACAAAACAGAATAATTTGCTTTGAACCGGATTTACCGAAGTATCATATATACTCTAAAAACGATGGTGTAAATACCGGAGAATTCCAATACTACTACACATATAAATCAAAATCCGGATATATCTATTTTCCACACGCATTCGGATTATTGATAATAGACACAGAAGATATTGACAACAATCATAATCATTACGATATAAAATGTACATCTATCCTTTTGGATGACGAATATATAAATGTCCCGGAGATGAGCGATTCAAATACGGTCACTCCTATATCGCTTACACATAAATTCAATTCATTAAGTATCTCTGTAAGCATTAACTCTTTCAATCCTACCAATCCCATTCCTATCAGATACACCATTAAAAAGGATAATAAAACAGTATATAATGATGTTACATATAAAAATACCTTAAATCTATCAAGGCTATCTTATGGAAAATATTCATTATATACACAGCAATTATGCAGAGAAGGATGGACAGATCCAAAATTGACATTACCCTTTGTCATAAATAGACCGTTTATAAATTCTGTTCCTGCTTTTATCCTATTATTCCTGCTGTTTATTGCATTTGGCATAGCTATAGCTAAAATCAGCCTCAGTATTAAACAGATAAGTACTGATCGTATTCTTAAAATGCAGGAGAATATACACAAAGATGAAAAGATTAATCTAATGACAAATATTGCACACGAACTACGCACTCCGCTATCTCTTATGTATAATCCTGTAAAAGACCTGTTAGAGGAGAGAGCTGTAAAGAATCTGGATTACGAACGCATTGAACGCATATATAACCAGATAAACAAAATGAACACTTTGGTCGATTCAATTCTCAATACAAGTAGAAACGAATTGAATGTAACCGATATAGAACTTGAAAGTACCGATATAAACAACTGGCTGGGAATGCTTTTGGAAGACTTCAAGATAGACTGTACCGGTAAAGGTTTGCATTTAATATTTAACCCGGATAAATCTATAGAGAGTGTAAATATTGATAAGAAATTTGTTGAAATTGGTATAAACAATCTTGTAACAAATGCCATCAAATATAGTGAATCGGGCAATATAACTGTAAGTACATTAAAAACCGATACATCACTTATTATATCTGTCAAAGACGAAGGACGAGGTTTCATGTGCAATCCTGAAGATTTGTTCAAACGTTATTATAGAGAACAGGAAAATGACAACATAACCGGCTATGGTTTAGGATTGTCTTATGCACGCTTGCTTATAAGAATGTTAAATGGCGATATTAAAGCAAGTAAAAATAGTGACAAAGGTTCTACATTTACTATCATTCTTCCATTAGTATCAACTATTGAACAAAATAAAAAGAGTGTTGTAGAACAGAACAGTACTATAGAGCAGGCGCACACAGAGATAAATGATGAAGAGTCCAATAAAAACATAATCCATAAACAGAATCAACAGTTCTTGGATGAAACAGACTTTGATACAAAGAATATGTCATTGCTCATTGTTGACGATCAACAGGATATTTTGGATTTCATTTCAAAAGAGTATTCCTTACTGTTTAGTGCTATCTATACTGCCCATGATGGTAAAGAGGCTCTTGAAGTAATTAAGAAGAAGATGCCCAATATTGTTGTCAGTGATATTATGATGCCAAAAATGACAGGTTTTGAGCTTTGTAAAAAGATAAAGACTGACGTAGAATTGAGTCATATTCCGGTAATACTACTCACATCAAGAACCGACCCAAAGAATCAGGATATGGGCTACAAAATGGGTGCCGACTCATTTATTCCTAAACCTTTTGATTCAAAATCGTTATACAAGATTATACGTAGCCAATTAAGAAACAGATATGAAATAAGAAGGCAATACGCATCATCGTTCTTCTCCGTTATTTCTGAAGATCAGACATTCAGTGCTGCCGATGAAGAATTTGTACAGAGACTTAATAAATACATTAAGGACAATATTGCCGATCAGACTTTGAATATTGATAAAATAACAGAGTTCATGGGAGTGTCACGTACTACCCTGTTTAATAAGATGAGTAACTTGATTGGTTCTTCTGCCAACAAATATATTCGCCGTATAAGAATGGATGTTGCAAAAGATTTGTTAAGAAAGACTGATTTACCTATTGGAGAGATTGCATTGAAAACCGGTTTCTCGGAAAGCCAGTACTTTAGCACTGTTTTCAAGCAAGAAACCGGACTTACTCCATCGCAGTTTAAAGATCAGTATTACGAAAGAAAAGCATTGATTTAGACCACAGGTTTATACATTGAACCCGGAAATGGTTTTATCAACCCTTTAAGTTCCAGTTCAAACAGTATAGACGTCATAAGAGCATAAGGCATATTACAATCTATAATCAACGTATTGATATGTATGCCTTGTGCTTTTTCTCTTACTTTATCATATACCAATTGTTCTTGTGCTGATAGTTCAAACTGTAATTCGGTTTGAATAACATTATCTGTTCGTTGAGTTTTAACTCCCCACCCCATAGCATCTACAAGATCTTTTGCTGAGGTTATCAAGGCAGCTTTATTATCGCGAATAAGAGCATTACACCCTTCAGAGTAGATATCGCCAACACTGCCGGGAAAAGCAAAACAGTCACGACAATAACTTTGAGCCATATCTGCTGTTGCCAAAGACCCACCGCGTGATGCAGATTCTACTATCACAATAGCATCAGCCAATCCTGCTATCACTCTGTTTCTTCTTAAGAAATTATACGGAAGCGGTATTGTTTCACTCATAAATTCAGTTACTAGCCCACCGCATTGTAACATACGTTTAGCCATATCCCTATTCCGCTGGGGATATATCATATCCAATCCGTGTGCAAGCACACCGACTGTCTTACATTGATTATCTAAAGCTGCTTTATGGGAAATTGCGTCTATTCCGTAAGCCAAACCACTTACTATTAAGACGTCGGGGCAGATAGAATGCAATTCGGATATTAATCTGTTACACATTCTACGTCCATATTCAGTAGCTTTCCTGGTACCTACCACTGATACTATCCTTGTAGTATTCAGATCTGCGTTGCCTAAAGTAAACAGCAACAATGGTGCATCTTCACAGTCCCTTAAACGAGAAGGGTAATCTTCGTGTTCCGGTGTTAGACATCTTATATTGTTATCTTCTATAAAACGTAACTCTTCTTCTGCTTTTATAAAAGCACCGGAGTCATCCAATGCATCAATAAGTTTTTGGTTGACTCCGGTGATTATTTCTTTAAGATGTTTTCTATTCCTGAAGATTTCCTGTGCGCTCCCTAATTGTTCATATAGATATTTTGCTCTTATGGAGCCAATACTATCTATCCTGTTCAATGCGAGCAACGCCGTCAGTTCATCTTTCGGCGAATTCACTTAATACAAGGATTAGAGGTTTGAAACTGTGTCCTGATATTTTGCGAATTCAATATCCTTCTGAGCCTTAGCCTTCAATGAAGCATCAAGGCTTACAGCTTTCTTAAGGTTCTGAGCTACAGCTGCGCTGTCGTTTGTACGAGCTGCAACTACAGCTGCAAGATATGATGTGTTAGCATCAGCATTCTTAACTGCTGCAAGAACTCTCTTTGCACCTGCATAGTCATTGTTCATGATAAGAGCAAGAGCTTCACCGTTTGTGTTGCTACCCTTAAGAGCTGCTACAGCGCGGTCATACTGACCCTGAGCAATGTAGAGGTTACCAAGAGCTTCCTGATTTTCTTTAGCAGCACCACCCTTTGCAAGATATGTAGCAGCTTCAGCTGGTTTGTTGTTTGCCAAGCAGAGAAGACCCATATTGGTGTTTACTTCCGGAGCTGCTGCATTCAAACCAAGAGCCTTCTTGTAGTTAGCTTCTGCTGTTGCCAAATCACCATTAGCAAATGCTATCTCACCCAAGTTGTTGTATGCACGATAATCGTTAGGATAGTTCTTGATAGCTGTTGAATAGATAGCCTTCTGACGGTTCTGATCGTTTGTCAAAGTAGCAGCATAAAGAAGTTCTTCTACGCTAAGAGCTGCAGCATTGCTGTTGAAAGCTTCGTTGATTTCATCATCAGAACGACCAATAAGCTGATAGTTCAATGTGAGACGAGCGCGACGCAACTGAGGAAGGATTTCGTCTGCAAGTTCTTTATAAACAGATGACAAATTCTTAATCTCTTCTTCACGCTTTTCAGGATCTGAATACATTGAAAGGACGCGAAGGATAAGGTCTTTATCCTGGATGTTTGAATTTTCAACCAAAGTTTTGAAACCATCCCAGTCTTCTGCTGTATATTTTGAATCAACTGCTATATCCAATTTGCTCTTCTTCATTTCGCTCTGGATATATTTCTTAGCATTAGATTCACGCTGACCTGCCAATTTTTCGTTCAAATCCATCTTACCATCAGGTGAAGCATATGCAGATACTTCCAGGTTCTCAATACCATAGTTCTTGGTATCAGCTGAGAAGTTAGCCATAGCCTCTTTCAAAGCTGTGATTGCATCACTCTTCTTTTCGCTTGAACGAACGTTAGCCTGCTGGATAACGAACATAATGTTAGCTTCCTGAGCCTGTTTGATAATGCGCTGATATGCATCCTGTGATGATGCTGTGTTAGCAACTTCTACAGTCTGAGCATAAAGTTCTGCTGTTGAAATAACACCATCAGCAATCTTTACAGGAGCAATTTCCTTAACTTTTCCTTTAACTGTAGCGTCGAAAGTCAAATAAAGCTCTGACTTTTCCATTTCCGGCTGGTAAGGGAAAGAAGTTTTGATTGTGTAGTTTTCGCCCTCTTTCTTGATAACAACTTTATTGTTACCTTCTACTTTTTCACCCTGGAATGTTACGGCGTCACCTTTTACTGAACCACCGTCCCACTGAAGAACCGGAGTTACTGTAACAACAGCCTTCTTGTTGAAATACTTTTCAGGGAAAGTACCGTTTACAGTTACAGGAACTTCACCATTAACAGCCTCAAGAATCTGAGGAGTTACTGAAAAAGAAGTACCTTCTGGCAATTCCATATTTGAACAACTTGCCAGCAATAAAACACCAGCGCCTAAAAGCGCAATACGCATTTTCTTGATCATAGTTAATTTATTTAAATGAATAATTCAGTTTTTACGTAGTAAACACAGTTGCGCAAAACTACAAAAAAGAATTGATTAACAGTTCAGTTTTCTGCTTTTTTTAATAATATATAGCATTTGAAAGGCAATATCGGCCAAAACTGACGCTATTTATCTCTATTTCGGGGGTGATGAAGTTCAATTTCCTGACGCAATCTGTTCCTATCTATATGTGTGTATATTTCTGTCGTTGCAATTTTTTCATGCCCCAACATACATTGAATAGCACGAAGATTTGCCCCACCTTCCAACAGATGAGTAGCAAAAGAGTGTCGAAAAGTATGTGGACTTACACTCTTGTTTATTCCCGCTTCATTCACCAGTTTTTTTACTATGTCAAAAACCATAACTCTGGATATTGGTTTTCCCAACCTGATGCTTAGGAAAAGATAAGATTCATATCCCGGTTTTATCTTGATTATTCTGTCTCTGACATGTTCAATGTATGTAGCTATCTCTCTGATTGCAGTTTGCGACATTGGAACCAAACGTTGTTTGTTACCCTTACCAACAACCCTTAAAAAACCCTCTTCCAAATATATATCATTCATCTTCAGCCCACAAAGTTCAGAGACACGTAATCCACAGCTATACATTGTCTCTATCATAGCCTTGTTTCTATGGCCCTCAGGCTGAGACATATCTATACACTTTACTATCCTGTCTATTTCATTCACAGTCAGTACATCAGGCAGATGGCGTCCCACCTTTGGAGACTCCAAAAGTTCGCTTGGATCTGAATTTATATATTCGTCAGTCAATAGAAATTTGAAAAAAGACTTTATTCCGGATATTATTCTAACCTGCGAACGTGGAGCTATACCTAAATCCCTTAATCCGGCAGCAAATGTGTGAAGATTGTCAAGCGTAACCTTAGTAACAGGTATATCTTCATCATTCAAAAAAGACAACAATTTGGAAACATCATCCATATATGCTTCCAACGTATTTTGGGACAACGATTTCTCCAATAAAAGGTATTGTCTGTACCTATGTAACAACTGATTTTGTTCTTTTGTTTCCATCTAAGCAAAAAACTTCCTAACTTCGTGGCCGATAAGCGCAAACAAAGTTAATTAAAAAATGTCATCACAAGAACAGATTATAGGATATACCGGCGAAAATGCTCTTGAAGAGTACATTTCTGCGCACATTGAGCCGGAAAGCAATTTGTTGAAATCTCTTTACCGAGAGACCAATATCAAATTGCTCAACCCTCGTATGGCATCAGGTCATATACAGGGTAGATTATTAAAATCTTTCGTACAAATGATAAAACCGAAATCAGTTCTTGAATTAGGTACTTTTACAGGTTATGCTACTCTATGTATGGCAGAAGGGCTGCCTGAAGATGGACATATAGATACTATAGAGATAGACGACGAATTAGAGAGTTTTATAAAAAGATGGATTGCCAAATCCCCATACAGCAATAAAATTTCCCTACATATTGGAGATGCCCTTGAAATTGTACCCAGATTAGAAAAAGATTTCGATCTGATTTTTCTTGACGCTGAAAAGAGAGAGTATCCGGATTACTATAAACAACTATTTAAATATCTGAAAGTGGGTGGTTACATAATTGCAGACAATACGCTATGGGATGGCCATGTAGTAGATCCGGAGTATTCTAAGGATAGACAGACAAAAGCAATTAAAGAGTTCAACGATATAGTGGCTGCCGACACCAGAGTAACCGTGTCAATAGTCCCAATCAGAGATGGATTAACATTAATAAGGAGAAACATTTAATAGTATATGGATAGTACAAGACAACAGAAAATTTCAAGACTTATTCAGAAAGAGTTAAGCGAGATGTTTGTTCAGCAGACCAAACTGACCAAAGGATTGCTTGTAACAGTAAGTTCAGTCAGAGTTAGCCCCGATTTAAGCATCGCCAGCGCATATCTTAGCATCTTTCCATCGGAAAAGGGCGAAGAGACTATTAAAAACATCAATGGCAACGTAAAGGTAATACGCTACGATTTAGGACAAAGAGTACGTCATCAACTTCGTATAATTCCTGAATTGCGTTTCTTTTTAGACACATCGCTTGATTATCTGGAACATATAGACGAGCTGCTAAAAAAATAGCATAAAGATGAACTTTCCGTTTTATATAGCAAAGCGTTATCTGTTTGCAAAAAAGAGTCATAACGTAATAAATGTAATATCAGGCATATCTGTAGCCGGTATTGCACTGGCATCATTTGCATTAGTTTGTACACTTTCTGTATTTAACGGATTCAATGATTTGGTTGCTACACTCTTTACTAAATTCGATCCTGAATTAAAAATTGTAGCAGCACAAGGTGAACTGTTCGATATTGACAATTGCGCAGTAGAAGAGATTTCACAATTACCCTTTGTAGAAGATTATTCATACTCTCTGGAGGAGCAGGCCTTGGTGCAATATCGTAACACCCAACAAATTGTAGTTATAAAAGGGGTAGAAGAGAGTTTCTATTCAACATCAGGAATTGAAGATATTCTACGCGGTAATGGTATATTCATGCTTACAGATGCTGTATGCGAATATGGTATTCCGGGAATGGGTGTTATTAGCAATTTAGGTAGCGGAATACAACCTGCAGAACCTTTCAAACTATATGTTCCCAAACAAGGAGAGCGTGTAAACATGATAAATGCAGCAGCAAATTTTCAAAGTAGCAATGTATTTTCACCCGGCGTGGCATTCCAGGTAAACCAGGCCAAATATGACGAAAATTACATCATTGTATCGCTGGATTTGGCACGTAAACTTACAGGATACCAGAATAAGGCATCTGCTATTGAACTTAAACTTACAGATGATATTTCGGTAAAAAGAGCTAAAAAGAAGATTGCAGCTATAGTAGGAACAGATTTCAAAGTATTGGATAGATACGAACAACAAGAAGATATATTCAAAGTGGTTAAGCTTGAAAAATTCATATCCTATCTGTTCCTTACATTCATACTATTGATAGCCTGTTTTAACATAATCAGTTCACTAATAATGTTAATGATAGAAAAACAGGCTGACACTGAAATTTTAAGAAGTTTGGGAGCAGACAAAGCTACAACAACATCAATTTTTATTTATGATGGTATCTTGATTTCAATGTTGGGTGCCGTATCAGGAGTTGTATTAGGCACTATTGCGGCACTATTACAACAATATTTTGGTTTCATTCCGTTAGGTACAAACGGAGGCTTTATAGTTGATGCCTATCCGGTAAGTGTTCATCTGCAGGATATAATTCTAGTACTGTCAACAGTTCTTGCTGTCAGCTATATATCCATTAAACCTATTGGGAAACTTGCAAAAAGAGTTATCGGTCAATAATATCCTGCAACGAAATAGTCTCTGCATTGATTGATTCATGCAAAAAGATTGATGCAGCCGGCAGGAAGATGTTTATATCTTCAGTTGTCAGATATTTACAATTACCATTCTTTGTACATTTTGCGTCCATTGCCGGATGCCTATCAAGATAACTACGCAGAGAAGTAGCCACATATTCACCTTGTACCACAACCTCGATATTGTCCGGAACATACTTCCTGATAGTGTCATAAAGTAACGGATAGTGCGTACAGCCCAATATTATGGTATCTATCTTATCATCTTTGGCAAGCAGATTTTCCACATGACGCTTAACGAAATAGTCTGTACCTTCTGAATTAAGTTCGTTATTTTCCACCAATGGTACCCATATAGGACAAGCTTCACCTACTACCTTGATTTCTGGAAATAACTTCTTTATTTCAAGCGGATAGGACATTGATTTGACAGTTCCCGGTGTAGCCAGCAAACCCACGTGGCGCGTCTTTGTAATATCACCCAAACATTCCGCAGTAGGACGTATAATACCCAACACTCGTCTATCAGGAGCAATAGTAGGAATATCATTCTGCTGAATATTACGCAATGCTTTTGCTGAAGCTGTGTTACATGCCAAAATAACCAGTCTGCACCCCAATTCAAAGAGTTTTGTAACACATTCCAACGTAAATTCATATACTACCTGGAACGATCGGGTTCCGTATGGAGTACGCGCATTATCACCTAAATAAAGATAGTCATATTCAGGCATGACCTTTCTGATATGGGTCAGGATAGTCAAACCGCCATAACCTGAATCAAAAATACCTATAGGACCCTTATCTGAAGAAAGCATATCGTTTGGTATTGGTTGTTAATACTTATTGTAAAGTAGAATCTATCTCTTGCATTGTCTCTTCTACCTTTACGGTAATACCCAATTTGAGATATACATCGTGCGAAATATCTATACCACGATTGGTATTTATATAGAGATAGGTTCTTTGATCTGTATCTACTACATAATCGAGGTCTTTCTCTTTACATACAGCTGCAATAGCTTCAAGAGCCTTCTGCTTTAATGGATTCAATAACTGAAGACGATGTTCTTCAAGTGCCTTATTAACGTTCTGACGAAACTCTACATTATTGTCCATCAGAAGTTGCAACTCCTTCTGACGTTTAGCAACTATAGTAGAAGATAGTTGGTCCTGATTTATCATAAAATCAGTATATTGTCTATCAAATTCACGTTTTGAACGCTCAACTTCACTTTTATATTCAGCCTGTAACTCATCAAGTTTTAGTTGAGCTTCCATATATTCAGGCATCATCTGTACTGTCTTGTTAAAACTTATATAACCAAAACAGCCCTGTTGTGCATAGGTAGTATTTGAAATTATAACTACAAAGAACAGAAATAAAACAAAAGACTTCCGCATCATATTAATGTTTATTAGCTATTAAACAAAAGGGAAACGGGCAGAACCCTATTTCCCCTTCATTAAATAATTTGTACAACACCTTTATTTAATTCCTAATTTATCTTTTACTGTCTGGGTAACGTCAGTTGTTAAAGTAGTGCTTACAAACGGAACTGCGCCACCTGCAAGATCAAAAATACAGATATAGCCACCCTCCTGACCAACTGATTCAATAGCTTTTGTAAGCTTTGTAGAGATACTGTTCATCAGTTCCGCAGATTTGTTCTGCAAATTTACTTCACACTGCTGATAGTAATTCGCTAGTTTCTCCTGGAGTTCCATCAGTTCCTGTTCACGACGAGCTTTAATGTTATCGGGTAATGTTCCTACCTGCTTTTCATAATCCTGAAGTTTGTTATTATATTCTGTCTGCATCAATTTGAGTTCTTCCTCGAACTGAGACTGAAGTGTCTGCAAATCTGTCTGTGCCTGTGTATATTCCGGCATCAATGGCAACAGATCTGCTGAATTTATATGTCCAAACTTCTGACCAAACATACATATAGGAGCAATCATCAACATTGCCATCATCAAAATCTTCTTCATAATTGTATTTATTTTTAAAATTTTACTTTCAATGTATAGTGCAAAGGTAGTTAATTAATTTGAATATCCTAATTTCTGAAGTACTTCATTGCTTATATCAATTTTGGGAGAAGCGTAAATCATACTTCCTGCCGAAGCCCTATCCACCACTACCTGATAACCGTTTGTTTCGCTTATCTGCTTTACTGCTTCATAAATTTCGTCCTGAATAGGAGCCATCAGACTTTCACGTTTCTTGTAGAGTTCACCTTCCGGCCCAAAATATTGACGCTTCAATTCGCTGGCTTGTTTCTCTTTTGCAACAATCTCTTCTTCTTTTTTTACTTTCTGCTCTTCTGACAAAAAAACAGCTTCGTTCTGATAGCTTTTATAAAGAGTTTCTGCTTCCAGAGAGATAGCTTCTACTTCTGCCTGCCAACGTTTTGAAAACTGATTCAACTGTTCATTTGCTCTTTCATAAGCAGGAATTTTATCCAAAATATATTCCATATCAATTAGAGCAAACTTCTGCGCATTCGCTCCTGCACATAGCAGAAACAAAACCGATGCTAACGATAAAATCTTTTTCATAAATTTCCACTTTTAGAGTTAAACATAACATTAGAATTCCTGACCAAGTATAAAATGTACCTGACTACCGGAATATTGCTTAGAACCATTCACAGGGTCAAAACCGTATGCCCAGTCTATACCCATCATACCAACCATTGGCAAGAACACTCTAACACCTACACCTGCCGAGCGTTTTAAATCGAATGGTTTAAATTCGCTGATCTTTGCCCATGCGTTACCGCCTTCTACAAAAGCAAGGGCATATATTGTAGTTGAATTCTCCATTATCAATGGGAATCGCAGTTCTGCTGCCAATCTGGCGTATGCGTAGCTTTCACTGTAATAAGATAGAGAACCATTGTCGTAACCACGCAACGCTACCATTTCTGTAGCGTATGTATATGAGCCTCCACTCATTCCATCACCGCCCACATAGAATGTTTCAAATGGTGAACGCTTATACTTGTTATAGTGTCCCAAAAGACCGAAATCGGCACGGGTCATAAGAACCAGACTCTTCTGTCCACCGGTAAGCGATGTATATGTTCTGCTGCGGAACTTCCACTTATGATATTCAATCCATTTGTGTTTCTCCTGCAGTTCAAGCTGATATGTTGCCGATGTCTGGTTGTTTGCCAATGATGCATAATCTACACCATCCCATAGTGAATAAGGTGGAGTGACAGAAACCGTTAAAGCAAAATCGGAACCGAAACGCGGATACAACTGGTTGTCGGTAGAATTTCTACTTAATGTTATTCCTAAATTGATATTATTACATGCTCCATTATTAATAAGGAAATAAGACCAATTCTTAAGTTTATATCTTGTATATGCCAATTCACCATATATGGTAAAATAATCATCAGGCCAATGCAGACGCTTACCCCAACCAACCGAAGCACCTAACAGAGTAATATATTTATCCGGATCATAATAATTTTCGTAGTTGGCATATCCATAATCATAACCACCATAGTAACTTCCATAACCATACATATAGTTATTCAGGTTCTGATATAGTGCTGTATTGTAGAAGTTTGAATTTACATCAGACTGTTTTGAATAGAAGAAATTCACAGATAATGAATTAGGTCTTTTTCCGCCCAACCAGGGTTCAAAGAACGAAAGACTATAGGAATGATAATAGCGACCGTTTGTCTGTCCACTTATGGAGAATGTCTGACCATCACCCTGAGGAATGAACATACGGTAGTTATCACTCTTGTGAAAGAGGTTATACATAGAGAAGTTTGTAAATTTCAACGCTACACGCCCTATAATACCTGTCTGACCCCATCCGGCAGATAGTTCTATCTGATCGTTTGCCTTGGAATCGAGTTCCCAGTTTATATCTACAGTTCCATCTGTGTAGTTAGGTTTAAGATCCGGATTGATGGTCTGAGGATCAAAATGACCCATCTGACCAATGTTCATATAGGAACGGGTTAATGCTTCTTTTGAGAAGAGATCGCCCGGACGCGTATAAAGTTCACGACGCACCACATTTTCATATAGGCGATCGTTACCAAAAATATTCACTCTGTTGATTCTGGCTTGAGGACCCTCCACAATTCTCATTTCCAAATCTATGGAGTCACCTACCACATTTGCTTCCACAGCATCCAGACCATAGAATAGATAGCCGGTATTGTAATAGAGATTACCTACAGCATCTTCATCTTCCATAGTACGTTCTTTCAACTTCTTCTGATCATATACATCACCGCTCTTCATTCTTAGCACTTCGGCTAAATCTTCACTATTATATACGGTGTTACCAACCCAGTTGATATTTCTTAGATAATACTTATTACCTTCATCCACGGTAAGATATATATCAACTGTATTTTCATCTTGATTATGGGCCACACTATCGCTGACTATATAGGCATCTCTATAACCAAGTTCGTTGTATTTGCTTATAATATTCTCCTTATCATTTTCATATTCATCATCTACAAATTTCTTTGTACGGAAGAAGTCATTAAGGTATCGTTTTTCATTTGTCTTTTTCATGACCTTCTTTAATGCCTTATCGTCAAGAGCTGTATTACCCTGCAATATGATTTTGTTAACCTTAACTCTCTCTTTCTTATCTATATATATGTCGATATAAACCAATCCGTCTTCATCGACCTCTTCCTGTTGCTGAACACGTATTTCTGCGTTATCATAACCTTTTTCATTATAGTAACGACGAATAAGTATTTCAGAACGATCCAAGATGTTTGGTGTTACCTGACTACCGCGAATCAAACCAATCTTATCTTCCAATTCAGTAATTTCACCCTTCTTTACACCATGGTAGATAATGTCTTTAATCTTAGGGCGTTGTTCTATAGATATTTCCAGATATATTTTACTGTCAACTATCTTTGTAGCAATAATCTTGACGTTGGCAAACAGACCATTCTTCCACAAACGTTTCATAGCCGTTGATATTTCATCGCCGGGCACAGTGATTATTTGACCAACTGTTAATCCGGAGAGACCTATCAACGTTGATGGATCCATATTTTCTACTCCGGTAACAACTATATCTGCAATTTCATATTGTTTTGGAGTTCCCGAATAGAGTATAACAGGAGTATCTTCTGTTAATTGTTCCTGTGCTTTACAAGGAACAATCATAACCAGTCCTAACAGAATCAGTATGTATTTTATCTTCTTCATCATCTTATTTATTACTTTGCTCAGCTATTTGCGCACTTGTTTTTCCAAAACGACGTTCACGTTCTTGATAACTCAGAATAGCTTTACACAACTCTTCCTTATCGAAATCAGGCCAGAATGTATCACAAAAGTACAATTCTGTATAAGCAGACTGCCACAGCAGATAATTGCTTAATCTGATTTCCCCACCTGTACGTATCAACAGATCCGGATCCGGCATAAAGTTTGTGTTCAGGTTTGCTGAGAACATCTCTTCTGTAATATCTTCGGCAGAAATCTTTCCTTCTGCAACCCGACGAGCAAGTTTCTTTGCAGTGTCGGTAATCTCCCAACGAGAAGAGTAGCTCAATGCCAAAATCAGAGTGGATCTCTTAAAGTTTGACGTTCTTTCTATCAACCCGTTTAATTTGTCAAGTACATCTTTTGGTAAACGGGATGTATCGCCTATAACACAAAACCTTACATCGTTCTTAACAAAAAGTTCATCTTCCAGATTCTTAAACAGCAAAAGCATCAAGGCATTTATCTCCTCAATAGGACGATTCCAGTTTTCTGTGGAGAAGGTGTAAAGAGTAAGATATTTGATACCCAATCTTACTGCATCCTGGGTAAGTTGTCTTACCACCTGAACACCTTGAATATGCCCTTCGGTTCTCTCTTTACCTTGCTGAGTAGCCCACCTGCCATTACCATCCATAATGATGGCAACGTGTTCCGGGATTCTGTTTTTATCAATTAATTCTTCGTACATAGTAACTCTATACGTTTAGTTGCAGTCACAAGGACGTGCAAAAATATCGAAAGTAAGGTATAGCATAGTAAAGCTATAACTATCCTTGTTTTTAAATCCTTTTCCTTTTATCTGGAACGGGTCATTCAACGATGTACCTGTATTTACCAATGTAACATCAAGTTTATCGGTCGAAGTAAATCGCATTGTCCATTCCAAACCTATATTTACCCTTTCTGCCAGTTTATAACGCAAACCCAATCCAATAGGAAAGTTTACGGCAAAAACTTTTTCTGCCGGTTTAGGAGCGTAAGTCAGACCTATTCCCAAAAGATAGTAAGGAACCAACCTACGGCTTCCATTCCACGTTGTCATACCGTATGCATTAAAATTGCATTCGGCCTGTAAACCGAAATCATAAATGGTACGGCTAAAACCAATTCCATCACCTGGAATTGAGCCCTCCATAGATTGTGTGCTCCCCTCTATTCCGGCTGAAACAATATCTGCCTTCAAAGAGAATCTGGGGTTTACATTGTATCTTGCCACAACACCCACCATGCCATTTGTGTTTCGATAGAGCGTAGTACTATTTACATCGCCCATATAGAAACAGCCTCCTCCTACCAGGCCTAATTCAGCAAAATAGCCTTCGTCCTGAGCCTTTGCGGGAGTAAAAGCAAGTAGCAATACCAGCACAAGTATGTATTGTGATTTTTTGCACATACTGTTACTTCATCAATCTGTTTATTCCTCCACGCCATACCTGTCCCGTTTCTGTCATTATCCAAATAGTATTATTTGAATCTGTTACAGATGAGAACTTGGTAAGCTTGTTGAAAAGTTCCATTGGGAATTTCATATAAATATTCCAAGTAGAATATTCGTCATTCAACAAACTGCAATCACGCCATGTAACACCATTATCTTTTGACTGATAGAAAGCATTAAAACCATTGCCAAAGGCATAAAGATCTTTGTCATAACGAATCATTGTCAATCCACCTTTAGCCGGAAGCAATTTATCATTTGTAGCTGATGGAGTTATTTCTGTCCATACACTATCAGTAGAAAGACGAGTCCAGACCGATGCTTTCATAGAGGGATAATCATCGTCAATCCCCACAAGTACCGTTCTCAATATTTGCGGATTACTCTTTAACGGATAGCAACAAGCTGAGATATTCCTATCAGGGAATGATGATACATTGGTTTGATAAAGTTCCCAATTTATCATATTTTCAGATTTTACTATTTCTCCCGCTTCATTTACTGCCCAGCAAACATCTTCGGAATATTCTGAATTTGATGATGAAACAAGATATTTGAATTTTTCAGCTGCCGGAGATTGATTCCAATCAACTGCATTGTCAGAAAAATATAACTGACCATCTTGCAACTGATAGAACATTTCGTTGTAAAGAATAATGTTGTTGTTCCACAAATCAGCATTTATACCATTAAGAGCCACAGGTGTCAACCAATTTGTATTCTTCACTATACTTCTTTTTACAAGCACCGGTGTTCCCGTTTCGTCTTTACCAAACATGTATATTGAATCGTTCTTGATAAGAGAACATTGATCTTTCAGCGCTTTATATCCTACCGTATCTCTCTGAGACCAAGTCATGGAATCCGGATGAATTTTGTGCATATTCAGTTGCACAGTGTATTCGCGTCTCTCTTTTAAATCTTGAGATAATATGGTAAACACAACAGGTTTTGTAAAATCCAAAGAATCGGAACCGGACCACAATGTATCAATTGTAGTACCATCTTCCCTCTTTTTCTTCAAATAGGCATAACCGGTATGTTCTATCTGAACTGTCAATCTGTCTATCTTTGCTCCATATGAAATTGAATCCACATTATATATCAACCTGTTATGTTGATCTATTGTCATTGGATACATGGCACCTCCTTCCAGTCTGTAAACCAAAGTATCCCTTCCTTGAATATTGATATCGTTATACCAAACCTTGAAGTTTCCTATAGAGAATGCAGTAATGGCAGCATACGAATCCAAAACTTTTTCATCTTCCTTCAAACATGAAGAAAAGAGCAACAAAACTGCCATTGAAGCAAAAAACACTTTCTTTATTTTCATAATTTTTGAGCATTATGCGTTGAAACTTTGCAAAAATAGCAACAATTTTCGTCTTTATTGCATCTATTTAATCAGTTTTATAATAAATAACAATCAGATAGCTCTTTTTTCAGTACCTTTGCAAGAGTTTAACAAATAAAAACAGGTTTTTTATGAGCGAAAAGAAAGAATTAATAGCATCTCAACTTCTTAAAATAAGCGCGGTAAAATTACAACCCGAAGCTCCGTTTACTTGGGCATCAGGATGGAAATCACCATTCTATTGCGATAACCGAAAAGCCTTATCTTATCCGGATGTCCGTACATTGGTATGCGACAGTCTTTGTGAACTTATAAAAGAGAAATTCGGAGATTTTGATGTTGTAGCAGGTGTTGCCACAGGTGCTATTGCACAGGGTGCTTTGGTGGCTGACCGTCTGGGCAAACCTTTTGTCTATGTACGTTCATCAGCCAAAGACCACGGTTTGGCAAACCTTATTGAGGGTCATCTGGAACAGGGCAGCAAAGTTATGGTAGTTGAAGATCTTATATCAACAGGTGGAAGCAGTCTGAAGGCTGTTGAGGCTCTGCGTAATGCAGGTTCCCAGGTAGTTGGTATGGTTGCATCATTTACATACGGATTTCCTGTAGCCACAAATGCCTTTGAAGTTGCTAACGTTCAGCTTGAAACATTGACTGACTATCAGTCTATGCTGAATGCAGCACTTAAATCAGGCTACATAAAGGAAGAGAGTCTTGAAACATTGAACGAATGGAGGAAGAACCCTTCTGAATGGGGCAAATAATATGAAAAGATACGAAAGCCAGGTTAAGATGATTGCCGCATCGCAGAGCTCTGTATATAGAATGCTCTCCGATATGAACAATGTGGCACTTATTCAGGACCAGATTCCTGCCGATCAGGTAAAAGACCTTAAATTTGATGCCAATTCTGTAAGTTGCAACGTATCGCCTGTAGGCACTGTGTCACTGAGCATTATAGACCGCGAGCCGGAAAAATGCATCAAGTTTACAACTACACAGTCTCCTATGGCAATGACCATGTGGATACAGATAGTATCAACAGGAGATAATTCATGTAAGATTCGTCTTACCTTAGAGGCAGATATTAATCCGTTTATAGCCAAAATGGTGGAAAAACCACTTAAAGATGGACTGGAAAAGATTGCAGATACTCTGACTGTAATACCTTACAACAATTTCTGATTTATGAAACCTATTTGGGACAAAGGAAAACCGGTAAACGACCTTATTCAACGCTACACAGTTGGTTTGGACAGAGAGATGGATATGTATCTGGCCAAATACGATGTGATGGGCTCATTGGCACACATCACAATGCTGGAATCTATAGGACTTCTTGAAAAAGAAGAATTGGTAGCATTGTCGGCCGAACTGAAAAACCTACTCGACTTAATTGAAGAGGACAATTTTGTGATAGAAGATGGCGTAGAAGATGTTCATTCGCAAGTTGAACTTATGCTTACACGCAAACTGGGCGATATGGGAAAAAAGATACACAGCGGACGTTCCCGTAACGACCAGGTACTGGTAGATCTGAAACTGTTCACAAGAGATAAGTTAAGAGGTGTAGTAAATTCAGTTAAGGCACTGTTTGATATTCTAATTAAACAAAGCAATCGTTACAAAGATGTCTTGCTTCCCGGATATACACACCTGCAAATAGCAATGCCATCATCATTCGGACTATGGTTTGGAGCTTACGCCGAAGCGTTGGCCGATGATATGCTGTTTCTGCGCGCAGCTTTTGAACAGAGCAATCGCAACCCGTTAGGTTCTGCTGCAGGATATGGTAGTTCATTTCCACTGAACAGACAGCTTACAACTAATTTGTTAGGCTTTGAATCGATGAATTACAATGTAGTCTATGCCCAGATGACACGTGGCAAACTGGAACGTAATGTAGCATATGCACTTGCAACAGTTGCAGCCACATTAAGCCGTTTGGCATTCGATGCCTGTATGTATAACAGTCAGAACTTCGGCTTTATAAAACTGCCAGATGACTGCACAACCGGTTCAAGTATAATGCCACACAAAAAGAACCCCGATGTGTTTGAATTGACACGTGCCAAATGCAACCGTCTGCAGGCACTACCACAGGAGATAACACTGATGACCAACAATCTTCCAAGCGGCTATTTCCGTGATATGCAGTTGGTGAAAGAGGTGTTCATTCCTGCATTCGATATGCTTGAAGATTGTATCACAATGGTTGCCTACATGCTGGAACATATTACCGTTAAAGAGGATATACTATCCGATTCGAAATATGATGCCATCTTCAGCGTAGAAGAGGTAAACAGATTGGCACTGGAAGGTGTTCCTTTCCGCGAAGCATACAAACAGGTAGGTGCATCTATAGAGAACGGCACATTTGTACCAAATAAAGAGATAAATCACACACACCAGGGTAGCATAGGAAATCTGTGCAACGATATGATTGTTTCAAAAATGGAACAGATTCTGAAAGAATTCCCATTTGAAACTATTGATGAAGCAATAAACAGACTTACATCTAAATAAAAATCTCCGATGAAAAGGCAGATTTTTGCACTTATATTGATTCTGACAGTTTCCGGTTGCTCTAAAATCGGAAACTATCAGGTCTATTCAAACAAATATCCTGTTAACTATTCCTGTAACACAACTATTTCTCCATTTAACCAGATTAACAGTCTTGGCAGATTTGTCAGTGTCAGAATAAAAGGAATGGAACTGGAAGTAACCGATTCTGACGGCAATACCAGCAGTCACCAGATGAGTGAAACCGATATGCGTAGTTTTGTATTAGGACTGGGTGGTTTGATAATAGGTACACCTTCACTCAATAATGACAATCTATCAGTTTATGCATATGATTTGGCTTGCCCTATCTGCGACAAGGCTAAACATCGTCTGACTTTCAACTATTTGGGTATTGCCAAATGCAACAACTGTAAAAGCAGCTGGGACCTGAACAACAACGGGTTTATACAGATCTCTACAGTAAAAGAGGCAAGACCTCTATACAGATACCCCGTAAGCATTTACAACAACTACATAACCATACGAAACTAAAGCAGATATGAATTATAATGGAATTATTGTTGGCTTGCTAACATTTCTTGTTATTGGTGTTTTTCACCCCATAGTGATAAAAGCAGAGTATTATCTTGGTAAAAGATGCTGGTGGATGTTTGCCATTGCCGGCATAGCATTCGGCATATTGTCACTGCTTATAGAAAACATAACCGTTTCTGCAGTTATGGGTGTTACATCTTTTTCATCGTTCTGGTCTATACTGGAACTCTACGAACAGGAAAAACGCGTAGAACGCGGCTGGTTTCCAAAGAACCCCCGCAAAAAAGCGTGAAACAGCACAACTATCCAATCAAATATTTGCTACCCGGCAAATATGATATCAGTTTGCTTGTAATGTAACAACACACGTAGCATAGTAATGTAGCCAAAGGAATTGTTAACCATACAGGGAGTATGGGGTTTGCAGTATCGCCATTTATAAAGAATTGCGTTATAGGAACAAGATAGAACAAATGCATTAGATACATTCCAAACGAAAGTTTGCTTATATCTGCAACAACAAGCGGAGTCTTTGGCTTTTTTATACAGGTAAACATTGTAAATGCACCAAAAGATGAGACAAGTAGATTTGGTGTACAGAATTCCCAGGCATACTCAATCAATGGTAGCGACAAAGGGACACCGACAGCCGTCTTGCTGTAATGTGAATAAAAAGTGTAGCTACAACCCACAAGTAAAGCTATTCCACCTATCAACAATCTCTTTCTAACTGACCATTTCAAATGGTTCTGAATATAGTGAGCCATAACCAGATAGCCTATATATCCGGAACAATACCAGAACATATTGAAATTGTTCCACCAACATTCGCCAAAGATGTATGTATTAGGTGTGAGTTTATGTATAAACGGTATGAATGTGGTTATAGCAAAAATTGACAGAAAAATCAGTTCATCTTTTGCCGATGCCCTTTCAAGCCATGGAGAGATGATAGGAATAATAAGATAGAGTGATATCAATGGATACATAAACCATAAATGACCAGCATTCTCCGGGAAATTCAATGGAATATGAATCAATGCATTCAACCCCTGCTCCCAGCTAACTTGTCCTAAAAGAGATGGTAATATGCTGTATAAGATCATAAAGTTTATTAACGGAGGGCCTATACGCAGAAATCTCTTCTTATAGAACTGCAACATTGATGTCTCTTTGCTTAATGGTGCTAATAGAAAAGCAGAGGCTATCATAAACAATGGTACACATATTCTGGAAACAGCACCATTCCAGAATGCCATCCAGAACCTGTTGGCATCTGTTGTTATATAAACCATATTTTCGCCCGCTCCGCTGGTATCAAAAACATAAAACATTTCTGTCACATGAACCATCATCACCATGAAACATGCTATCACCCTAATGTAATCAATAAATACAATTCTATTCTTCATAAATCCAATTCTAATTTCTAAAAAATGCTCTTACACTTACAAAGGTAATATTTTCGTAAACACTCCATACATATTCAGCTATATAAAACAACGATGAGACTATCTATTCAAAAATGAGAGTCGGACCGGTACTTGCGATCGATAAAAAAAATCAAGCAAACTTGATAATTTTTGACTGGTTATACATATATTTGTGGGAAATTTCTAACTTTTATAACATTATGGAAGAAAAAGACGAAAAATTTATCTTTGGAGTTCTAAAGGTTGGCGATAAGGGTCAGATAGTTATTCCACGCGATGCACGTAAACAGTACAACATTAAACCCGGCGATGCACTATTACTATTAGGAGATAAAAAGGGTATGGCTTTGGTTAAAACTGAAATCTTTCAAAGTGCAATTGAACAGGTAATGGATGATATTTCAAAATGAGAAAGTACTGGATAGATAATCTGCGTTGGGTTACGGTTCTCTTGGTACTTCTGTACCATGTAATCTATTTCTACAACAACAAGGGGGTATTTGGAGGTATTGGCGGTTTTGGTGACGGGCCTCAATATCAGGATGTTGTGATGTATATACTATACCCATGGTTTATGCCGTTACTCTTTATACTTGCAGGCATTAGCGCCAAATACGCTTTAGAAAAACGTTCAGCAAAAGAGTGGTTTAAATCTAGAAGCAGGAAGCTATTAGTACCATCTACCATAGGCATATTCTTTATAGGTGCAGTTATTGGATGGATTAACACTTACACGTCACCGGGAGCTACTGCAATAAAATCACTTCCGTTTCCTATTAAATATCTTATTTGGGCACTTAGTGGCATTGGTCCGCTGTGGTTTATACAAGACCTGTGGCTGCTTTCAATTATATTGCTTATAATCAGAAAGATTGATGCAAAAGGACACTTTATGAACCTATGCAGTAAAGCAGGAATTGTTTCTATCATATCTATGGGTGTAATGTTTTGGTTGGGACATAAAACATTGGTAATGGAACCAAATACTGCCGGCATAGGTGGATTATTAAATCTTTATAAACCTATCTTTTATCTTATTCCTTTTTTAATGGGATATTGTATTTTTTCTCACAATAGTGTTCAGGAAAAAATAGGCGGTTTATGGATCCCGCTAATGATTTGCTCAGGTATTTCAGGTATTATACTGATTGTAACTGGGTTTGGTAAAGACAACACATCGCCACAATATCTCTGTAGCCCACTAAATAACATCTACGGATATTTAATGTGTCTTGCAATGATGGGATGGTTCAAAAGCAAATTTGACATAAAATGCAAGTTTGCATCATACATGACAGTATCAAGTTATGGTATCTACATAGTGCATTATCTAATAATAGCAGCATTAGGAACAGCACTGAAACTGCATACACAATTACCTCCTGCATGTATGTACATTATTCTCACAATAGCAGTCTTTACATTATCACCCCTACTCTACGAAATCCTGCGCAGAATTCCATTCATACGTTTCTGCGTACTGGGTGAAAAATTTTAGACTACATATTGTATTAATTAAAAAAAGCGCTATATTTGCCAAAAATTTAACACACACTTAATGTTAATTAAATACTTCTACCTTGGATATAACATTTAGTACCAACAAGTTATTCAGAATGGCAAACGATAAAAGTTTTGCCATTAGAAAATTAGGCAACTTACGAGCTAAGTTGTTTAGTGATCGGTTAGACGATATGGATGCGGCTACAACATTAGAAGATGTCAGACATCTTCCCGGTAACTATCATGAATTAACAGCAGATAGAAAGGGACAGTGGGCTTGTGATTTAGACCAACCATATCGGTTAATATTTCGACCTCACGAAGAGCCAATACCTACAGATAAAGACGGCAAACACGTGTGGATAGAAATAACGGGAGTTGAAATTTTAGAAATTACAAACTATCACGGTAAATAATAATTATTATGGCAACAATTAGTCAATATGCTCCAAAAACAGTTTCCCATCCGGGACAGACACTTATCTATAAAATACAAGAGTTGGAGATGAGTGTTAAAGAGTTTGCTATTCGAGCTTCTAAGCCCGAAAAAACCATTATTGCCGTAATCAAAGGAGATAGTTCCATAACTCCAGATATGGCAGTAGCATTTGAAAATGTCACAAGAATTCCTGCTCATTTTTGGATAGCACGTCAAAGAAAATATGACGAAGCTATTGCGCGTGAAAAAATGGAAGCCAAAATTTCAGAAAGTATAGAATGGGCAAAAAAATTTCCAATAGCAGAGATGATTAAATATGGTTGGATAAGAAATTCAAAAGACAGCAAAGAGATTGTTAAGTCATTGCTGAATTATTTTGCATTAAGTTCAGCATCAGCTTGGCATAATTACTATATGAACCAACAGTTAAAAGTTGCTTTTAGAATATCATTGAGTTCTACTAAAGAACCATACGCCATATCTGCATGGCTAAGGCAAGGTGATAAACAAGCAGAAACAATATCATTACCTATTGATTATTCTGATAAGTTATTAAAAGATAATATTATCAAAATGAAGCAGTTAATGATAGAAAAACCAAAAGATTGGCAAATAACATTACAGAACATCTGCACTACATGCGGTATAAAATTGGTATATACCCCACCACTCCCTAAAGCACCTATAAATGGAGCTACACGATGGTTGTCAGGTAAATATCCGCTAATACAGATGTCAGAAAAACAAAAAAATTATAATGTATTCTGGTTCTCATTTTTCCATGAAATAGGTCATATATTGTTACATGGTAAAAAAGATATATTTCTTGAAAATATAGAATACGATGATAAGGTTTTAACAAAAGAAAATGAAGCAAATGAATTTGCTACAAAAATAATTTGTGAATAAACATAACATCCACAATCTATATTGTAGACGAAATCTCACATAAAAGAAAGAGAAACTTGGGGAAGTTACAAGTTTAGAAAGTATTTCTGCAATGAAGGTGTAGAAAAAACAGCGGGACAAACAAATTATTTTGTTTATCCCGCTGATATTTAAAAGTTTAACTC
>CALFTK010000048.1 GCA_937916465.1 uncultured Bacteroidales bacterium
ACAACAGCTGAATCATATATAGTACTTTAATATGGTATATGTTTTGCAAAAAATCAGCTTAGATTCTTTTATCGCAAAAGATGAGTAAAAATCAGACTTTAAGCAAAGCCGAGTTGCAGAAAATGACAGATTTGGATTTCTCCAAGTAGAACACACACATAAAAGAGAGCCGAAAGATGGAAGTTGATGCTGCATTTGTGATTTTGCCCATCGAGGACTACAAACCAGGGGCTATTCCACTGGTGACAGAACAAGTCCAACCGGGAGTAGAGCCTCCCGTTGGAGTGGAACTGCCATCAGCCTCACCATCCAACGCAGAGTAAGCAGTAAACAACGCAAACTCTCATTGGAGGAGTACCGAAGTATCTATCTAAAAGTACCCATCATTATCGATCGTAAACCTGTATTTGTCTGTTGCGAAGTAAGGGACAGGCTTGAATATTATGTTCGCAAACTCGGAGGTCGCAAGATGAGTGTTTCAGGCTTATTGGAGAACATCGCCCGTCAACACCTTGACACTTACGATGCCGACCATATAGTATGTCGACTGGCTGGTCGTCCAGTTGGCGATAAAGTGAGACTGCAAGAAGTTGGAAGCATGGAATAACAGAAGCAACCGACATACCGCTCACGGTATCATTATCAGTAACAGAAAAAGGCACTCTCAGCAATCGAAAACCATCAATGACAGTGGTCGTAGATTGTGAAATCCAAATTGAAAATCAAATTAAAATGTAAAAACAGTGCTAAAGAATAAGACAAAAACAAAACCCAGAGGCAGACCACAGGCCAGCACCTTGAAACGACTTACAAAGTCGGTTACGGATAAACAAAAACACTGGTTTGCCCCTTGTGAGAGTCAAACCAAGAAGTTTAATATGAGGATAAAAAGATGTTTGCCGAAGTCCGTTGCGACCATGAAAAAGAGCCAAGGCCAAGAATCAACGGTACATCAAATACTATATATCTAATGGATATATCATAAATTTAGTTTGAGAACCAAATTTATCTTTCATCTTCAACGCAAAATTTTTTACATAGGAATGTACGGTTTCGATCTGTTTTCTCTCTTTCTCTGATTCAAAATAATCTAAAATCATATTAGTTTGATCAATTAAATCAGACGCATCAGAATGATTACTAATGTCAAGTTTATTCAACTCAAACGGTTTAAACTCAAAACTATCATCTAATTTATAACACTCTTTAGATGCTAATAAGTCTATCCGTTTTGAGTAATAATCTATGATTCCTAAATATAACGCCAAAAGAACATAATATTCATGTATCAGATGTTCTACATTAAATCTTATCGCATAATAGATTATTAGAGTAAATCCTTCAAGAATTTCTTCTTTTTGTTCTTCTGAAATCATTGTTTGTTGTTCAGTAAAAGTATTATATGCGTAGTTATAAAATGTTTTCCATGCTTTCTCTGCCTTCAATATTGAAAAAGATTTTCGTTGTTTTTCTGGAGACAGTTTGTTTAAATTACCGCCTCTATATAACCAACATATACCTAAATAAACTTTAGCAATTTGATATCCTAATTCTGCACTTTTAGAAAAAAGTTCAAATGTTTTTTTTTCAGAATTGGCATTTTCGGCAGAACTATATGAATTTTCAATATCCTTAAAGTTCTCCTTTGCTATTGAAAAATATTTTTTAGCTAGTTCATCTCCTTCTAATCCATAAACAGCATGCTTTTCAACCAATTTATTTATATATGGTCTCAATTTACTTTCCAGAAAATTGGCCGTTTCTGGATTAGACTCTTGCAAATAAATTAAGGACTTCTCAAAATGAGTTTTTATTTGAGGTGTATATTTGATTAAAAATTCTTCAAGTTCTAAGGATATATCGTTATTTAAAACACCTACAAAAAGAAATTGATGGACAATAAAGCCAATTTCCATATGTTCCCACGCAAAATCGATATCTAAATGTAACCCTTTACTATTATCTACATATTCAAAGAATTTTTTATAGGCCAATTCTGCATTTCGCTTATTATAAAATCCAGAGTCTTCATCATTGAAAATTTCACCCAGTTTTCCGTAACATAATAAGCAATCATTATCAATTCCTTTTTTGTATGAATTTATAGCTTGTCTCATATTTCCCCGGTTTCTCCAAATATCTCCGATTTTAAGATAAGCTTCAGCCTTTCCTAACGAAGCACTTTTTTCAAAATATTCTAAAGCTAAATCGATGTCTTCAAAGACATCTTCTGTTCCGTAATAATAATCAGTTGCTTTATCGTAAAAAGAATCTGCTAAATTGTCGTTTAATGAATTATCTTCAACACAGTCGTCTATAAAATTATTGTTGTCCTCGTTTGGAATTGTCATTATTAGATTTATAGCTTCAGTAATATCAATACTAAAAAACTCTCTTGACGAGTTAACTCTATAGCCTTGCTCTTCTAAAATATTATGTATTACTTTCTCGGCGACATGGCAATTATTAAACTGTCGCTTGTAAACGACTATAAAAGGTGTCACAACTCCTGTAGCAGAAGATAACTCTTTTGCTCGTTCGTCAGGGTCTTTTGTTGTTTTTCCAATTTTTACAAGTCCTGTATATGAGGTATTTATCATGACATATACAAATCCACTACTATTTTCCATATTTTAATAATTCTTTTTAATCCCAATCGTTTAGATTGGCGGATAGTTTAAAGACTAAGTGCAAAATTAAGATAAAAAATGACACCAAATTAAAAGAACTTATTTTTTATATCTAAATTAAGTTCGTATCTTGGAGTTTGTTCCTCTTTGTTTTTTAACTTAACCAAGACCACATTGATAAAAGCCTCAAATACTACTACAACAAGATGAAAGGCGATGCCACGGCTGAACAAACAGCCACTTTGGCGGACATCTTCGAACTCAATCGAGACGACCAAAAGATTGAACAGATGCGTGAAGTTGTGGAGACCTACGAAGAGGCTATCCGCAAACAAGCTGTCCTTGCCGAGCAAGCAAGGATTTAAAGAGCAAGCGGCAAAGGCCCCCTCCCAATAAAGCACTAATAATAAAATTATAATTCCGATAGTCATTCATTATTCAAAAAGACTTCCCCAATTAAATAAGCGAAGAATCTTTAAGATATTTGCATAAAGTCATTTATGTATCAATATGACTTTTCCATAATTTAGTAGACACGATGTCATTTCCTGAATTTGGTTGACTCCAATTGGAAACTATCTCTGTAAGAAGTTGACTTTGGTTTAATACAACAGCTGAATCATATATAGTACTTTAATATGGTATATGTTTTGCAAAAAATCCAAATAAGAAAAAATTTTTGAAAAAAGTTTCTATTTCAGTTTCATTTCAGAATTGCATATAATCTTTGCAATGAAATTCTGAGCAAGCAACAGGATTTCACTTAATTATTAACTAAAAAACAGATACAATTATGAAAAAGATTTTTGCAATACTTGCTATAACATTAGCAACATTCACATGGGCAAAGGCTGATGACAGACCGGTTACTTTCGAACAGCTTCCAAATGCAGCCAAGACATTCATCAAGAACACCTATCCAAACGAAAAGATATCGTTTGCCACTGTTGATGATGATTTGATAAAACCAGACTACAATGTAGTTCTTGCTTCGGGTATAAAGATAGAGTTTGACAACAACGGTACTCTGGAGAAGATAGAGTCAAGAGCCGGTGTTCCTGCCAAAGTAGTACCTACACAGATAACTGATTATGTGAAGGCTCACTATCCTGATGTGACAATTATAGAGTACGAAGTTGGCCGTTTTGTGTACGAAGTAAAGCTATCAAACCGTTTAGAGATTAACTTTAACCACAACTTCAAACCGGTTAGATACGACGATTAATTCACACAGCCTACACAATGTTGGCATGAATCTGCTACGCGTTATCAAATATAGCTACAATATAGTATATACTTTACCGGCGGTGGTTGCTTTGTTGAACAGAGTTTTACCACCGCTTTTTACTTTAAGTCTGTTGCCCTGCAATGACTTTACTTGCAATGTTACTACTTTGCCATCTTTCCACTCCATATCTATTTCAAATCCGCCACGGGCAGTTATACCCTTTACACTTCCATCTTTCCATACAGAAGGTATAGCCGGAAGCAGGTCTATATAGCCTGCATGGCTTTGCATAAGCATCTCTGTGATTCCTGCTGTTGCACCAAAGTTTCCGTCTATCTGGAATGGTGGATGGTTATCGAACAGGTTATCTAATGTAGAGTGTTTAAGCAGTGCATCTACATTTTCGTATGCTTTCTCACCATCGCGCAAACGTGCAAAGAAGTTTATTATCCATGCCCTACTCCACCCTGTATGACCACCACCATGTTCCAGACGATAGTCTATGGTCTTTCTGGCTGCCGAAAGCATATCGGGTGTATCGGCAGTTATCTCAGAAGCCGGATAGAGTCCGTATAGATGAGAGATATGGCGATGTCCGGGTTCCGGTTCTTCAAATTCTTCTGTCCATTCCATTATTCTGCCATCCGTCCCTATCTGTGTAGGAGTTAGTTTTGCCAATGTCTGTTTCATCTGTTTGCGGAAATCCTTATCTATTCCTAACACTTTTGTTGCCTCTATGGTATTTTCCAATAATTCACGAATAATCTGATGGTCCATAGTCGGCCCCATAACTACTGATGCTTTGTAATCTGTTCCGGGAACTATAAAACTGTTTTCGGGCGATATTGATGGACCGGAAACTAATTCTCCTGTCTTTGGATTCCTGGTAAGCCAGTCCATACAGAAAAGAGCAGACTCTTTCATAATAGGATATGATACACTCTTTAGGAAATCCACATCGCCACCATATTTATAGTAATCCCAAATATTCTGACAACTCCATGCCAATCCCATAGGCCACATTCCATATTGTGCCGAACCCAACGGATGTGTTTCAAACCAGGGTGTAGTAGTAAAATGCGCTACTGCACCATCCATTCCATACACGTTTTTTGCTGTGTTTTGAGCACTTGGAATCATTGCATCAATAAAGCGTACAAATGGTTCTGCCATTTCGTTCAGATTGGTATTTCCGGCAGACCAATAGTTCATCTGTATGTTTATGTTAATGTGGTAATCGGCACTCCAAGGCGGTGTTAGTCCGTCTGCCCATATTCCTTGCAAATTTGCAGGCAATGTTCCTGGGCGTGAACTACTTATAAGCATATATCTACCAAACTGATAGTAGAGTTCTATCAGTCCATTATCCTTAGTTCCATTCTTAAATGCTGCCAGACGTTCATTGGTTGGCAGTTGAGAATAATCAGACTTATTTCCCAATGAAATATCTACACGATTAAAGTATTTCTGATAATCTGTTATATGGTCAGCCTTTACCTTTTCATAATCTTTTGCCGATACAGTTGCAAGTTCTGTATCTGACAATTGTTCGGCATTATCTACACTATAGTCTGTTCTGGCGGTCAGATATATGTATGCTTCTGTAGCATTATTTATAGTAAATGCGTTGTCATGATGTTTTAGTTCACCTCCTTTCTGAACTACTTTCAACCTGGTGTAGTATGTTACACCTATGCCTCCTGCCACAGTTTCGGTCATAAGCATCTGGTTTCCGTCTATGCTGTATGTGGCACGTGTGCGTGGTCTTGTTAACGACAAATTGAAATTGATAGCATTTGGCTTTGACGCTGTAAGACGAATAACGATAGCATTATCTATTGCCGATGAAAATACTTCGCGTTCATACTCCACACCATTCATGGTATATGATACTCTTGCAATAGCTTTCTCTATATCTAATTCTCTTCTGTAGTTGGTAACAGGCGATGTATGGTCTGTGAAGTTGATATTCATATCGCCCAATGTCTGATATGTGGAATAGTGACGTGCCGGTATATTACCTTCGCCCTTACGATACTTATCGCCCAGTATATCGCTATTCACCATATCTTCTGCCTCTTTGTACTTTCCTTCAAAAAGTAGTCTGCGCACTTCATCTACTGCCAGTGCTGTCTGCGGAGAATAGACCTGAGTAGGCTCTCCTGCCCATACACTCTCCTCATTAAGCTGGATACGTTCATTTTCTATCTGACCAAACACCATTGCACCTAAACGACCATTACCTACCGGAAGCGCATTTTCCCAGTTTGTAGCCGGTTTGTTAAACCAGATTTGCATTCCGTTATCAGCGTATGCATTAAAAGAGAACAATGATAGCAATATTGCAATCAATTTATTTTTCATACAGATACATATATTTACAAATTGGGAGGCAAACCATTATAAGCCAGCCCCCCAACTATTATAGAAAAAAATTAAATAGCAACCTTTGTAGAAAGGCGTATATCGGCCGATGATGAACCAAGCAACAATTCTATATTACCATGTTCAAGCTGCCAATCATACTCCTCTTCGCTCCAATATTTAAGCTGTTCAACCGGAATGGAAAGTTTTACTTCTACACTTTCGCCGGCTTTTACGGTAACTCTGTCAAATGCCTTAAGTTCCTTAAATGGCCATTCCACTGTTGCGTCCAGACGATGCACATAGAGCTGTACCACTTCGTCGGCATCCACCTTTCCTGAATTCTTCAGAACAAATGTTACCTCTATATCCTCTTTTTCTGAATATTTATCTTTGGTTGCTTTAAGATCAGAATATTCAAATGTAGTGTAGCTTAAACCATGACCAAACGGATACATTGGTCTTACGTTCTTAGTGTCGAACCAACGATAACCTACCAACAGATCTTCAGCATAGAGAGCGGTTGTTCTGTTTGATGAACCGTTTTTAAGTTCGTCTTGTGATTTTTCACCCACCAAAGCAACAAATATATCTTCTGCTATAGGAGCATCGGTCTGTGGATAGCTACCTGTTGCGTATGCGGGAGAATCTTCCAGTTTAACAGGATATGTGAATGGCAATTTTCCAGAAGGTGATATTTTACCGGTAAGAACATCAGCAAGAGCATTACCACCCTGTGAACCATTGAACCAAGATACTACTATTGTAGAAGAACAAGCTTCCACAACATTCAAATCTACAGGTGCCGCAGCCACCAGTACTGTAACTAAATTTGGATTTGCTTCTGCAAGAGCCTTTACAAGTTCATCCTGTCCACCCGGAAGCATAATATTTGCGCGATCGCTACCTTCTGTTTCAACTTCGCGGTTATTACCACCAATAAACAGTACCAAATCGGCATCCTTTGCAACCTTTACAGCCTCTTTCAACAGTTTATCGTTGTTATTCTGTGCAGGCATTCCCCAACGACCGCCACGTCCCGGGCGTTCGTAACCTTGTGCAAATACTATCTCAGCACGGTCACCAATAACACTCTGCAAACCCTCCATAGGTGTAATTTCGCGATGAGCTTTTGCGCCGGCACCTACTCCACCGCTTGCCATCTTACGATTTGCATTATCGCCTATAACTGCTATCTTCTTCACTTTGTTAAAGTCAATTGGAAGAAGTCCTGTTTCGTTTTTAAGAAGTACTATAGATTTTGCAGCTACATCGTATGCAATCTGTGCCTGTTCTGGTTTTGCGGTAAGTTCCACATTTGCCTTTTCAGCAGGTATTGGTTCTATAGCAAAACGAACACGCAAAATCTCCTTTACACGCTGGTTAATTATCTCTTCCGATACTGCTCCTGCCTTAACAGAATCAAGCAATGCCTGTCCTAAATATTGCTGACCTGGCATCTCTACGTTAAGACCATTGGTAACTGCAGCTACTGTACTGTGTGTACCGCCCCAGTCAGAAATAATCATACCCTTGAAACCCCAGTCTCTGCGAAGAACCTGATTCTGAAGGAAATCATTTTCTGAACACCAATAACCATTCACTTTGTTGTATGCAGCCATAACACCGTATGCATCGCCCTCTACTACAGCTGCTTCAAATGGAGGCAGATATATTTCACGCATAGCACGAGGACTGGCAATTACGTTTACAGTACCACGGTTATTCTCCTGATTGTTTAGCGCATAGTGTTTAAGACATACTGCAACACCATTATCCTGCACACCAAGTGTATAACCTACGGAAAGACGTGCGCTTAAGAATGGATCTTCACTGAAATATTCGTAGGTACGTCCTCCTGTTGGAATACGCTGAATATTGATAGCAGGACCAAGAATCATATCCTTACCACGTAGTCTGGCTTCCACTGCCATACCTTTACCGTACTGGTAGGCCAATTCCGGACTCCATGTAGCTGCAAGTGCAGAACCAGTTGGGAAGAATGTAGAAGAATCGGTTGTAAGATGCAACGAATTCCAGGAATGTGGTTCCATCTCTTCGCGAATGGCAAATGGGCCATCGGCATAAATCATGTCGGCAATACCCAAACGAGGCACACCTTCTGATGTGAACATATGCTTACCATGAAGCATAGCTACCTTCTCTTCTAATGTCATCTGATCAATAATCTTGTCAGCCTGAGCATCAAATTGTGACAGTTTTGAAACACGCGAATCTCTTGGTAGCATACCATCTTGTTTACATGATGACATTGATAATGCCAAAAGACATACCGATAATAAAGTAATCTTTTTCATTGTTTTGATTAGTAATTTATATAAGTATGATTGTTAGTTAATAATTGCCAAAGTTAGTAAATATACTCCATTCAGTCTGTAAAAAATATGGAGTAATTGCAGATTTATATTGCGACAAAGGAACATACATACTCAATCCGCTATATGCTTCCACATCAAATATGTCAAGATACCTTGGAGTACATATTCTGTATGGCACAGCACGATTAAACTGCTCTGTAAATTCCTGTATCAATAGTTCATTATTCGGAATAAGTTCCATCATATAATCTATCATATCAAATGAAACCACCCTGTTATATCTGTCCATTCTCTGCACTTTAGACAAATCTACATTTTCAATACTATCAGAATATATGCTTACAACCTTTTTGAAGCAGTTAGCCAGACTATCTATTTCCATGTTATTCACCAACGCCACACCGGCTGTTTTGTCTGCTCCGCTATACTGATTGTATTCGTCATAAAATGATTGACAAACCTTGCTGTATTCGCCTTTGCAAAGCGGTTCAATTATTTTATCGTATGGAAAACCGTATGCTAATATCTCCAATGCAGAACCTATAAAGTAGTCCGATTTATTACGTAATGCATATACCACCTCTATGTTAGCCATAGAACAAGCATCGAACATAATATAATCAAAACGATTGTCGGGCAGTGCTTTTACCATATCGGGTATCTCCATCCAGGTAGCACCTTCTCTCTGTTCATATCCAAATGCTTTAGTTTCAATCGGTTTATAGGGGTCTCTTATCCAAGACGATAAAGGAGAAAAACCACCGTTTATTACATATTCTGTTGCATCACCTCGCAATTGTGCTCCAAAAATATTACTTGATATATAACTCAACGAATTCTGATTCAACCATCCACTGCCATGTGACCACATAATAAGACCGTATGATGGCGATGGAAACTTGTCAATAATCTCCTCCACCACAGATGCCAGCACCTCACTGTTGGTTGAATTCATTTCATCAAAATGTGCAACAGTATCCACTTTATGGTCATGAATACTCAATATATATGGTTTTACTTTATACTTGTCAACATAAACAATAAGATTGTTGTTTTTGGACAATTCGCTATTCATTGCCAAACGCATCTTACCCACATTATCCTCCACATAACCTGAAAGATTATTGTCGGCTGCCATATATACTATAATGGTATGTTTTATATCTCTTTTACCATCAATGGGATCAATTTCGGTACATCCCACCACATACAACAGAGACAATAAAAGTATCCAACCTCCCTTTCTTAAATATATGCCTTTAAACATCCTTATTTATCTATATCAAGCAATTTAAATGAATTGCTAAAGGTCATTTCTATGTTGTTACTTAATATAATTTCATACAATCTGTCATCGTGTTCTATCTCCTTGATATATGCATCCGGATAGGTTGCAGAGACAAATACTCTAATTTTTTCAGGAATCAATGATGCAGGAACAGCGTTTTTTTTACGCTTTATCTCTGTCCAAATTCCCGATTTATTAAACTGTAAATCTGTTCCATCAGATAGTTTCACTTCATACTGTGTTAAAGAAGCTCTATTTTCAACTTGTGCCAAAGTAATGGTAGTACCTTCAAAGTAGTTGTTTATAAACGTAACAACCTTAGAAGGCAATTGTTCAACCTTAATAGGTCTCTCTTCTGCAAACATCGGTATAGCAACTATTAATGCTAAGACCAGAAAAAAAATCTTTTTCATAATATGCTTCAAATTAATAGGTTAATAATAAACCGCCACCTTTTAGTGGATATGTTTTACCTCCCAATACTGCATTATCAGCATCGTTTGGATTGTAATATATATTGTATCCTTTACTATTAATACTCTTTATTCCTTTTTCCACAGGCTGAGCAAATTCAATGGACTCCAAATAACAGTTGTCAGTTAAAATCCAATCGGCACCTTTTTCCATAAAGACAGAGGCACTTCCTTTGTTTTCGCTGTTGATAGCCCCTTTATAAGATGTTTTCTTGCCCATCTCCATTCTGACAGAACTAATCTCATCCACAAGTATATCGCCTTCCAACTTCTGATTTGAAGACTTCAGCAACAGATGTCCTCCATTTTTGCCGGCTTCGCCCCAATCGCCTGCTACAATTTCTGCTAAAGGAGCATCTTTGGCAAATCCAAATTTAACATTTTCCAAATCTACATTTACGGAAGTATTGGTTACATAGAACATTGGACCCTCTGCTATTGCAATGGTAGATTCTTTAATACCTAAATTACCTGTACCACTGTTTTCTTTACTCTTACCGTTATTGTAGAGTTGAAAACCATAATACTTGTAACCAAAAAAAGATACATCTTCTAAAGATACTTTGCCACCACCGTTCACTGTAGCTATATGTGAACTGTATGAAAGCATTCTGCCACCCGTTACATTTACGTTACCCGATGAGTATATAATAGGCGAATCAGCACCGCTCATATTGCCGTTGGCATCGGTTATCTGAATAGTACCTCCCTGTTGAGTCAGGAATGCAGGACTGGTAAGCGATGCTGTGTTTACAGTTACATCTTCCAATACAGCTTTAGCTCCATTGAACACATTCAAACCGGCTGCATTGTCTCTTGATATATTGATTATTGGCGATGTTGCAAAAACTGTGCTACCCATACCTGTGACAGCTATACCATCGGCATTTGTAGCATGCGAAGTCAATTCACAATTGTATAAATTCAGAGTACTGCCGGCATCTGCCAATACAGCAGCATTCATACCATTACGCTTAATATTATCTTTAACGGTTGATGCACCTGCTGTTTTATTCAATCTCATGGAGGATAATGTCAATTCTACTCCATCAGTCACATAAACCACACTTTCATCAACACCAAACGCCTCTAAAGTAATGTGAGACCTATAAACTACTTTCTCACCGCTACCATCTACGGTATATACGGCAGATGCTTGTTTTTGCTGTGCAAACAACACAGATGAACAGGCAATCAATATTTCAAAAAGTAATAATTTCTTCATTTTTATAATTAATTTCCGTAAAGATAACTATTTTTCGTAACTTCGCACTCAGACTATAACAAAAAAATCATAAAAGAAAATGAAAAGAAATTTTTTCCTGCCGGCTATGCTGGCTTTATTTATTACATCGTGTAATATGGAGAATCCATTATTGACAGAATCGCCACTCCCGTATGGCGCACCTCAATTTGACAAAATTGAGAACAAACACTACCTACCTGCATTTAAACAGGGTATTAAAGAGGGTAAAGAAGAGATTGATGCAATTGTTAACAACCCCGAAGCTCCTACTTTTGAAAATACAATAGTAGCTTTGGAACATTCTGGTGAAACATTAGGCCGTGTTGGTGGTATCTTCTATAACATTATGGAAGCCAACACCAATGACGAGATGCAGGATATTGCAGAAGAGATTTCACCACTGACTACTGAATTCTCTATGTATGTTAGTCTGAATGAAGGTCTGTTCAAACGTGTTAAGGCTGTTTATGACCAGCGTGAATCACTGAATCTTACTCCCGAACAGATGATTCTTCTGGAAGATACATACGACAGTTTTGCTCGTAGTGGTGCCAATCTTTCAAAAGAGGACAAAGAGACCTACAGCAAATATGTAGAAGAGCGTTCTCTCCTGTCACTGCAGTTCAGCAAAAACGTATTGGCTTCTACAAATGATTACACCATGCTTCTTAGCAAGGAAGAAGAACTGGTTGGTCTTCCGGAATATGTAAGAGAGCAGGCTGCCGATGCTGCTAAAAGCAAAGGTAAAGAGGGTTGGTTGTTCGATCTTACAGCACCAAGCTATGGTCCGTTTATGAAGTTCAGCGAACGCAGAGATCTTCGCGAACAATTGTATCGCAAATATAACACCCGTGCTTTTGGTGGCGAATATGACAACAGTGAAGTAATTAAGAGGATTGCAGAACTCCGTATTCTTACTGCCGATATTCTGGGTTATGACAACTTTGCACAATACCAAACAGAGAAACGTATGGTAAAGAGCCCGGAAGCTGTTCAAGAGTTCCTTAACAAATTACTTGGCCCTGCACTGCCAAAAGCTAAAGCAGAGGTTGCCGAACTTAACGAATATGCAAAAGCCAACGGCTTTACCGGCAGTGAAATAATGCCTTGGGATTTCAGTTTCTATTCAGAAAAACTGCGTGCAGAAAAATATGATTTAAGCGATGAACAGCTTAAACCTTACTTCCAGTTAGATCAGTGTATTGATGCTGTATTTGCACTAGCAAACAAACTGTACGGCATTTCATTCACAGAACTGAATAACATACCTGTATATCATCCTGACGTAAAGGTTTATGATGTAAAGGATAAAGATGGTTCACACCTGGCTCTCTTCTATGCAGATTTCTTCCCACGCGAAAGCAAACGTGGTGGTGCATGGATGACAGAATTCCGCGGTCAGCGCATTATTGATGGTGTTGAAGAGCGTCCTTTCATTAGTATTGTAACCAACTTTACAAAGCCTACTGCCGATACTCCATCATTGATTACCCATGACGAATTTACCACATTCCTACACGAATTCGGTCATGCACTGCATGGTATTCTTACAAAGGGTACATACGAATCAATGACAGGTACAAGTGTTGACCATGACTTTGTGGAACTTCCATCACAGATTATGGAAAACTGGGGTTACGAACCTGAATATCTGAATACTTTTGCAAAGCACTATCAGACAGGCGAAACTATTCCGGCAGAACTTATCGAAAAGATTGTTGCATCAAAGAACTATCTTTCAGCATACTACCACATGCGCCAACTTCAGTTCGGTATTCTGGATATGGCTTGGCATACTCTTAAAGAGATACCTGCTGAAAGTTCACTGGAATTTGAGAAGAAGGCTTTGGAAGCTACAAATGTACTCCCTTCGGTACCTGAATGTATTATCTCTACATCGTTCTCACACATCTTCTCAGGTGGTTACAGTGCCGGTTACTATTCATACAAATGGGCTGAAGTTCTGGCTGCAGACGGTTTCTCACTATTCAAGGAGAAAGGCATTTTTGACCAACAGACAGCTACAGCATTCCGCACTTTGCTTTCAAAAGGCAGCAGCGTAGATCCGGCAGAACTTTATCGTAACTTCCGCGGTCACGATCCTGAACCTGAAGCATTGCTTAAACAGCTTGGCATTATTGATGCAGTTGTAGAACCGCTGAAGAAATAAATTATAGTCAGCATATAACAAAATCCCCAAAGTCTGGTTGTGAACAGACTTTGGGGATTTGTTTTGTATATAAGTTTCAGTTATTACTTGACTGTAATGCTTAACTTTTTGAGTTTTGAAAGGTCTGATGTTCCACCGTAGTAGATTTCATATTCACCTTCAATAGCACGCATATCGTTGTAGTTTGTATCAAACCATTCAAATGATTCTGTGGTCAGTTCAAATACTACATCCTGAGTAGCACCTTTATTTATACCAACACGTTTGAAACCACGGAGAGCGTGTGAAGGACCTTCATTATCGCCTACTCTCTTAACGTAAACCTGAACAACCTCTTCGCCATCCAAGTTACCGCTGTTAGTTACAGGTACTGTCAGTTTAACCTTCTTCTTGCCACTGATAGAATTTGCGCTCAACTTAGCATCGCCATAGTTGAATGTGGTGTAACTGAGACCATGACCGAATGGGAAGAGAGGAGCTTCTGTCATATAACGATATGTACGTCCCTTCATTGAATAGTCTTCAAAATCAGGTAACTGATCTGTGCTCTTATAGAATGTTACAGGAAGACGACCTGCAGGGTTGTAATCGCCATACAGAACAGAAGCAACAGCTGTACCACCTGCCTGACCGGGATACCATGCCTGAATAATAGCATCGCAATATGGAGCAACTTCTGTCAATGCCATAGCTGAACCTGAGAAGTGAACAAACACAACCTTCTTACCAGCCTTCTTCAATGCTGCAATTAATTCAGTCTGAACTGCCGGAAGTTCAATTGCTGTACGGTCACCACCACGGAAACCTGCTACATTTACAGGCATCTCTTCGCCTTCAAGTGCCGGTGAAATACCACCTGCGAATACCACTACATCGGCATCCTTAACCTTTTCTACAGAACCCTCTACACTTACAGGTACTTCGTAACCCATATCGAAGTTCAATGTAGCTTCGCCACGCATGCAAGCATATGTTATACGAATATCATATTTCTTACCTGCCTGAGCCTTCAATGTATAAGCTTTCTGGCTTTTGTTGCTGTTACGTGCAAATGCAACTCTCTGACCATCAATGTAGAGCATTGTTGTTCCCTGGTTCTGGAAATAGAATGCAACATCGCCACTTTCGCGTGCAGTAAATGTTGCTGTATATTCTGCAGCAAAATCAGTCAAATTAACACCTGGAGCAAATACTGTTGCACCACCTGTAGTAAATCTGAATGGATTTGCATGATGACGCAATACATCCGGTTCACCTTCTCCACGGGCATTGTTCCAATACTTTGCACTGAAACCCTGTTGGCCGTTTGATTTACACTGGTTGAACAAACTCTGAAGTGACAAAGAACTTACTACATGGTCGCAACCACGTTCGTAGATTACATCACCACCTGCATACTCTTTAACTGCTTCAAGCAGCGTTACAGTACGTGCAGGAGTGCCGTTATAGTTACCCCACATCATTACAGAGTCAGCTGCATTTGGACCCATAACTGCAACTTTTGCACTCTTTGCAAGAGGCAGAGTTCCGTTGTTCTGCAAAAGAACCATACTCTCCTGAGCCATCTTAAGAGCGAGTGCCTGATGTTCAGGGCTGTTTACTACGCTGTAAGGAATATTGTTCCATTCAACATCTTCGTCCATTTCGCCCAGTTCAAAACGTGCCTTCATCAAACGGACAAGAGATACATCAATTTCATCTTCTGTTATCAAGCCCTCTTCTACAGCCTGAGTAAGTGTAGCGTATGAACTACCACATTCCAAATCGGTACCGGTAAGAACAGCCTTTGCAGATGCATGCTGTGCATCAGGCTCTGTATTATGACGACCTGGAGTAAAGAAGTCATTGATAGCCCAGCAGTCTGATACAACTATACCCTGATAACCCCACTCTTCACGCAGAATCTGCTGCAACAGACGTGTACTGCCGCAACATGGTTCATCTTCATAACGGTTATATGCACACATCACCTCTTTTACATCGGCTTCCATTACCAAAGCCTTAAATGCAGGAAGATATGTTTCACGCAAATCGCGAGGATCAATATTTTCAGCGTTAAATTCATGACGATTCCATTCCGGACCGCTATGAACTGCAAAGTGTTTTGCACAAGCATGAAGTTTGTCATATTTTGCATCGGCAGGACCTTGCAGACCATTTACCACTGCTACGCCCATACGACTGCTCAAGAATGGGTCTTCACCGTATGTCTCCTGACCACGTCCCCAACGTGGATCGCGGAAGATGTTAACGTTTGGTGTCCAGAATGTCAAACCCTGATAACGACGCAAACCGCCATCTTTTCCAAATTCTGCAGATTTAGCACGAGCTTCATCCGAAACAGCAGTAAACACATCAAGTAGCAATTCATCATTGAATGATGCAGCCATACCAACTGACTGTGGAAATACTGTTGCCAAGCCGGCACGACCTACACCATGGAGTGCTTCGTTCCACCAATCGTATGCTTTAATACCATACTCAGGAATAGCAGGTGATGTGTTTTGCATCAAAGAGACTTTCTGTTCCAAAGTCAATCTGCTAACCAAATCCTTCGCTCTCTTTTCAGGACTCAATCCTGTCCTCTGATAAGGAAGTGTGTCTGAACAGGAGGCCAAGCCTAAGCATACGCATCCCATTACAAACAGAAATTTAGTTGATTTCTTCATTTGATAATAATATTTGGTTAATTACTGTATTATCGTCTAATAAAAACAATATAGGTTGCGAAGATAGTTAAATTTTAATAAAATCCAACTATAATCCGCAACCTATTAATTTGATACTATAGAGCCTTATTCTTATTTGAACAACTCTTTAGCCAATAATTCAATATAGTCTCTACAATTCATCCAGGTATGTCCACCGCCGGGATTGTAGAATGTATGTTCAAATCCCTGTTCTGTAAGATATGCATCTAAACCGCGAGAAGCCTGAATAAGGAAATCTTCAGAACCACAACCCAACCACATCAATTCAAGCTTTCTTTCAGCCTTTTTCAGTGGTTCGTATATACCATTTGCAAAATTTGTTTCGTATTCATTGCCGAATATTGCCGGAGCAAAAGCACCAACCCAACGGAACATATCCAAATTACCAAGTCCACAAGCAAGTGACTGACGTCCACCAAGTGAGAAACCGGCAATAGCACGATTTTTAGCACCCTTCTTTACATTGTAGTTTTCTTCAATATAAGGAATAACTTCGTTTATAATTTCGCTACAGAACACATCAGTTCCCATAATATCCTGATTTACAAAACGACCGCTTGCAGCTATTTCAGGATAAGGATTTGCGTATGGCATAACTATTATCATTCGCTCTGCCAGTCCCTGAGCTATTAAGTTATCCATTATAAGATTTACACGACCTACTTTGAACCAGGTTTCGTATGTATCGGTCATACCGTGAATAAGATAGAGAACCGGAAGTTTCTCCTTTCCAGCCGGATCGTAACCTGCCGGTGTATAAACACACATAGGACGTTCCAAATTTACAGTCTTTGAGTGATAGTATCTGTATGACACCTTACCATGAGGTACGTCCTGCATATCCTGCATTCCGGGAGCATCTCCACGTACATCGGCCAGACTGTTCTTAAAACCTTCGTTAGGGAATATGAACATATTATTAGGGTCTGCAACCTGCATTCCATCAACAATAAAGCAATATGGATAGATGTCAGGCACTTCAGGTTTGACTGTTATACTCCATACTCCACGTGCATCTTTCTGCATAGGTTTTCTTTCACCAAACATCTGGCAGTCCAATTCCACCTTTTCAGCATCAGCTGCTTGAAAACGGAAAGTAACAGATCCATCTTTATTATAATCGGGCGATACCACACCTGCAGGGAACAAACGTGCCATCAAAGCAGGAGTAAGTCTCTGTTCTGACTGTTGTGCACATAAAGGCATTGTAGCACACAGCGTAACTATCATTATTAATGAATATATCTTTTTCATAATCGGAATTTTAATTATTTCTGAAACAACAGAGGTAATGACTGGTCAAGGAAATATTTGGCATTCATCCAAGTATGTCCAAACTTATCATCTGTAAACACTTTAACATTCTCAATTCCTTTGCTGTCAAGGAAATCCATATAATCCTTAGCATTACCATATAGGAAATCATCAGTTCCTACACCAAGCCAGAACAGATTAATCTTTTCGTTTGTTTCTGCTGCATTGTCATATACACCTGGTATGTTTGTCTGTGTAAATGAACTGTATGAACAGAGATATGAGAATTTGTCAAGATTCTGCAAACCGTTTGCCAAACCCTGATTACCGCCACGTGAAAAACCACCTATTGCACGATACTCTCTATCTTCAATAGTGCGATAGTTCTTTTCTATGTATGGCATAAGGTCATTAATAAGATCTTTGCTGAACATATCACCCATACCCATGGTGTTTGTACCGGCAGGGAAATATTTTGAAGGATTACCGTATGGTAACACTACAATCATATCTTTGGCTTTACCCTGTGCAATAAGATTGTCTAGAATGAAATTCACCTTACCCACCTTGAAATAAACCTCTTCTGTATCGGTTGTACCACTAATAAGATAGAATACAGGATATCTCTTATCAGGATTCTTATCGTAGAAAGGAGGAGTATATACTATAGCATTTCCATAAAGGCCAAGTGTCTCTGAATAGTAGTTTACGTAATCTACTGCACCGTGAGGCACATTCTGAGCAGCATGTATCAGTGGCTCTTCTCCGCGGATATCCAGAAGACTGTTTTTAAAACCTTCGTTAGGGAACCAATCCGGATTCAGAGGGTCCATTACAGATACTCCATCCACAACAAAACAGTATGGATAGATATCCGGAGCAGCAGGGCCCAATGTTAGTGTCCATACACCGGCATCATTTTTAAACATATCGTGTTTGCCTGCAAACTGTACATCTACCTGTACGCTCTTTGCATTGTCATTACGATAATTGAAAGTCACAGTGTTGTCTGAATTGACAACAGGCGATGATACCTGTACCATACGCCCTCCCGGTTGAGCATTCATCTGGCACATAAACATTAGTGCGCCAAATAAAAGAGCCGATTTCTTAAATACTTTCTTCATATGCTTTTTCGCAATTATTTTAAAGTTCGGTCACGAAGATACACAATTTTATGAATACAAAAAAAGCAGTCCCAATTTTTTAGATTAAGACTGCTTAATAATATAAAGAGGAGACCTAATTACTATCGCTACGCGAACGCAACCCACGCTAACGCGTGACTAATTACGGCTATTGGGTTTGATTTACTCCCATTGACCCAATTACTATCGCTGCGCGAACGCAACCCACGCTGACGCGTGACTAATTAGGCTATTGGGTTTTATTTACTCCCATTGACCTAATTACTATCGCTAAAGCGAACGCAACCCACGCTACGCGTGACTATTGCTTAGTAATTAGCTCTATGGTCGTAACCTGCGGTTACTCCCATTCAATAGTGCCGGTTGGTTTTGGAGTAAGATCAAAGAGAACGCGGTTTACACCTTTCACTTCATTTACTATTCTGCTGGTAATATGCTGAAGCAGTGAGAATGGAATCTCAGCTACCGAAGCTGTCATAGCATCAACAGTATTCACCGCACGGATAATAACTGGCCAATCGTAACTGCGTTTATCATCGCGTACACCGGTAGATTTGAAATCGGGTACTACTGTAAAATACTGCCAAACCTTACCTTCCAGACCGTTCTTTGCAAACTCTTCACGCAAAATAGCATCCGATTCACGTACTGCTTCTAAACGATCTCTTGTAATTGCACCAGTACAACGCACGCCCAAACCAGGACCCGGGAACGGCTGACGGAATACCATATCATCAGGCAAACCAAGAGCCTTACCAACTACGCGAACTTCGTCCTTAAAGAGGAACTTCAATGGTTCTACCAGTTCAAACTGCATATCATCAGGCAGACCACCTACATTATGATGAGCCTTAACAGGACCTGATTCAATAATATCAGGATATATAGTTCCTTGTGCCAAAAATTCTATACCTTCAAGCTTACGTGCCTCTTCTTCAAATACTCTGATAAATTCAGAACCTATAACTTTACGTTTCTGTTCCGGTTCTGCAACACCTACCAGTTTTTCCAGAAAACGGTCAATTGCATCTACATAAACCAAATTTGCATTTAGCTGATTACGGAATACATCTACAACCTGTTCAGGTTCTCCTTTACGCATTAAACCATGATTTACGTGTACACTTACCAACTGACGGCCTACTGCTTTGATAAGAAGAGCTGCTACAACCGATGAATCTACACCACCTGAAAGAGCCAGGAGTACTTTTTTGTCACCTATCTGAGCACGAAGTTCAGAAATCTGTTCATTAATAAACTGTTGAGCCAATTCAGGAGTAGTTATACGCTCCATTGTGGCAGGACGAACATTGTTTGACATCTGCGAATATTATTGAGGTTAAAATTTCTGGCTGCAAAATTACAGAAAAGATAAAAAAACAGGTATCTATATTCATATCTTTTTTCAACAAGAATGGATTTTTTTTATACGTTTACATATTGCTTATATTAAATAAGGAGAAAACGAAAAAACAATAATGTATTAAAAAAAAGTTAAAACAAGTTGTTACATTTCAAAATATATGTATTACATTTGCCACAATGAAAGGATAATTCAATTACTCGAAAGGATTTTATTAATTGATTTGTTTGCGTGATAATTTACATTTATAAAAACAGGTAAATCCTAACTCCCAAGCATTGGTGTGTCTTTAGTTTTGGGTTTAGCATACCTATTTTTAATTATTTGTTTGAGATTTTAAAAATATAATGTTTAACCAATTTTTGTTTTAAACCTAAAAAATCCTTTTATGAAGACAAAAAAAACATTTTTAGGCTTATTGCTTGCGTTAGCAATGCCTATCTGTGCAGTTGCACAGAACGTGAATGTCAAGGGACAGGTTTTAGATGACTTAGGCGAGCCGGTTATAGCAGCCAACGTCATTCAGGTTGGAAATCCAGCCAACGGTACAGTTACAGATTTGGATGGTAACTACTCCATTTCAGTACCGTCTAATTCCAGTCTCCAATTTTCTTTTATGGGCTACGTTTCAAAGACTGAAGCTGTAAACGGACGCTCAACAATCAACGTAACTCTTTCCGAAGACACAGAACTTCTGGACGAAGTTGTAGTTATCGGTTATGGTACTCAAAAGAAGAGCGACCTGTCAGGTGCTGTTGCTTCTATCGCAGCAAAAGACCTGCAGAACCGTTCTACTACTGATGCTGCTTCTGCACTTCAGGGTAAAGCAGCAGGTATTCAGGTTATGAATTTCTCAGGTGCTCCGGGTCAGGGTGCACAGATTCGTGTGCGTGGTTATTCATCAAACTCAGGTGAAATAGGACCGCTGCTCATCGTTGACGGTTTACAGGTTGACAATATCCAGTATCTGGATCCTTCAATGATTGAATCAATGGAGATTCTAAAGGATGCTGCTTCTGCAGCCATCTATGGTGCTCAGGCAGGAAATGGTGTTGTTCTTATCACCACCAAAAAGGGTTCAAGTACCGGTCACGGAACTATCAGTTATGATTTCAAGTTGACTATGCAGTCACTTGCCAAGGATCCGGGTGTAATGAACCGTGCACAGTTCATCAACTTTAAAAAGATGCAGGGTTATGACATTGATGCAGAACTCAGAAACAATGGCGATGATGGCGAAATTGATACCGATTGGGCAGATGCTACATTTGGTACAGGTTGGGCACAGCAACATGGTCTGACATTCTCAGGTGGTAATGACAAAGGTCACTATTTCATGTCATTAAACTATTTGAACAACGACGGTATTGTTCGTGGTGATAAAGATACTTACGAACGTCTTTCAACACAGATCAACGCCGACTATAAAATTAAGGAATGGTTGACAGTAGGTACAAACACATCTATTGAAAAATGGGCTACAAGTTCTGTATCACACATGTCAGAGACCAACTCTGTATTTATGGCAGCTATTCAGAATGACCCATTGACTCCTGTTACTTATAACGATCCTTCCGAGTTCCCACAGAACATGTATCTTGCATATCAGGGAATGCAGGATGGTTTCCAGGAATTTGATGGTCCTTCACTGATAGTTCAGAACTATGACACCGATCTATTTGGTCCTGGTAAGTACTTTGCCACTTCAAAGTATGTAGATAACGATCACGGTTCACCACTTATTCAGTTGGCACGTAACAACTCTAAGAATAGCGGTATTACAGTTCGTGGTACTACATTCTTGAATTTGAATCCTATGAAAGGTTTGGTAGTTACATCACGTTTAGGCTATCGTATTAGCTATAGCAATGGTCATAACTACAACACTCCATACTACGCAAACCCAATGGCTAAATCGGATATGTATTCAATATCTGCAAATGCTAACACAGGTTTGTACTATCAGTGGGAAAACTTTGCAAACTATGACAAAACCATTGGCAAACTGAATTTGAACGCAATGGCCGGTATGTCATTTATTGAAAGCAGAAATGATAACGTAAGTGCTTCAGCACAGGGTAAAGAACTTCTGTCAGGTTATGCTGAGAACTTCCAGTACCTGAACTATGTATTGCCTGATGGTCCAACAAAGACATTCAGCAATCTTCCTGGTCGTTCAGCAAGCCTTGCTTATTTTGGACGTATTGGTTTGTCATACGACAACAAGTATAATGTTCAGGCAAACTTCCGCGCCGATGCATTCGACTCTTCAAAACTTGCAGCAGACAACCGTTGGGGTTACTTCCCATCATTCTCAGCTGCTTGGACACTGAGCAACGAAGATTTCATTGCTGACAACATCAGCCGTGACGCTCTTTCATTCTTGAAGTTACGCGCATCTTGGGGTCGTAACGGTAATGTAAACGTATTGAACAACTACGCTTACTCAACATCTATCAACTACAACAGCAACTGGTATGAATATGGAATGGACGCTGCTCCTTCATACGGTTCAATGCCGGCAGGTCTTGCTAACCCGGGTTTGAAGTGGGAAACATCAGACCAGATTGACCTTGGTCTTGATGCACGTTTCTTAGGTGACCGTTTGACATTCAGCGCTGACTGGTACCACAAGACCACTAAAGATCTTTTGGTTAAAATCAATCCGGTTCCTGAAATTGGTGTAGCCGAAACTACAGTAAACGGTGGTGAGGTTATGAACAAGGGTCTTGAAATTGAACTTGGTTGGAGAGATAGAATTGGTAAATTGAACTACTCTATCAATGGTAACTTGTCAACATTGAAGAACGAAGTTACATATCTTGATCCATCTATCTCACGTATTCTTTACGGTAGCTACTATGTATCACAGATTCGTACAGCATTCGAAGTTGGTAACCCAATCTGGTATATGTATGGTTATCAGATGGATGGAATTGCACAGGAAACCATTTACAAGACTGATAAAGATGGAAACTTTGAACTTGACGCAAATGGCGATAAGATTGTAAAATACAATCCTGGTGACCCAATGCTTCACGATTTCAACGGCGATGGTATTATAGGTGAAGAAGACCGCACAAATATTGGTCAGGGTATTCCAAAGCTTACATACGGTTTGACAATCGCTATGGATTACAAAGGCTTTGACTTTACAATGTTTGGTACTGGTGTAGCAGGCAACAGCATTTTCCCTGTTCTTTATCGTACAGACCGTCCATACAACAACACCCTTGCTTACTACTACGAGAATTCATGGACTCCGGAAAATACAGACAGAACTTTGCCAAGCGCAGCTGCTGTTAAGAATGACACTCAGTTCTGGGCTTCAAGCGGCAACGTATTTGATGGTTCATACTTCAAGTTCAAACAGATTCAGTTTGGATATACTCTTCCTGCAAAATATGCAAAGAAGGCTGGTTTGCAGAATTTGAGAGCATACGTATCACTTGACGACTTCTTTACAATTACCAAGTATCCTGGTTTCGACCCGGAAACAGCTACTACAACAAATGCACAGCAGCTTGGTATAGATTTGGGTACATACCCAACAGCTAAAAAGTTTGTTCTTGGTCTTAATGTTACATTCTAAACAAATCGATCATTATGAAAAAATCATTTATTCCACTTATATGCGCTACTGCTTTATTAACAGTTAGTTGCGCCGATAAGCTTGAGATTCCTCAGAAGGGCGTTGTAGCTTACGAGGATTTCTATAAGACAGACGAAGATGCAGAGGGTGCTCTTGTAGCTATGTATGATGTTTTTGCACAGAACATTGCTCGTCCTAATGGCGAATCTATTATATGCCCTTATATTGCACTATTCAACCTACCTGGTGACGATGTTTATGCAGCAGGTGAATTCTACGGAGACAACGACTTCAATGGACAGATAAACGAATTCCGTTTTGATGCAAATGCTCAGCTTGTTGTAAGTATGTACAAAGGTTTCTACCAGATGATTTATGGTGCTAACCTTGTTATTGACAATTTCAGTGGCAATAAAGCTGACACTGAGGTTAAGAAAAGAGCAGTTGCTGAAGCTCGCACTATTCGTGCTTGGGCTCACATGATGCTTGCTATTGGTTGGGGTACTCCTCCACTGATTGACAAAGTTATTGTAGATGCTCCTTCTAACTATAGCGGCACTCAGGAAGAGCTTTTGGCATGGTGCGGTAAGGAAGCATTGGCAGCAGTTGCCGATTTGCGCGAACGTACTTCAACAGCCGACAAGAATGGAACAACTTATGTAACAAAAGGTTTTGCTCAGTATGTAGCAGGTAAAGCATATCTGTTTGCAGGTGACTATGAAAATGCTGAAGCTGCTTTGAAACCATTGGTAACATCTAATAAATATGCTCTTGTTCCAGGCGATCGTATTCGTGAAACTTTCCACTTGGTAGGTGAAGGCAATGAAGAGTACATATTTGCTGCAAACATCAATAACAACCCTGCTATTGGTGACTGGTCAGGCAAAATTCAGAAGACCACTTGGATGCACATGGACATCTGGGGTTGGAGAACTGACCACTGGGCAGGAACTCCATCACTTGTAAGAGGTGGTTGGGGCGGCCTTGGTGTACGTGCCGACTTTGCTGAAGCTCTGATTGCAAACGATGGTTATGATTCATACCGCCGTAAGGCTTGGGTAAAACAGTTTGACCCGGAAGTTCTATATGAAATGGCATATCCTACAGATGAAACACAGACATTAGAGCAGAAGAAACAGAGTGCAGACCGTGGTATTAAGACATATCTCTATGGACAGAGCGAATATCTGCAGTACAAGAGAGTTTCTGACAATGCTGATTATGACAACTGGTATTCAACTCTGAACGTACTTATTGCACGTCAGGCAGAGGCTTATTTGATGTATGCAGAAGCTGCTGCACGTACATCATCTACAGCTGACGATGCTCTTGGTTTACAGTTGCTTAAAGAAATTCAGAACCGTGCCGGTTCACAGAAAGTAAGTCCAACTCTTAACTTACAGGATGTTAAGGAAGAGAAGAGATTTGAAATGTTTATGGAGGGTTGCCGTTGGGCTGATTTGGTTCGTTACTATAAGGTAGATGGCGACCAGACCGTTATAAACAATTTGAAGGACAATGGTCAAGATGTTCCTCAGCTCTACGATACATTCTGGGGAGAAGTTAAGGATGGTTCTAAGACATATCCTCAGACAGCCGAGCACAATATTGTAACTGTCATGCAGCATCCTAATACAGGTAAGAAGGTTGGTTTTGACATCAACGTTCATACCCTATTCCCATTCCCTGGTGCAGCTGTAATGGCTATTAATCCTAATATGAAACAGAACCCTGGTTATTAATATGAATTCAAAATAGTCATATACATATAACTATTTCAAAGGAGCCCCCAAGCAGAATTAAACATCTGCTTGGGGGCTCTGATTTATGTCACTGTTAATAATACTATACAGATTGAATACCATTAATTTCTTCAAAAACAGAGATAGCCTGTTCTACACTTTTTACATCCGTTATCAAGATACTTCGTTTACCATTATCTTCACGCAGACGACACTCCATTGGATGGTTAGCTGCATACATCAATATATTGCCAAAAGCATCGCTTGAATAGTACGGACTCTCCAAATTCGATATAAAGAACAGACTCATTCTACCTCCTTTAAGGAATATCTTCTCTATACCCAATTCCTTGCCCATCTTACGTAGTAAAACCAGCCTGATAAGTTCTTCTGCCTGAGGAGGTATTTTACCAAACCTGTCTTCCAAACGATAACGGAAAGCCATTATATCGTTTTCACGTTCCATGCCGTCCAGCTCTCTGTAAAGCAGTATTCGTTCACTACCATCAGGGACATATTCCGGAGGAAAATTAAGTTCCAAATCACTCTCAACAAGACACTCTTCAACATACATTTCGGCCGATTTAATACCATTTTCTGTTATGTTTGCTTTATCGGTAAAGAGTTCAGCAAATTCATCATTTTTAAGTTCTCGTACAGCCTCTTTTAGTATCTTCTGATAGGTTTCGTATCCCAAATCGGAAATAAACCCACTCTGTTCTGCACCTAACATATTTCCTGCACCGCGAATATCAAGATCTTGCATTGCTATTTGAATACCGCTGCCCAATTCGCTAAAATTCTCTATAGCCTGAAGCCTACGACGGGAATCCTGTGGCAACGCACTAAGTGGTGGTGCAAGCAGATAGCAGAATGCCTTACGGTTACTACGCCCCACTCTACCTCGCATCTGATGCAAATCGCTCAATCCAAAATGGTGTGCATTATTCACAATAATGGTATTTACATTTGGTATGTCTATACCATTTTCTATTATAGAGGTGGCTATAAAGACATCGTAATCATGATTCATAAAATCCACCACTATCTTCTCCAGTTCATCGGGACTCATCTGGCCATGTCCAACACAGACTCTTGCATCGGGTACTTCTCTTTCAACAATAGCCTGCAAATCGTAAAGAGAGTTTATTCTGTCACTGATTAAGAACAACTGACCATTACGACTCATTTCAAAGTTTACGGCTTCACGTATTATCTCAGAATTGAATGTATGAACTTCTGTCTGTATGGGATACCTGTTTGGTGGCGGAGTATGTATAACCGATAAATCGCGTGCTCCCATTAATGAAAACTGCAATGTTCTTGGTATAGGTGTAGCAGTCATAGTAAGAGTATCCACATTCACCTTCATCTGTTTCAATTTCTCCTTTACAGAGACTCCAAACTTCTGTTCCTCATCTATTATAAGCAATCCTAAATCTTTAAACTTTACACTTTTGCCAATCAATTTATGAGTGCCTATTATTATATCTATTTTACCCGATTCCAAACGAGATAGTATATCGGTAGTCTGAGCAGCTGTTCTGGCACGACTCAGATAATCTACATTACAAGGAAAATCTTTCAGTCTTTCACTAAAAGTTTTATAATGTTGAAATGCCAGGATAGTAGTAGGAACAAGAACAGCTACCTGTTTATTATCGGCAACAGCCTTGAAGGCAGCGCGTATTGCCACTTCGGTTTTTCCAAATCCCACATCGCCACAGATAAGACGATCCATTGGTTTACCGCTCTCCATATCGGCTTTTATATCTAATGTAGCTTTTAACTGATCCGGAGTATCTTCATATATAAAACTTGCCTCCAATTCGTTTTGCAGATATGAATCAGGGCTATATGCAAATCCCTTTTCCTGTTGACGTTTTGCATACAATTGAATAAGGTCACGAGCTATATCCTTGATTTTTCCCTTGGTACGTTCTTTCAGGTTTTCCCAAGCACCGGAACCAAGTTTGTTAATACGCGGAGGTTCACCCTCTTTGCCTTTGTACTTAGATACTTTATGCAGCGAATGTATTGATACAAATACAACATCGTTGTTCTTGTATATAAGTTTTATAACCTCCTGCATTGTACCTCCCTTCTGTACTCTTACCAAACCGCCAAAAGTACCTACTCCATGGTCCATGTGAACCACATAATCGCCTATATTGAATTCACTCAACTCTTTTAGAGTAAGTGCCACCTTGCCATTTCTTGCTCTGTCGCTTTTCAGATTATATTTGTGGAAACGGTCAAAAATCTGATGGTCTGTAAAAAAACAACATTGTAACAGATTGTCAGCAAAACCTTCGTGCAACGTCTTATCTATGGGAGTAAATACTATACGTTCACCACGGTCTTCAAATATAGCTTTCAATCTATCGGTCTGTTTACTGCTATCTGATAGAATGTAAATTTTATACCCTTTAACCAGATAATCGGTTAAAACTGATGATACTAAATCGAAATTCTTATGAAACAGCGTCTGATTTGATGTATTGAAACAGATTGTTACATCGGGAGTTCCTGTTGGTTTTGTACCAAACTCAACTTTTCTGTATGCAAAGAATTTCTTCAAGAAATCTTCTACATCTACTATTTCAGGTCTTTCCGTCTGTTCAACATCCCTAATATGAGCAGCTATAGAAGTGTTATTATCTATATCCTTTTTAATACTCTCTATTCTATCGGCAGTCCAAAGCAAATCTCTTGCAACAATGACAGAACTTTCCGGTATAAAATCCAGCAACGACACTTTTTCTGTATCTTTACCAGACATACCCGGTACTATAACAGCATTCTCCATACTCTCCAAAGAGAGTTGGGTTTCTACCGAAAATTGTCTTATACTATCTATGTCATCGCCAAAAAAATCTATTCTGTAAGGATTTTCCGACGAGAAAGAGAAGACATCAAGAATACTACCTCGAACAGCATATTGTCCCGGTTCATATACGTAATCAACACGTTCAAATCCCAATTCAAACAGTCTGTCTTGAATAGAATCTCTATCTACGGTAGCGTATTGTTCTAAGAATATAGTGTTTTCACTAAGATTGGTTTTAGATACTACAGGTTCAGCAAGTGCATCGGGTGATGTTACTACGAACAGTTTATCGGCATTCTCATTGTAAACAGACAATCTGCTTAGAACCTCTGTTCTTAGTATGGCATTGGCATCATCTCTTTGACCATACTTTGCAGCACGTCTATAGGCCGATGGGAAGTACAAAACATCAGTATCGCCCAAAATCTGAACCAAATCATGATAAAAATAGGCTGCATCTTCCTGACTGTTAAGCACTATTAGATACAATCCACTCTGACTGCTATCATATAGTGTACTTATGACCACTGCAGGAGACGACGCAAAAAGTCCTTGCAGAAAAACATGATTTGATTGTTTTTCTGCAAGTTCCTTATGTAGCGCCTTGCACTGAGCAAGTCTATTGTATTGTTTTCTTAATTCAGTTAACTCCATTAAAAGGTGTATGATACGGCAAATGAAAAGTCATTCCATGCCGGATTATATGTAAGCTGCAAGCCTGCATTATTCAGGTTAGCACCCAATGTAACATTTGTAAGTGCAAAACCATCTACATCGTAGTACCACGATTCTGTAGGCACTGCACCCAGTTCGCACCAGAAATCAAGACCTACCAATGCAAATTCATAACCAAATTGGAAATAGTGGGCAAATTCTGATTCTCCCAATTCATAGTTGTTATATAGAAGACTGCTCCATGTGAATGAAAGAGGCAGATCTTCACTTACGCAATATGACAACTGAAAATCCAATTCGTGATTATCCAAATATGATGAATTGAAGTAGTTTGACATTGAATAGTTATAGTCCGAAACAGAGAGAGTCAGACCACCTAAAGTGGCATAAAGTGAAAAATCGAATTCATTACAAGAAGTTCTTTCGTGCTTGAAATCATACGATGGATCGAGTGAAGCATTTGCCCATGCTTCTGCAGAAACTTCTAATAAATCTCCACTAAAACCTACCGACAGACCAGGCTGTACAGAAGGACCTGCAACAGACATACCACGCCAAATATAATTGGTGGTAATAGAGGTTTCAGTTTCAAAAAACCATTCATTTTCTCCAGCTTTAAGAGAAGTAGGAATTGTTGCCAGGACTACTGCAACAAGTGCAACAAAAAATTTTTTTTTCATCTTCGTTATTTTTTATGTTTGAATTTGGGTGCAAAACTACAAAAAAACTATCTTTGCACCCCGAAAACTATGACAAAATCTTATGCGTTTTAACTGAAATGACAAATATTCAAAAAAACTGTCCAACCGTGCAGTTGTCTGACAAAGACTGCACACAGCGCGCACCTGATATCCCAGGTGCTGTTTCAGCAAACAATATATCGAACGACAAGAAGACTTACATCATTGAGATAGACCATGTTTCAAAGTGGTTTGGCGACAAGCAAGTTCTCGATGATGTAAGTCTTTTTGTCAAGAAAGGAGAATTCGTAACCATATTGGGGCCATCAGGATGTGGTAAAACCACTCTTTTACGCCTTATAGCCGGATTCAATCAGGTATCAGAAGGAATTATCAGAATGGGTGGTCACGATATTACTCAAATACCACCACACAAACGTCCAATGAATACAGTTTTTCAGCGTTATGCCCTATTTCCACATTTAAATGTGTATGAAAATATTGCATTTGGCCTAAAACTGAAAAAAGTCAATGAAGAAGAGATTGACAAACAAGTACGCAGTGTATTGAAACTTGTGGGACTAACCGACTACGAAGAACGCAACGTAGATTCTCTGTCCGGAGGACAGCAGCAACGTGTGGCCATAGCACGCGCCATAATCAACAAGCCTCAGGTTCTGTTACTTGACGAACCATTGGCTGCACTCGATTTGAAGATGCGTAAGGATATGCAGTTGGAGTTAAAACAGATGCATAAGGAGTTGGGTATAACATTCATATACGTAACCCACGACCAGGAAGAGGCACTCACTTTAAGCGATACCATCGTTGTAATGAACAAAGGTAAAGTACAGCAGATAGGTAAGCCAACAGATATATACAACGAACCAATCAATCCATTCGTAGCCGATTTTATTGGCGATAGTAACATACTGAACGGTATAATGAAAGAGGATAGGAAAGTTCAGTTTATGTATCACGAATTTGACTGTGTTGATGAAGGTTTTAAGAAAGACGAACACGTAGATGTAGTTATCAGACCGGAAGACATTTACATAATGCAACGCAACCAGTCTGCAATGATAAACGGAAAGGTAACAACCTGTATATTCAAAGGTGTTCATTATGAAATGGTAGTAATTACCGACAATGGATACGAACTGATAATTCAGGACTACAACGCATTCGAAGCAGGCGAAGAGGTAAGCCTGATTATAAAGCCTTCCGATATACACGTTATGCATAAAGAACGTTACACCAACAGTTTAATAGGAACTATGGAAGACGAAAGTCACGTTACCGTTCTTGACGAAACATTTGAATGTTTACCACAGGAAGGTATAGAAGGTGGCGACGAAGTAGATGTAGAGATTAGTTTTGATGACATAGAACTGTTGGATGATATGGATGATGGCAATGCGTCAGGAGTAGTATCATTCATTCTTTACAAAGGAAATCATTATCATTTGACAGTCACTACAGACAGTGGTGAAGATATATATGTCAACACCAACGACGTTTGGGACGATGGCGATATGGTAGGTATAAAGATTAAACCGGAACACCTGAAGATTAGCAAACGCCTATGAAACTGTCAAATTTAGTAACCAAACGCAGTAATTGGGTAATACCCTACGTAGTATTCCTAATACTATTCACAGTACTACCGCTACTGCTGATTGGTGTGTATGCATTCAAATCGAACGATGGTGGATTCACACTACAGAACTTTGTAAAATTCGCCACTCAATCGGAAGCACTGAACACATTTATATATTCCATAGGTATAGCACTTATAACTACCGTTTTGTGTATTTTGATAGGTTATCCTGCCGCTTATATTTTAAGCAATTCGGAACTAAACAGAAACAAAACATTGGTATTACTGTTTATTCTGCCCATGTGGATAAATGTACTGATGCGTTCACTTGCTACAGTAGCACTGTTTGATTTTTTACACTTGGGATTGGGTGAAGGAGCTTTAATCTTTGGACTTGTTTATGATTTTCTGCCGTTTATGATATACCCTATCTATAATACCATACAGAAAATTGACAAGAGCTATATTGAAGCAGCACAAGATTTGGGTGCTAACAAAATACACATATTTACTAAAGTAATATGGCCATTATCCATACCGGGAATAATAAGTGGAATATTGATGGTATTCCTTCCTACAATATCCACCTTTGCCATATCAGAAATATTGACACTGAACAACAAACGTCTGTTCGGTTCCATTATACAGGATAACATTATGATGAGCGACACTATGAATTATGGTGCAGCCCTATCATTGATAATGCTGTTGATAATTGCCATAACCAGCATAATCAGCAATAAAGATGATGAAAATATTAACGAAGGAGGATTGATATGAAAAAGATTCTTGCAAACGCATATCTATATCTGCTTTTGGTCATACTATATGCCCCAATTGCAATAATCGTGATATTCTCTTTCACAAATTCCAAAACCATTGGCGATTGGAAAGGATTTTCACTCGATTTGTATGCATCGCTGCTTACAGGAGGTGCACAACATGCATCAGCCATATCGACAGCGCTGTTTAACACTATCATCATTGCAATAGTTGCAGCATCGTTATCTACACTGTTGGGTAGTGTTGCAGCAGTAGGACTATTCAACATTAAAAATAGAAAGGTACGTCAAGCCATACAGTTCACAAATAACATACCTATGATAAATCCTGACATTATTACAGGTATATCACTATTCCTATTATTTGTCAGTTTAGGAATATCGGGAGGGTTTGTAACCGTAATATTGGCGCATACGGCATTCTGTACACCCTACGTGGTACTTAGTGTAATGCCAAGATTGAACAGAATGAATCCAAATATATACGAAGCAGCATTGGATTTGGGTGCAACCCCATTCCAGGCATTCCGGAAAGTAATAATTCCGGAAATAAAGCCAGGCATGATAAGCGGTTTTATTCTGGCATTCACACTCTCAATAGACGATTTTGCCGTTACTCTGTTCACCAAAGGCAGCAATGGTCTGGAAACATTGTCCACATACATATATGCCGATGCCAGAAAAGGCGGTCTAACCCCGGAATTACGTTGTTTAGCATCTATAATTTTCCTGACAGTATTAATACTGCTTATAGTGATAAACAGACGTAGTAGAAAGAGCGAAACAAAAACAACATATTAATTTTAACTATTAAAGGAAAAGAAGAAATGAAAAGATTCTCACGTATCTTTTTTGTAATGATGATACTTGTAGGTACATCGTTACAAGTGTTTGCAAAAGATGATGACCGTAATCAGATTCTAAAGGTTTATAACTGGGCTGATTACATAGATGAAAGTCTGATTACTGAATTTGAGGAATGGTATAAAGAACAGACCGGTGAAGATGTTGAAGTAATCTATCAGACTTTCGACATAAACGAAGTAATGCTTACAAAAATTGAGAAGGGACACGAAGATTATGATGTAGTATGCCCTTCGGAGTATATCATAGAAAGAATGTTGCGTAACAACCTGCTTCAGCCTATCAATAAAGATTTTGGCAACACTCCCGACTATACCAAAAATGTATCTCCATACGCAATGGAACAGTTTGGAAAGATGTCCAATAGTGTCAACACCAATGACTATGCAGTAGGTTATATGTGGGGCACAACAGGTATAATGTACAACACCGCTATGGTAACCAAAGAAGAAGCATCTACTTGGGGAATTCTTTGGGATCCTAAGTACGAAAGCAAAATTCTTATGAAAGATGCAGTTCGCGATGTTTACGGTTCAATTATGATGTATGTTCGTCAGAACGAAATCAAAAGTGGTAAAACATCACGTTCTATAGTTATGAACGACGGTAGCGACGATGCTCTTAAACTGTTTGAAGATACAATGATAGCAGCTAAAAGCAACATCGCAGGTTGGGAAGTTGATTTTGGCAAGGAACGTATGGTTCAGGGCAAAGCCTGGGTAAACGTTACATGGAGTGGCGATGCCATGTGGGCAATGGACGAAGTTGGTGATGCAGTTGATCTGGATTACGTTGTTCCTAATGAGGGAAGTAACGTTTGGTTTGATGGTTGGGTTATACCAAAATATGCAAAGAACACAAAAGCAGCAAGCTACTTCATTAACTATATGTGTATTCCAGAAAATGCAATCCGTAATATGGAAGAAATAGGTTATGTAAGTGTAATTGCCACCCCGGAAATTATGGATTACATAACAGATGAAGAACTTGAAGAAACCATAAACCTGACCTATTTCTTTGGCGAAGGTGCCGATAGTGTTAAGGCAAGTCCTATTCTATACCCCGATGCATCAGTAATAGAGCGTTGTGCTTTGATGCACGATTGTGGTGACAGAACAGAAGCCATGTTAGATATGTGGTCAAGAATTAAAGGCGACAGTCTGAATATGGGAATGTTGATTATTGTAGCTGCTACTATTATAATTATTGTTTTGCTTGTTGTAGTCAACGTAGTAAAAAAATCAAAAAGCAAAAAGAAGAGATCGTACAGTAGAAATCGCAGATAATTGATTTTTCAAATAGACGGACCTATTACAAAAATTGGTCCGTTTTTTTTTACTTCTCTCTTGCATTATCATTTTATTAAACTTACTTTTGTAAGATTAAGGATAAGAAATAACTACAACAATATGAATAGTAGCGACAGCATAGTAATTATTCCTACTTACAATGAAAAGGAAAACATTGAGAACATTATTCGTGCAGTGTTAGGTTTGGATATTAATGTTAATATTCTGATTATTGACGATGGTTCACCTGACGGAACTGCCGACATAGTTAAACGTCTGCAAAAAGAGGAATTTGCAGATAGACTATTCATAGTAGAACGTTCCGGCAAATTGGGTTTGGGAACTGCATACATAACCGGATTTAAATGGGCTATAGAACACAAGTATGACTATATCTTTGAAATGGATGCCGATTTTTCGCATGACCCGAAAGATCTGCCTCGTCTGCTCAAAGCATGTCGCGAAGATGGTTACGACGTGGCAATAGGTTCCAGATATATAAGCGGAGTGAACGTTGTAAACTGGCCTATGGGAAGAGTAATAATGTCTTATTATGCTTCCAAATATGTACAGTTGGTAACAGGCGTAAAAATAAAAGACACCACTGCAGGCTTTAAGTGTTACAGACGTCAGGTATTGGAAACTATAGAATTGGACAAGATACGTTTCAAAGGCTATGCTTTCCAGATAGAGATGAAGTTTACCGCATACAAATGCGGATTCAAGATAAAGGAGGTGCCGGTTATATTTGTCAATCGCGAATTAGGTACATCAAAGATGAGTGGAGGCATATTTAGCGAAGCTCTGTTTGGAGTTATCAAACTTAAAGTATCAAGTTGGTTTAGAAAATATCCACAGAAACAGATTTCATAATGGCATATACTCTTATTCACAATGCATCGGTTGTAAACGAAGGAACAATCTGTAAAGCATCGGTAGTTATTGAAAACGACACCATTTACGGTATCTATCCTGTAACAGAAGAACCCAATCTGGACTATAACAGCATAATAGATGCTACAGACCGTTTTCTTATGCCGGGTGTAATAGATGATCATGTACACTTTAGAGAACCGGGACTGACACATAAAGCCAATATTTATTCAGAAAGCAGAGCAGCGGTAGCCGGTGGGGTTACCACAATATTCGATATGCCCAATTGCATACCGCAAACCACAACAGTCCAAGCATTGGAAGAAAAATTCAGCATAGCCCAAAAGAGTTGTGCCACAAACTATTCTTTCTACATAGGTGCTACAAAAAACAATCTTCCGGAAATTGAGTCCATAGATCCGAACAGTATTTGTGGAGTAAAGTTATTCATGGGATCAAGTACCGGAGGCATGCTGGTGGACGATGCTTCATCCATTCGCAGTCTGTTTAATGCAGCCCAAATGCCTGTAGCTGCCCATTGTGAAGATACCGATATAATTAACAGGAATACAGAAAAAATAAAGATAAAAGTAGGTAATTCTGCTTCTATTATCTACCATCCCGTTATTAGAGACCAGGAAGCATGTTATGCATCAACATCAAAAGCTATAGATATTGCTTCGGGCACCAATGTACGTCTTCATATTTTACATATAAGCACAGCAAAGGAACTGGAACTGTTTTCCAAATTGCCATTGCAGGAAAAAAGAATTACTGCCGAAGCCTGCATAGCACATTTGATGTTTAGTTTTGAAGACTATGAAACATTGGGTGCTAAGATAAAGTGTAATCCGTCAATCAAACACATTAATGACAGAAATGCTCTACGTGCAGCCCTTACTGACGGAACTATAGATATTGTAGGTACTGACCATGCCCCACATCTGCTAAAAGAGAAAGAGGGTGGAGCATTAACTGCCACATCGGGAATGCCAACACACCCATACTCTCTGGTTTCAATGCTCGATTTGGCAGACCAAGGTGTATTAAAACTTACCGATATAGTCAGACTGATGGCCCACAATCCCGCAGAACTGTTCTCCATACATAACAGAGGGTATATAAGAAAAGGGTACAAAGCCGATTTAGTACTAATTTCAAAATGTGATTCCAACTATCCGAACATAGCCCATTCACAATTTAACTTTTGTGGTTGGAATCCGTTAGAGGGAAAGACCTTTAGTTGGAAAGTCGATACTACATTTGTGAATGGTAATATAGCCTATAACAACGGAGAGTTAGCAAACAGGCTATATGGAGAAAAGGTGCTATTTAATAGATAGAATCAGTTGGGTGAATACCCAATTTCCTGAGTATAGTTCTCTACAAAAGGCGATTTCAGGAACTCTTTTGGAGCGTTATCAAGTATCCTTTTTATAAGTGGAGTAATGCTTGTAGTTTCTGAATTACAAAGCATGGAAAATACTCCTACAGAGACTTTCTGATTATAGTTTTTGGTTATAAAGTCATACATCAGATTCTCCATTTCCAGACAGATATCATCTATAGCCTTATCAATCCTTTCCAATTCATCTTTATTGAACAATCCTTCTGATAAAAGATTCATCTTCTTTTGAACAGTCTCTTCGTACCTATTATCTACAACACGTTTTTCTGACAAGAAATCATACAACAAATCATTCTGTTCTGTTCCATCAACATCATATTGCGTAGGTTTCATTTTTATCATTATATTACCCTTTTCTAAATATAGTGGCAATATAGGCTCTTTATCACGACAAAGTATAGCGAATGTAATATCATCTACAACACCATCCATCTGAAACTTACCATGATACACTTTACATGAATCTATAAAAATAAAATCCCCATCCGAATAACTTACCAGGTTAAGCTGAAGTCCTTCGTATCCGTACAAATCAACATTGCCATTAATCTTATATTTATGATTACAAGAATCAAACGTATAAATATTTATCAACGCCACAAGTATTAAATATACATTTTTCATACAAAACATTTTGAGAATGGACTGCAAAATTACAACGCAGATTGATACGTTGTTCAAATGAGGAATTCTTTTATCATTATTTAATGTTCCTCAATATATTACAATACAATATGTGTTAAAAATAGTTTAGTATTACTCTTTTTCCTCTTCCAATGTTTTATTACGAGCATCTATTCTGAATGATGAATATAGTTCAAAAAGTGCAGCCAAACAAAGAGTAACTATCCAACTGTTCTTTGCAGTCAGTGTAAGCAATAAAGATTTTATAGTATCATTCATTGTATTGTTAAACATAAGTTTCTGATGATACTCTCCCGACAACATCAGACACCCTGTTACAACCAGCAGAATTGCCCCCAACACCTGTTGTGAACGCAACCTTTTAAGTATCAAATCATCACCGTCATATCTATCGGACATCTGCGCCGATGCAAACAAAACAGAGCCAAACAGATACAGATATGGAGCATATTCCCAACCTGTTATCATTACCATAGCACCAACCAGAAGAAGCACGCCCCCTATGGTCATTATTATATTAATCATCTTATTCATATTTGACACTATCTTTCATATACGAATATATCTTCGTCTCTCATACGCATAAAATATTTTTCTCTGGCTATATGTTCTTTTATTAGACTATCATTGTCCAATTCCTGAATTAACATTTCATCTCGTTCTATCTGTCTCTTATACTCTTCTATTTTTGAATTTAATGCTCTTATTTCACGTTTTTGGGTAATGCGAACAAACACATTATTATCATCTATGAAGAATATAAAAACTACAAAGAAAAGAATAGCCAGCAAAATCTTGTTATTCTTTACAAACTCTATTATTCCGTTCTTATCAATATTGTTATTTTCTTCCATAAACCCTGTTTTTAGATTGTTGAATGCGAAGTTACAAATTTTATCAGTTTACAGCTGAATAAGAGAGAAAAAATAACTAACTTCGCCAATAAGAAATTTATGTTTGAAACTGACATCAGAAAATATAAAATGGACAACTATTTAGTTTCTGCAAGAAAATACCGTCCGGCCACATTTGCAACAGTGGTTGGTCAAGGAGCATTGACTTCAACGTTAAAGAATGCCATTCAATCGGGCAAACTGGCACACTCTTACCTTTTCTGCGGCCCACGCGGTGTAGGTAAAACCACTTGCGCCAGAATATTTGCCAAGACTATAAACTGCGAGCATCTTACTCCGGAAGGTGAAGCTTGCGGAGAATGTGAATCGTGTCGCAGTTTTAACGAAGAGCTACGTTCATACAATGTATTTGAACTTGATGCAGCCAGCAACAATTCGGTAGATGACATACGTTTGCTTACAGAGCAGGTAAGAATTCCGCCTATGAACGGCCGATACAAAGTGTATGTAATAGACGAGGTACACATGTTGTCAACTGCTGCATTCAATGCATTCCTAAAGACTTTGGAAGAACCTCCCAAGTATGCCATTTTTATATTGGCAACAACAGAAAAACACAAAATCATACCTACCATACTATCACGTTGTCAGGTATATGATTTTAACAGAATAAGCAACGAAAACATAGTTGCCCACTTAAAAGAGGTTGCAGAAAAAGAGGGAGTTCAAGCAGAAACAGAAGCGTTGGGTATAATTGCAGAAAAATCAGATGGTGGTATGCGCGATGCTCTATCTATTTTTGACCAGGTAGTTAGTTTTACCCAAGGCAATGTCACTTACGCAAAGACAATAGCGAATCTGAACGTATTGGATTACGAATACTATTTCAGATTCACAGACCTATTTCTGGAAAAGAAGATACCGGAAGCATTGATGCTTCTTAACGAGATAATAGAAAAGGGATTCGATTGCAGTCATCTTATAAGCGGATTGATGCTCCATTTCAGGAATTTGCTGGTAAGCAAAGATGCATGTACCCTACCCTTACTTAATGTCAGTGGCACCATTCGTGAACACTATGGGAAACAGGCTTCCAAATGCGAACAGAAGTTCATATACAGAGTTATGAAGATATTCAACACTTGCGATTTGAACTACAAAGTAAGCAAAAACAAACGTCTGTTGGTGGAACTGACTATAATACAGGCAGCTCAGGCAGTTGATGAAGACGATGAATCCAGTGGGCGTAAGCCCAAAAGATTAAAACCCATATTTCAAGCTGTTGTTCCTAATCAGGCTACGACAGCACAAACTGTGTCACCACAGGTAAACACAGTTAAGGCACCAGCTTCCACTCCGGTTATGAATACTGCAAATGGTGCAATTCCAAACATTAACATAGAGGTAAAAGCTACCCGTCATGTAGCTAAAAAGGGACGCGATGCTATATTTACATCCATTTACGGAAACAATAAACCTAAAGTTGACGGCAAAACAGAAACAGCCAAACCAATTATAAATGAAAGCAGAGTAGCCAGACCACTTACAGATGAATTGTTGCAACTACACTGGATGGATTATGCCACTCAATTACCATTGGAGAAAGCGCCTCTGTCTAACAGGATGATTAATATCAAGCCTGTAGTAACATCGGCCGATAGTTTTACTATAACTGTATTCAACAATATGGCAAAAGAAGACATCCTATCATATCAGGATGAAATTCTTGCTACCTTGGGAACACATTTCAACAACAATAACCTAAAGATGAACATTGTTGTTCAGGAATCGACAGATACAGTTGCACGTATTCTTACACGTGCCCAACTTTTTGACAGAATGAAAAAAGAGAACCCTGCCCTATCCGACCTAACCAAACGCTTAGACCTGGAACTAAGATAAGTGAATTCTACTTACTAATGCAACTAGAATTCTGATTAGCTAACAATAAATTATATTTCACGATTACCCATCCCTTAGAGGATGCTTTCCAACTATAGAGACTCTGTTCTGCCGCAACAACGAACAAAAGCAACGAATTTTTAATCTGTAGTTTCTAATTCAAAGAGTGTTTCAACTGATGTATTAAAAACACGTGCCATCTTTAGTGCAAGAATTACAGACGGATTAAATCTTCCTTGTTCTATGGCTACTATTGTTTGACGAGTTACACCGGTTTGTTGGGCTAACTCTTGTTGAGTCAGACGCAAACGAGCGCGTTCTACCCTTAAATTATTCTTCATAACTCAACTCTTTATTCTGTTTCCACAAAGATAATTTAAAAAATAAGATATAGTACCCCATAAATGCAGTTATACCTAAGAATGGTTGCGCAATGCAACTAACCAAACCTAAAGTTTGTGGCGACAAAAAATATGCTAGAATAACATAAGCTAACTGCTGTACAAAGATTGCAAATATGTATATAATCACCATTCTTGCCAACACCTGATGTCTGGTATCTTTTATTCTTTCATCATCAATTTTTTCTTGAGATAACGCAATAAGCGCAAAAGCTGTTGGCAGTAAGCAAATAAAAAGTACCGGAACCCACGAATGAATTTCCTGTTCATAATCCAAATTATCCAACAAAAAAGGATAAAAAGTATATATAACACTCTTGTAAAAAACCAATACAAGAACAATACAAAACACAATAATAGCAAATCCTATTTTTTGCCATTTGTAATCAAGTAAATAATATTTCTTCATAAATCATACGAATAAAATGTTAAACATGGCACAAATGTATATAATAAATTACATATAGCAAACAATAATATACATAAAGTATTCTATTGTTAACTTTATTTATAATTTAGCTGAGTTTACCAAGGGAAAGTTTCCGGATCGTTTAGAACATTTGAACGTAGATTTTTGTTCAAAGAACTTATAGCCTCCATGTCTTCATGACTCAATTCAAATATACGTTTAAGTGAGCGAGAAATCACATAAAAAATGTTGCTCAGGCGGAACCGTCCATTTGAACGATTCCAACCTTTGCAACCTCATTAACAACCAAACATCGTCTATATGTTCACTACTATTGAAAAAAGCCAAGAAAAACAACAGCAGCTAACAACGATCAATATAATAATATAGAGTTATTCAATTTAATGCTATTATAAGAAACAAATCATTCGTTCAAAGGAGTTAACTCTATTTTGTAAATATTATTATCATCGTCGGTATAACGTAATTCATACCACATTAGCTTATCCTTATATGTATAAGCATAAGGAATTACATTTTTCTTTGCTCCTTTACCTTTAATCTGTAGAATGGCACTACTTTCAATCTCTTCAATAGTGTAAGATGTCTTTTCCATAAATTTCTTATCGCCTATCCAAGATAATGAATATTTGCCATCAGGAAGTATTAGAGAGTTACCACCGCTTACAGTCATTTTGTAATTTTCATCAATCTCTACAGATAAATTTTCAGTTTCAATAGTATATAGACCCACCTTTTTACCATTAGATGCTTCCATTACTATTCTTTTCATTACAATACCACTATATCTGCCTGTTTGAATCTCTTTTGTCAGATTCTTAATTGGAGCGTCAATATCATATTTATTAAAAGCAATAGTAACAGGTTCATGACAAACATTCATTTTCATAACAGCTTCACCGGTTTCCCAAGTTTCCTGTTCAATAGCCGGGAATACTACCTGAAAGTTTGTTATCATCCAGTCTCCATGACGATCAAATTCTTGGTCTGTAGGAATGCCTATCACTTCTATAGGTCTTAATACGGTGCTATCACTTAAGGTAAGTGTAATATCACTGCCCACATAACCCATAAAACTATGCGATTGATAAATATGAAGAGTGACATAAAATTTTGTCATATTACTACCGAAATCTACACGATTAACAGTAACATAATCTGTTAATCCATCACCCTCTCTATGAGTAGTTTGCAGTGGAGCGAATGCAGAAACATTTTCTACCCTAACATCACTATTTTCAACGTATCTCTCCGTAACTTGTAGTCCCTCTATTACAACGTTACCTCCATCATGGACATTGATTGTTTGTACATCATCCGGAATAGAAACATCAAAATAGTATGTTAATATAGAACTACCATCACAAGGAACCCAATAATGAGTCTCTTCAAAACCATTAGTTCCTTCATATTTTGTGGCTTCATATATCTTACCATCTACTTCAATTTCTATTTTATCGGGCATCCACCATGTTCCAGATTGAAGTTCAGGTTTCAGCACAAGTACAAGCTGGTCTGTTTTTTTTACAAGATGCTTAATCAGATAATACCTTTCAGCAACATAGAAAGACTGAGGATCTTCTATATGCAAACCTTTATCAAAATGGTCTGTAGTTCTACTTGCATTTACTTTTGCTATAACTTCTGCAGCATTTCTACCTTTATAATATGAAGACCATTTACTACCCTTAGGTATAAGTGTTATCAGATTATCGAATTCGTTTCCATTGTTTGTTATAGCTGAAACAATATTAATATCGCGTTTCCATGCTGTCTCTGCCAACTGTTGCAAATCTGAATATGGCATTGTTTTGGGGTAGATAGCTACACCGTGACCATCGAACAGATTAATCCATTTCTTCATTAAGTCGATATTGCCCTTAATGAAAACATTTTGATGTGGCAGTTCAGTTTCTCCTCTTGAATAGTAATGAGATATAAGATCGTCTTGTTTATTACATTCCAATTCAAACCTGTATAGCCCATCACCTTCGTCAAAGATTTTTGCAGTGCGATATTCAGGTTTTGTCATCTGTGCCAACATCTCTTCATTATTTGCCACAGATACCTTAATACCAACTTTGTTTAGTTGTTCTGCCAATGGTTGCACCTCTTTTAAACTCCTTATAGGATAGGTGTACATTAGCGTCATACGGGTAGTTTCAAAATCTTTGTAATGGTCTAAGTAATCGGCCACTTCGCTAACTTTCATATTAGCCACTACCCCATCAAATGTTCTTACTTTAGCAGTTCCATCCTGGAAAATCCAAGTTTTACCGTCTTCAAATACCGGCCAACGGAATGTAGAATCTATTGCCGTAGCTTCATTGGCAGTCGCAAACAAGAATAAGTATGCTATTGCAGGAATGAACAGTACTTTAAGTCTGTTAATTCCACGAGATTGTTTTTGGTCCATCATATCTATTCTCTTTTTAAGATTGGATTGTTTTAGCCAATTGGTCATAACAAAACCTCTACTTGAAGCCACTGCGCTTATTAACATAATCTTGTAATCGCGAGCGCTCGCACCGCTATCTAAAACAGCTTTATCTGCTTCGTATTCATGAACTAATTCCAGTTCTTTACGAAATACCACCACAAATGGATTGAACCATTGCAATGCAGATATAACATCTGCCATAAGCAAATCTAACGAATGCCAGCGACGAGCATGAAGATTTTCGTGTTCCCATACAGATTGATTCTGATGTTCCAGCCACTCTTTAGGCATTACAATGAATCGCATCCAATTTACCGGTTGTGGTATTTGATTGGATTCTATTACATCGCATCCATCGTTACGGTCCGCATAACGTCCTTTCTTAATAATACGGGACATAGACCACAACGACACAGCCTTTTTAACCAGAACAAACAGCACACCTATAACATATAAAATGCACAGTATGGTTAATAGGGTTGTTTTGTTTTTCTGTGTTGAACTCTGTTCTGCTATACTACCGGCTGTATTCTCCTCCATTTCGGTTTGAACAGCAGTAGCAGCAGGAACAGTAATAGAATTGTCATTATTCACTACAACAGCAGTAGATGTAGTTTCCGCTACTGTTTGATTAGGAACAATAGAAACAACATCTTCTGTTTTTGTTTTATTATTCTCTCTTTCAAACAGATTACCAAACATGGTGGTATCTCTTGTTATTTGAAAGAATGGTAAAGCAAAAGATAGAAGTGCCATAATTATTAAAACAATACGATTGAAACCGTAAAAGGTTTCGCTTCTTAGTAGCAGACGATAACCTAACAGAAATGTAGCCACTAAAAATGCAACCTTTATTTGATATAATAATAAAGCCTCCATAATTCTTAGCGATAAAAGGTTAATCTATTTAGCTTTTATTTAACCCTCCTGTTCTATACGATTTATAAGTTCTTTAAGTTCATCAATACT
>CALFTK010000049.1 GCA_937916465.1 uncultured Bacteroidales bacterium
GCTCTGGCAAAACCACACTCGCCGAAGCAATGCTTTTCGAGTGTGGAGTTATAAAACGTCGTGGTACAGTTGATGCAAAAAATACTGTATGTGACTATTTCCCGGTTGAAAAAGAATATGGATATTCAGTCTTTTCAACTGTTTTTTATGCCGAGTTTTTGGGCAAGAAACTCAATATGATTGATTGTCCAGGTGGTGATGACTTTGTTGGTAGTGCTATTACTGCACTAAATGTTACTGATACCGGTGTTATTGTAATTAATGGTCAATATGGAGTAGAAGTTGGTACTCAAAATATTTTCCGTACTGCAGCAAAGTTGAAAAAACCAGTCATTTTTGCGATGAATCAACTTGATGGCGAAAAGGCTGATTATGACAATGTCCTTGAACAAATGAAGGAGGTATTTGGCAGTAAGGTTGTGCCTATTCAATACCCATTGTCATGTGGAGCAGGTTTTAATGCAATGATTGATGTGCTTTTGATGAAAAAGTATTCATGGGGTCCTGATGGTGGAGTTCCTACAATTGAAGAAATTCCGGCTGAAGAAATGGAAAAAGCAAAAGAATTACATCAACAACTCGTTGAAGCAGCTGCTGAAAATGATGAATCATTGATGGAAAAATTCTTTGATCAGGGTCATTTAACCGAAGATGAAATGCGCGAAGGTATCCGTAAAGGATTGGTTGATCGCTCTATATTCCCAGTATTTTGTGTAAGTGCAGAGAAAGACATGGGTGTTCGTCGAATGATGGAGTTCCTTGGAAATGTTGTGCCATTTGTTGAAGATATGCCTGTGCCTGTTGATGCAAATGCTAACGAAGTTAAACCTGATTCAAATGGACCATTGAGTTTATATGTGTTTAAAACAACAGTTGAACCTCATATTGGCGAAGTAAGTTACTTCAAGGTAATGTCAGGTACATTAACTGCTGGAGCCGACCTTGATAATGTGAGTCGTGGATCAAAAGAACGTTTTGCACAAATAAATTGTGTATGTGGTCAGATTAAAACACCCGTAGATAAATTATGTGCTGGAGATATCGGCGCTACAGTTAAAATGAAAGATGTCCGTACGGGAAATACTTTGAATGAAAAGGGGTGTGAATATTTATATGATGATTTTATAAAATATCCTGCGCCAAAATATCAACGTGCCGTACGACCTGTTACAGAAAGTGATGCAGAAAAGTTGAGCGCAATACTTACTCGTATGCATGAAGAAGATCCAACTTGGGTGGTTGAGCAATCTAAAGAATTGAAACAAGTCATTCTTTCTGGTCAAGGTGAATTCCATTTGCGTACATTGAAATGGCGTGTTGAAAATAATGATAAATTACCAATTATTTTTGAAGAACCAAAGATTCCATATCGTGAAACTATTACGAAAGCATCACGTGCAGATTATCGTCATAAAAAACAATCAGGTGGAGCTGGACAATTTGGTGAAGTTCATTTGATTATTGAGCCTTATACAGAGGGAATGCCTGCTCCTGATACGTATAAATTTGGTAGCCAGGAATTTAAGATGAATGTTCGCGATACTCAAGAAATTCCATTGGAATGGGGTGGTAAACTTGTGTTCGTGAATAGTGTAGTAGGTGGTGCTATCGATACACGCTTTATGCCTGCTATCTTGAAGGGTGTTATGTCGCGTATGGAACAAGGTCCTTTGACTGGCTCGTATGCTCGCGATGTACGCGTAATCGTTTACGATGGTAAGATGCACCCGGTAGATTCAAATGAAATCTCGTTCATGCTTGCTGGACGTAACGCATTTAGCGAAGCCTTCAAGAATGCTGGTCCTAAGATTCTTGAACCTATTTATGATGTAGAAGTATTCGTACCAAGCGATAAGATGGGTGACGTGATGAGCGACTTGCAAGGACGTCGTGGTATGATTATGGGTATGAGCAGTGAAGCTGGTTATGAAAAACTTACTGCTAAAGTTCCTTTGAAGGAAATGTCTTCATACTCTACTTCATTGAGCTCGTTGACCGGCGGACGCGCTTCATTCATTATGAAGTTTGCAAGCTACGAACTCGTTCCTGGTGATGTACAAGACAAACTTATCAAGGAATTTGAATCGGCTCAAACAGAAGATTAATACGAACTATTTCGTCTGTTTTATATTTATAGCTGCTATTTCTCTATTATTTGGGGAAGTAGCAGCTTCCTTTTTAAAATATTTGTTATGAATATGAACAATTCGTTATTAAAAATGTTATAGTGCTTAAAATCGCAACTATAATTACAGAAAATCTTAAATTAATTGAATAATCGAATATTTTATGGTTAATTAATTGGATATGTTAAAATAGTTGTGTTAAATTTGTGGCTATGAAAAAGTCTACTATTTGGATATTAGGTGTTGTGATGGGGCTTAGCTTCTTAAGTTTGCTCTATCTACAGATTAGCTACATTGAAGAGATGGCTAATATGCGCAACGAACAATTCGATGCGTCAGTGAAACGTGCATTGATGGCTGCATCAAGAGACGTGGAGTTGGACGAGGTGGAACGTTGGTTGCGTGAAGACGTATCGGAAGCAGAGAAAAGAGTGTGGGAGCAATCGCAACAAACCCCAGGCTCGAGTACATTGCATACACAAAGAATTACGGTAACTTCGCCAAATGGTACTGTAAGTTCGTCTGTCGAGTTTAAGTCGTATACGGAAGAGAATACAAGCGTGCCAAGAGCAGTGATTTCTCGTAAGCATGGAGCAAAGACCATACCTCAAACATCGAGATCGTTGGTCGATATTATTAAGAATCGCTATTTGTATCAACGTGCTTTGGTGGATGAAGTGGTGTGGCAAATGGTATATCATGCTAAAGATAAGCCACTAGCCGAACGTGTAAACTTCAAAAACTTGGATCAGTACATTAAATCGGCGTTGATTGATAATGGCGTTGAACTGAATTATCATTTTCGTGTTATAGATGGCGATGGGCATGAAGTGTATCGTTGTTCGGATTATGTAGACGAAGGTAGTGATGTGGCATACTCTTGGCCATTATTCTTGAACGACCCTCCTGCAAGAATGAGTGTTATCAAAGTGCACTTCCCAGGCAAAGCTGGCTATATCTCCGATTCTATTAGCTTTATGATTCCTTCGTTGATATTTACGCTGATTCTGTTGGTTACATTTATCTTTACCATCTATGTCATCTTCCGCCAAAAGAAACTTACGGAAATGAAGAACGACTTTGTGAACAACATGACGCACGAATTCAAAACTCCTATCTCTACGATATCGTTGGCTGCTCAGATGCTTGGCGACCCTGCGGTTGGTAAATCGCCTGCAATGTTCAAGCATATCTCTACGGTAATCAACGACGAAACAAAACGCTTGCGTTTCCAAGTGGAAAAAGTGTTGCAAATGTCTATGTTCGACCGCCAGAAGGCAACGCTTAAGCGTAAAGAGATTGATGTGAACGAGCTGATTAAGGGAGTGGTAAGCACGTTTGCTTTGAAGGTGGAAAGTCATGGCGGAAAGATAGAATCGGATTTGGAAGCGCAAGACGCAGTGATTTTTGCTGACGAAATGCATATCACCAATGTGATATTCAACTTGATGGATAATGCCGTGAAGTATAAACGCGATGAGGAAACAATGCTGCTTAAAGTGCAAACATGGAACGATTCGGGCAAGTTGATGATTGCCATCCAAGACAATGGCATTGGTATAAAGAAAGAAAATTTGAAAAAGATATTTGATAAGTTCTACCGCGTGCATACAGGTAATCTGCACGATGTTAAAGGCTTCGGTTTAGGTTTGGCCTATGTGAAGAAGATTGTTACTGATCATAAAGGTACGATACGAGCCGAAAGCGAAGTGAATGTTGGAACCAAATTTATAATTGCATTACCTTTACTTAAAAATTGATTGATATGGAAGAAAGATTGAGTATTTTATTGTGCGAAGATGACGAAAATCTTGGTATGTTATTGAGAGAGTATCTGCAAGCCAAGGGATATAATGCAGAATTGTATCCTGATGGAGAAGCTGGATATAAAGCATTCTTGAAGAATAAGTATGATATTTGTGTGTTCGATGTAATGATGCCTAAGAAAGATGGTTTTACATTGGCACAAGAGGTACGTGCGGCTAATTCGGAAGTGCCCATTATTTTCCTTACAGCTAAGACGTTGAAAGAAGATATTTTGGAAGGCTTTAAGATTGGCGCAGACGATTACATCACTAAGCCATTCAGCATGGAAGAGTTGACTTTCAGAATTGAAGCTATCTTGCGTCGTGTTCGCGGTAAGAAGAACAAAGAAAGCAGCATGTATAAGATTGGTATGTTTACGTTCGATACTCAAAAGCAAATCCTTTCTGTAGGTGAAAAAGTAACCAAGCTGACTACAAAAGAATCTGAGCTATTGGCGTTATTGTGTGCACATGCCAACGAAATCTTGGAACGTAACTTTGCTTTGAAGACAATTTGGGTAGATGACAACTATTTCAACGCTCGTAGTATGGATGTATATATCACTAAGTTGCGTAAACACCTAAAAGACGATCCAACAATCGAGATTATCAATATTCATGGTAAGGGCTATAAGTTGATTACCTCTACTGTAGAATAAAGCATCATTGCATATATATAAATAAGAAGGGCGGTTAAAAATAACCGCCCTTCTTATTTTGCTTTTAATGTAGCATTGTTTTAATCAGTAATCTTTTTGTTGATAGCGATGTAGGTAATCAAACCAACAATCATTAACAAAACTGAACCACCCAAGATAGCATTGTTGTTTACATTTCCAGTAACTGCACATGCAACGAGGATGATAGCTGCAATCACGATTAAAATCAATCCAAGATTCTTTAATAGGCCTTTCATTGTGTTTTTATTTTTATAGATTATTATATCAACTTTACATTCTTGTGACAAAGAAAAGCATAATTCTTCAACGAACGAAATTTTTTTAGCTAAAAAACTATTATAGAATGCAAATTCTCCAATATTTAGTCTTTTGTGTGGTTGAAAATCTTTCTTAATACCTCTTGTGCAATGTTTAATTCGCGAACATTGATACCTTGCAACGCCTCGGCCAATGTCTTATTTGCGATGGGCCAAGCTTGTTCTTCCAATGCTTTTCCGTCCTTAGTCAGGTACACCAAATTGCTTCGTCTATCTTGTTTGTCAAGTATACGAACAACAAGGTGTTGCTTTTCCATATTGTCAATCAAACGTGTCATGCTAGGTTTGTCTTTAAAAGTTGCATTGCACAACTCTTGTTGGCTTACACCATCTTTTTTCCAAAGGAAGATAAGCACTGTCCATTGCTCGGGTGTAATATCCAGTCCCCCCAATCTGAAGTTGCGGTATAGCTTTCTGTTAATGGCAGCCGACACTTTGCCGTTCATAATAGCAAAGATCAGTTGCATATCAAAATTTATAGTTTCTGTCATCTATTTAGAATCTGTTTTATATTTTATTTCTTAATTGTCTAAACAACTTTGCAAAGATAGTGCAAGCCGAGCGAAGAAAAAAGAAGTTTACTTATTTTTTTCTTCCGAGCCGAAGCCTATTTTATCAAAAGATAGTGCAAGGCGAGAGGAGAACAAAATAAATTCTGATTTATTTTTTTATCCCGAGTCGCCACCTATCTTATAATAATAAGCGGAAAACGGCCATTAATAGTTGGTTAGACGAATAATTTTCCATCTAAATATTTGTTGTTCACAATAAAATGGCTACCTTTGCACCCGCATTTTAAACAAATCAAATTTATTAATTAACAAAAGTAAGTATGAATCATTACGAAACCGTTTTCATTTTGACTCCCGTTTTGTCTGATGCTCAGATGAAGGAAGCGGTAGAAAAATTCAAAGGCATTCTTACTGCAGAAGGTGCAGAGATTGTCAATGAAGAGAATTGGGGTATGCGTAAACTGGCTTATCCTATTGAAAAGAAGTCAACAGGCTTCTATGTGTTAATAGAGTTCAATGCTGAACCTACAGTCATCGAAAAGTTGGAAGTTAACTTCCGTCGTGACGAGCGCGTTCTTCGTTTCCTGACTATCAAGCAGGAGAAGTATGCAGCTGAGTATGCAGCAAAGAGAAGAGGTTTAAGACAATCTAAACAAGAGGAGGCTTAATTATGGCAGAACAGACATCAGAAATCAGATATTTGGCACCTCAGGCAGTTGACGTTAAGAAGAAAAAGTACTGCCGTTTCAAGAAGAGTGGTATCAAGTACATTGACTATAAGGATCCTGAATTCCTGAAGAGATTTTTGAACGAACAGGGTAAGATTCTTCCACGTCGCATCACCGGTACTTCTTTGAAGTTCCAGCGCAGAGTGGCTCAGGCAGTGAAGAGAGCTCGTCATTTGGCTCTTCTCCCATTCGTAACAGATATGATGAAGTAACCTTAAAAATAGATTAGATTATGGAAGTTATACTGAAAGAAGATGTAATCAATTTGGGTTACAAGAACGATGTAGTGAAAGTAAAGGATGGTTATGGTCGTAACTATCTTATCCCACAGGGTAAAGCTGTTATTGCAACAGAATCAGCAAAGAAGGTATTGGCAGAGAACGAACGTCAGCGCGCTCACAAAGTTGCTAAGATTAAGGCTGAAGCTGAAGCTATGGCTGCTAAGTTTGAAGGTGTATCATTGACAATCGCTGCTAAGGTTAGCGAAAACGGCACTATTTTTGGTGGTGTAGGTAGCGCTCAGATTGCTGAAGCTCTTGCTGCTAAAGGTATTGAAGTTGACCGCAAATCTATAGTTGTAGAGACTGTTAAGGCTATTGGTACATACAGCGCAGTTATCAACTTGCACAGAGAAATTAAGGCTCAGGTTGCATTCGAAGTTGTTGCTGAAGTTGCAGAGTAATCTTTATTACTAAATATTCTAAGGGGCTGATGTTTATCTGCCCCTTTTTTTATAACTTTACATTATGAATAGTTCGTACTTGATTGGTAAACGTGCAGTTTTTTACACTTTGGGGTGTAAACTGAACTTTTCGGAGTCATCGACCATTGCAAAGCAGTTGGCCGATGCAGGTGTGCGCGTGGTTAGAAAAGGTGAACAGGCTGATATATGTGTAGTAAACACCTGCTCTGTAACCGAAGTTGCCGACAAAAAGTGCAGACAGGCTATTCATAAGATAGTAAGGGAGAATCCGGGAGCATACGTTGTAGTTACCGGTTGTTACGGACAGCTTAAACCGGATGAGGTTTGCTCTATTCCCGGCGTTGATATAGTGCTTGGTCAGGATATGAAAGGTAGTGTTCTGGAAAACCTGAATAATCTTGTTAAGCGCGATTCCGGAATTCATAAGACCATAAAAGCCAAAGATATAAAGAACTTTGTTCACTCCTGCTCAAAGGGAAACAGAACCCGATATTTCCTAAAGGTACAGGACGGCTGTGATTACTATTGTACATATTGTACCATTCCTTTTGCCAGAGGTCACAGTAGAAATCCATCAATAGAGAGTTTGGTAGCAGAAGCGGTGCAGGTGGCAGATGAGGGCGGAAGAGAGATAGTTATAACCGGAGTGAATATAGGTGACTTTGGTAAGAGTAACGGAGAGACTTTTTTCGATTTAATAAAGGCTTTGGATAATGTGGATGGTATAGCCAGATATAGAATATCATCCATAGAACCCAATCTGCTGACAGACGAAATAATAGATTTCGTTGCCAATTCACGTGCGTTTATGCCACATTTTCATATTCCGTTACAGAGTGGTTCAAACGATGTGCTGAAACTTATGCATCGTAGGTATGAACGTGAACTTTTTGCTGCAAAAGTACGTAAGATAAAGGATTTGATGCCGCACGCATTTATAGGTGTGGATGTTATAGTAGGCACAAGAGGCGAAACGGCAGAATTTTTTGAAGATGCCTACAACTTTATAAAGGATCTGGATATTACCCAACTGCATGTATTCAGCTATTCAGAACGTCCGGGTACTGCGGCTTTAAGAATAGACCATAAAGTTAGTGACGCCGACAAACATAGTCGTAGCAAGAGGCTTTTGGATTTATCTGATGAAAAGACCCGGGCTTTTTATAATTCATTTATAGGTACCGAAGCAGAAGTGTTGGTAGAACGTCCATCTCGTGGTAAACCTGCAAATGGTTTTACTGCAAACTATATTAAGGTAGAGATGGATGCAAATATGGTAAAGGAGAATAGCCTGGTCAGAGTTCGCCTTGATGGCTTTAATGAAAAGGGTGATGCTTTAAAATCAACAATTATATAATTATCGGTATGAGTAGAGTTGCCATAGTTATTTTAAACTGGAATGGTAGTGATATGCTACAGAAATTCCTTCCTACACTGGTAGAATATACTGCAATAAATGGTGTGGAAATTATTGTTGCAGACAACAATTCTACCGATAATTCCATGCAGATGATGCAGGAAAGATTTCCGCAAATCAGGAGGATTGTACTGGATGATAATTATGGCTTTGCAGGTGGATATAACAGAGCATTGCAACAAGTAGAGGCAGAATATTATTTGCTGTTAAATTCTGATATAGAGGTTACTGAGGGTTGGCTTGAACCAATGCTGAGCTATATGGATGCTCATGGAGAAATTGCGGCTTGTCAGCCTAAACTGATTGATTATAAGGATCCTGAAAAGTTTGAATACGCAGGCGGAGCGGGTGGCTTTATGGACCGTTGGGGCTATATGTACTGTAGAGGAAGGGTCTTTGACACTGTTGAAAAAGATAATGGTCAGTATGATAGTGTGGCTTCTCTGTTTTGGGCAACCGGAGCCTGCTTATTGGTAAGGAGTGTCGATTATTGGGCTGTAGGTGGTTTGGATGATAAGTTCTTTGCTCATCAGGAGGAGATTGATTTGTGCTGGCGTTTGCGTAGCAGAAACAGGGGGATAGTAGCCATACCGCAGAGTAGGGTATTACATGTGGGTGGTGCTACATTGAATAGTTCAAATCCGTACAAAACATTCTTGAATTTCCGAAATAATCTGTTGTTGCTATACAAAAATCTGCCTGAAAGAGAACTTAAAAAGGTTATGTTTGTGCGTTTCTGGTTAGATATGGTTGCTGCTTTTATGTTCCTTCTTAAACTGAACACAGGAAATTTTAAGGCGGTTTTTAAAGCCAGACGAGCATTCCGAAAAATGAAACCTGAATTTGCAGACAAACGTGCTGAAAATATCTCCAAAACAGTTTTGGAGAATATTCCCGAAAGATCGGGCTTCCTGTTGGTATGGCAGTATCATCTGTTGGGAAAACGTACCTACAAGCAACTGCATGGTCAGGATTGACGTATCAGTTTGAACTGTTTGTCAATAATGTCCGGAAGTTCTTCCGGATAGTGAGTAACGATAATCATTGTCTTTTCTCTGTTGCTACAAAATGTTCTGATAATATCCATTACCAGACTTCTGTTGCAGTCGTCCAATCCATGTAGAGGTTCATCTAAAATTATAAGTGACGGGTTTTTGACAAAGGCACGTGCCAAAAGTACCATTCTCTGTTCTCCGCTGGATAAATTAAAGAAATCTCTATCTTTAAGTTCTTCTAATCCAAATATCTTTAACCACGCAATACAACGTTCACGTTCATTGTCATGAATCTTCTTGTATAGTCCTATTGTATCGTGCAGACCCGATGCTACAATATCTATCACAGGGTAGTGTCTGGCGTATGAACGATGCATTTCGGGCGATACATATCCAATGTTCTTTTTTATTTCCCAAATGCTTTCACCACTGCCACGACGGTTGCCAAACAGAGATATATCACAAGCGTATGACTGTGGGTTGTCAGCATAGACCATGCTGAGAAGTGCCGATTTGCCTGCGCCGTTTTCACCAAGCAGTGCCCATCGTTCACCTTTCATTATTCTCCACTCCAGATTATTGAATATCTTTCTGTCGCCATATTGCAGAGTGATGCTGTTACATTTGACAATTTCATCCGATTCCGTTTTTACAGACGGCTGTGAAGTGAGAAGTCCTTTGAGTTCAGGACTTAATGATTTTTGCTGTGGGTTACTGTGGTAAACTTCTTTGCGTACTATAGGGTAGCAGGTGAGATTCTCAACAGGAATGACATGGGTAATAAAGTCAGGTATATCTTTTTCTCTGGATACCACAAGTATAACCTGTATGCCCCATCTGTTAGCCAGATTCTCTAACAGATTGCACAGCATAGTGCGTGTTTGTAGGTCAAGTCCAATAAATGGGCTGTCTATGATAGTTACTTTAGGTTTTCCTGCCAATGCTTTGGCTAATTGGTATTTACGCATTTCGCCACTGGATAGTGTAACTAACTGCTTTTTCCAGATAAATCCTAAATCGAACAGGTTGTAGAGTGTCTCTTTCCAGTCTTTATCGGCTATGTGTGGAAATATATTGCCTACAACGGGAGAATCGTCCATCTCTGTAGAGTTCCAGCGTTGCTGATAGAAGTAGGTTGGATCTGCTACACCATAACTGTCGCGAAACGTTATGTAGCGTATATCAGATGCAGATATGCAACCATACTCTACAAAGTTGTTGTCCATTAATGGATATTGTCTTAATAAAGTGTTTACCAATAGTGTTTTACCACTACCGTTAGGTCCTGAAATGGCTACTTGCCAACATCTCTTTATTGCCACATTGATGGGTGCTGCCATACGGTTTTCGGGCGCACAAGCCATTCCGTTCTCTATCTTTATTGTTATTTCTGTATCCATTTGTCTGCAAAGATAGTGAAAGCGAGTGAATAAAGCTTGCTTTATTCACAACGAGCGCATTCTATCTTCGCTTTTATGCAAAGTTAATACTATTATGTTGAAAAATGTACTACCTTCGCGCCTGTTATGAAACCGGCATTGTATCTTATTCCCAATCTGTTAGGCGATACACCCATAGATAAGGTGTTACCGCCATATAATAGGGAGATAATTCTCTCTATAAACCATTTTATTGTAGAAGATGTACGTACAGCAAGACGTTTTTTGAAACAGGTTGATAGGGGAATTGATATAGACAAACTTACTTTTGTTACGCTTAACAAACATACTGATAGCGCTGAAATAGCTGGTATGCTTAAACCACTGGAAAATGGCGAATCCGTAGGGGTCATATCGGAAGCCGGTTGTCCGGCTGTTGCCGATCCCGGTGCCGATGTGGTGGCAATAGCACAACGCAAGGGGCTTGATGTGGTTCCGTTGGTTGGTCCTTCAAGTATTATATTGGCTGTAATGGCTTCAGGTTTCAATGGCCAGAGCTTTGCATTCAACGGTTATTTGCCTATTGATGCCGACGAAAGAATAAAGGCTCTTAAACGTTTGGAACAGAGAGCATATTCCGAAAACCAGACACAACTGTTCATAGAGACTCCATACAGGAATGGAAAGATGTTGGCAGATATTATAAAGGCCTGTCGTCCACAAACCAGATTATGTATAGCATCGGGACTTACTTGTGATAATGAGTATGCTCGTACTATGACCATAAAAGAGTGGAGAGACCGATTGCCCGACCTCTCCAAAACTCCAACAATATTTCTTATTTACAAGTAGTTATTTCAGTTCTCTGTCAAAGAATTCAATAATTTTTCCAAACAGATGCATACGTGTTGATTTGCCAACCAGGCTATGTTCTTTGCCCGGATAAACCTGCATATCAAACTGAATACCTTTGTCAATCAATGCCTGCATATAGACTGTTGTATTACTAAAGAATACATTGTCATCGTCCAAACCATGAACAAGCAATAGACGACCGTTAAGTTTGTCTATTCTGTTTATGGCTGATGATGCAGCATAGCCTTCGCCATTCTCCTTTGGCATCTGCATAAAGCGCTCGGTGTATGGAGCATCGTAGAAACGCCAATCGGTAACAGGTGCAACTGCAACACCTGCTTTAAAGACAGGTGTACCTTCACTCATTGACATAAGCGTATTATAACCGCCATAACTCCATCCCCAAATACCTATTCTTTCAGCATCTATAAAGGGTAGGGTGGATAGATATTTTGCTGTTTCAACCTGATCTTTACTCTCCATAACACCAAGTTGCAGATAGGTCTGTTTCTTGAAATCGGCGCCACGCAGGCCTGTACCTCTACCATCTACTACAGCTACTGCATATCCGTTATTTACAAGGTAGGTCTCCAGAGTGCCACCGCTATAAAAGCCGGTGTTCCAGGAGTCCATAACCTCATTTGCACCGGGTCCACCATATTGATATAGGATAAGAGGACACTTGTTGCTTGCGCTTGCATTGGCAGGTTTAACCATCCAACCATATAACTCTACACCTTCTGATGTGGTAAAGTTGAAAAATTCCTTTTGTACAAGATTGTACTCTTTAGCCAGATTCTGTAAATCCTTATTCTCTTCTATCGTAGCTATTTTTTTGCCTTTGTTATCAATAACTGATACTACCGGAGGAGTATTCAAATTGGACCAGGTATTTACAAAATAGCTGTTGTCTGCACTGAAAACGGCATTGTTATAACCCTTGTCGGGTGTCAGACATACGCTTTTACCTTTGCTGTCTATTTTATAAACATTGCAGTTGTAGAATCCCTGTTCGTTGCTTTCGTAGTAGGCAGTACCACTTTTTGCATCGTAGCCGTGGAAAGCCAACACATCCCAATTTCCTTTGGTAATTTGACGTTCCAGTTTTCCTTTCAGATTATATAGATACAGATGGTTGTGTCCGTCTTTTTCGCTCTGCATAATAAACTTGTCGCCATAGAATTCTGTATCCATATAACTTGTGGTCTCTATGTATCTGTTATCTGTTTCGCGCAATATAAGATTACATAGAGTGGAGCGTGGATTTGCAGCAAATACTTCAAGTTTATTCTGTCGTCTGTTAAGTGTAAAAACGAATAGGTTATTCTCTTCGTCAGCCACAAACTTTATGCGTGGTATATAGACATTACTGTCTGTTTCAAGTTCTATGTCACGTGTAACGGAACTCTTAATGTCGAATGTGTGAACAGATACTTTAGAATAGCGAGAACCTGAAACGGGGTATTGTACCTGTTTTTCGGAAAGCAGAGATTGTTCGTTTGCATCTTCCATAACTGTCTGAAAGAAAGGCATATCGAATCTGTTTACTCCATTTTCGTTGAACTTGATATATGCTACCATTTTACTGTCTGCGCTAAAGTCGAATGCAGATGTGAATGAAAATTCTTCTTCGTATGCCCAATCGGGAACACCATTGCTTATGCTGTTCTTTTTACCGTCCTTTGTAATTTGCGATTCGGAGTTGTTGAACAGTAACTTTACAAGGAAGATGTTTCCTTCTCGTACAAAGCCTATAACATTGCCATCGGGTGAAAACTTTGGCTCTTGCTGTGGACCGCCGGTTGACAATGGTTCAAGAGTGTTGTTTTTGATAGTGTATATGTAGTATTCTGCTGTACTGGAACGACGGAATATCTTTTGACTTTTGGTTTTGATAAGTATTCTATCTTCCTTTGGTGACAGAATATAACCGTCAAAATATCTAATTCCACTATTACCGCGTACTGTAGCAAGGTCTAATACTGTCTCTTCATAGTTTTTGTCTTTAAATGAACGCATAAGAATCCGACTATAATCGTCGTTCACTGTCAGGTAGTGTATTCCATCGGCAGTAGGGGTGATGCTACCCATGCCTTTTGCACTGAATGTGCCGTCAACAATCTGTTCCAGTTCAATCTGTTTGGCTTCTGATGTGAAAGAAACCGATACTAACATTGAAATCAATCCAAGAATGTAACCTAATCTCTTCATATTCATTATGTTTTACTTGTTATCCAATATTCCTTTTCCTTCTCTTATTATCTCTTCTTCGCCGTCTATACAATATACAACAGTAGAAAATTCAAATCCTCCTGCACCTCCGTCAATTACAATATCCACTTCGTCTCCAAACTTTTCATCTATCAGTTCCGGATTGGTCAGATAGCCTATATCTTCTGAATCGTCGTATGGTATGGTAGTGGATAGGATAGGGGCATCCAACTGGCGGCTTATTTCACGAATAATCACATTGTCGGGGATACGTATTCCCACCTCTTTTCTGTTGCTGAATATTTTGGGCAATCTGCTTCCTGCGCGCAGAACAAATGTGAATGGTCCAGGCAGATTGCGTTTCATTGTTTTAAAGGTGTTGTTATCAATCTGTACGTATTGGCTTATTTTGCTCAAATCGTAACAGATAACAGAAAATCTGTGTTTCTGTGGGTTGATTCCCTTGATTTTGCAGATACGTTCAATGGGGCGTTCTTTAAGGGCATGACAACCTATTGCGTAAGCTGTGTCGGTTGGATATATAATTATACCTCCACCGTTCAGTACATCCAGCACTCGGTCTATATCCCGTTGGCTGTTATTCTTTTCATACAGTTTGATAAGCATTGCACCTCTCTTTTATATAGTTGATAATTTCCTCCTGATTGTCGGGATGAAACCAGCGTATTTCCTTATCACGTTTGAACCAAGTCATCTGTTTGCGAGAATAGATTCTGCTGTTCTGCTTAATCTTCTCTATTGCAAATTCCAATGTCCATTCTTTACCTTCAGGGGTAGTTGCACCATCCATCCAGGCAAAAAGTTCTTTATAACCTACGGTGTTTAATGAATTGAGAGACTTGTAGGGATAGACTCTTTTTGCTTCATCTATAAGACCGTTATCTATCATCTGTTCTACACGAGCATCTATCCTGGCGTATAGTTCTTCTCTATCTCTGGTAAGCCCCACCTTAATAATGTTAAATGGACGCTCCTTTTTTTGCCCTGAACGGAATGATGTATAGGTCTTTCCGGTCATGTAGCAGATTTCAAGTGCATGTATTACACGCTTTGGGTTCTTTCTATCCACTATGGCATAATATTCGGGGTCCAAAAGACGCAGTTCCTGTGCTAAAACTTCTAATCCCAAGCTATTGTATCGCTCTTTAAGATTCTCTCTAACTTCCTCAGTAACAGTGGGTATGTCATCTATTCCTTTGCATAAGGCATCTATATACATCATAGAACCACCTGTTACGATAAGAGTCTCTTTGTTTTCTGCGAATAGGGTGTCTATGGTTTTTAGAACCTCTTCTTCGTATCTTGCAGCGCTGTAATAATCGGTCAAATCAAGGTTTCCTACAAAGTAGTGTTCCACCAAAGCACGCTCTTTTGGTGTTGGAGCTGCTGTACCAATAGGAATGTCGGCATACATCTGTCTGGAGTCTGCTGATATAATGGGTGAATTAAAAATACGAGCGAGGGTGAGACACAATTCGGTCTTACCCACGCCTGTTGGTCCCAGTATTATCACCAGATTTCTGTTCGCCATACTATACCGTTCTGATAGCCGGTCAATAGAGATCGTCAAGTGAATCTATGGTGACATCGCCACCACCACCCATATCGAATCCGTCTGCATCAAGATCGTCGGAATCGAAATCTTCATCGCCATAGAAGTTTTCGTCAATGTCAAGCGATGTGGTAGATGCACTGATTGCATCAAAATCTATAAGCTGCTGTGGAGCTTCGCCACCTTTGCCTGTGCAAACTGCTTTATCTAAAGATTTGCCGTATGAAATCTCTTTCAGTTCTATAAAGAAACAGCGGTCTGTCAGCGGATCGAATACATATATGAGTCTCTGCTTTTCGTCCTCAATAAGTTCGCTCAGTGGGGTGGACTCCATAACCCAATTGTCTATTTCTGAACTGGTGTTCATCTCTTCGCGGGTTATCTCTTCACGTTTTTCCCAGTTGTCTTCACATATAAAGAATGATGTCATCTGATCATCAGGATAACCTACCGATTCAAGAATGGCTTTGTGAAAATCCAAAAATGATGCTTCTGAATCTATCTGGATTTCTCGGTAAAAGTTATCAACTTCGTCTGATACAAAAATAAATCTGTATATCATATAGTCTTGATTGTTAGTTAATCTCTAATTATACCACGTTCGGAACTCTGAATGAAATCTACTATGTACTTCACCTCTTTGTTCTCTATAAGTTCCGATTCTTTTAGGGCCGCTATTGCCATAGATACGTTCATTCCGCTCTGGTATATCATGCGATATGCGTTGTGAATGGCATCTATCAACTCTTTTGAATATCCTTCGCGACGCATGCGTACCAAATTGATACCCATATATGCAACCGGATGACGTCCGCACATAACGTATGGAGGAATATCCTTGCTACAACCTGAACCGCCCTGTACCATTACGTAACCGCCTATATGGCAGAACTGATGTACAAGTACGCAAGCGCTAAGTGTTGCATGGTCATCTACTATTACTTCGCCTGCCAGTTTTGTGCTGTTTCCGAATATACAGTTGTTACCTACTATGCAGTCATGAGCTACGTGCATATTCTCCATAAGCAGGTTGTTGTTTCCTACTACGGTTTTTCCTCTTGACGCTGTTCCGCGATTTATGGTAACATTTTCGCGTATGCGGTTGTTATCGCCTATTTCGGCAGTTGTATCTTCGCCAATAAACTTCAAATCTTGTGGTATTCCACCTATTACAGCACCATTGTGAATGGTGTTTCCATTACCTATGCGTGAACCATACATTATACTTGCATGGGGCATGATTACATTGTTGTCGCCTATTATTACGTTTTTGTCTATGTAGGCAAATGGACCTATTTCTACGTTTTCGCCAATCTGTGCGGAAGGATCGACGTATGCTAAAGGACTTATCATTATTCTTCGTTTTTTATTAGTTGAACCATAAATTCAGCTTCTGCAACCAATTTATCACCAACGAAGCTGAATCCTTTGAGTGATAATATGTTATGACGCATTGGAGCTACTCTTACAGCACGCATCAACAGGGTATCGCCCGGTACTACCGAGTGGCGGAATTTGGCGTTGTCAATCTTTACGAACAGTGGTGTGTACTTAGTTGGATCGTCCGTATATTGCAGTGCCAATGTTCCACCCAACTGTGCCATAGCCTCTATAATGAGGACACCCGGCATAACAGGCTGCATAGGGAAGTGACCTTGGAAGAATGGTTCGTCATTTGTTACATTCTTCACACCCTCTGCATAGAGATCGGTCAGGGTTATAACCTTGTCGAGTAACAAGAATGGGAAACGGTGGGGCAGAGCCTCCATTATCTGTTCTACATTCATTACGGGTGTTGCCGACGGGTTATATGCAGGCGATTGTGCATCGTTGAGTTTTATATTCTTGCGTATTGCACGTGCAAACTTGTTGTTGATAGTGTGTCCGGGGCGTGTTGCAATGATGCGTCCTTTAATGGGTTTGCCTATCAGCGCCAGATCGCCAATAATGTCTAGTAGTTTATGGCGTGCCGGTTCGTTTGGCCATGTAAGAGGCTTGTGCATGATGTATCCCAGTTTTTTGGCATCCATTTTTGGTACACCCATTACTTCTGCCAGTTTATCGTATCTTTCCTGAGACATTTCTCGCTCATATATTACTATGGCATTGTCCAGATCGCCACCCTTTATTAAGCCTACACCAAGCAGTGGTTCCAATTCTCTGACAAAGACGAATGTACGGCTGCTTGCAATTTCAGTAGGAAAGTTATTCATATCGTCCAATGATGCGTACTGGTTGTAAAGTACCTCTGAATCGAAAGAAATCAGTACGTTTACGCTGAACTCTTCATCGGGCAACATTATGATTGATGAACCTGTGGTTTCATCTTTAATCTCTATCTTGTTTTTTACAACGTAGAAATCTTTTAGAGCATCCTGTTCCTTTATACCTACACGTTGGATATTTTCTACATAGTATATGGCGCTACCGTCCAAAATAGGAAATTCCGGTCCGTTTACCTCTATGTGACAGTTGTCAATACCTGCGGCATAAAGTGCTGCTAATGCGTGTTCTACGGTGCTAACCTTAGCGTTTCCCTTGAATAGTACTGTACCTCGCTGGGTTTCGCGTACATTTTCTGCAACTGCGTCTATTACAGGCTGGCTGTCAAGGTCTATTCGCTGTATTTTATATCCGTAGTCTGCCGGAGCCGGTTTGAAAGTTACTGTCAAATCAAGTCCGGTGTGTAGTCCTTTACCACTAAGAGAAAAACTATCTTTTAGGGTCTTCTGTTTGTACATCATATCTTCTCCTCAAGTCTCTTTTTTAAACTATCTATCTCTTTCTGAAGTGCGCCTATCTGCGAATACATTTCAGGAAGTTTCTTATATATAACTGCCGATCTGGCAAATTTTCTGTGATCTATGGCCGGATAGCCCATAAGTGTTTGGTCACCTTTTTCCGGTCCGGGAATACCCGATTGGGCACCTACGTTCAGGCGGTCACCCAATTTTATATGTCCGGCTATACCGCACTGGCCACCAAACATACTCCAGCTACCCACTTTGGCTGAACCGGCTACACCGCATTGTGCTGACATAACAGTGTCGTTGCCAATCTCTACGTTGTGACCTATCTGAACCATATTGTCCAACTTTACACCATGGTGTATGATGGTGCGTCCCATTGTGGCACGGTCAACGCATGCGTTTGCGCCTATTTCAACATCGTCTTCCAGTTCTACTATACCTATTTGAGGTATTTTTGAATATCCTCCTTCAGCAGGAGCAAAACCAAATCCATCGGCACCAATTACACAACCTGCATGTAAAATGCAACGATTGCCTACTTTGCAGCCCTGATAAATGGTTGCGTTTGGGTAGAGGATTGTGTCTGAACCTATCTTTACACCATCGCCTATGTTTGCGTGTGGATAGATTTGACAGTTGTCTCCTATTATTGCGTTATCGCCAACGTAGGCAAATGGTCCTATATAGACGTTGCTGCCTATAGTTGCACTACCCGATATGCATGCCATAGGGCTGATACCGCTTTTTTTAGGCTTCATTGATTCGTATAGTTGCAACAATTGCGCTATGGCCTGATACGCATTAGCTACTTTAATGAGTGTGGCTTCTACCGGTTGCTCCGGTTCGAAATCGCTATTTACAAGTACTATGCTGGATTTTGTTTCATATAGATATTGGGCATACTTCATATTGGACAGGAACGACAAAGCTCCTGTTGTTCCCTCTTCAATTTTTGCAAATGTCCATACTTTTGCCTCTTTATTGCCAATGACTTCGCCATTTAGAAATTCGGCAATCTGTCCTGCTGTAAATTCCATATCTGCAAATGTAATGAATTGTTAGTACCAATTAAAGAAATGTGGCCATCTGTTGCTGTACCTCCTTTACTTTTTCACCGGCTACCTGTGCAAAATTTTCGCTCTTATCGGCATAGATAATGGCACGACTGCTGTTTACTATCAGTCCGCATTGGCTGTTCATACCGTATTTGCAAACCTCTTCCAGTGAACCACCTTGCGCGCCAACACCGGGAACAAGTAGGAAACTGTCTGGTACAATTTTACGGATATCTGCCAGCATTGCAGCTCTGGTAGCGCCTACCACGTACATCATATTGTCGGCATTTGCCCATTCCAAAGAGCGTTTCAGAACCTTCTGATAGAGTGGGGTTCCGTCTGTATCGGTGGTATATTGGAAATCTTCAGCACCGGGGTTGCTGGTCAGAGCCAGTAGAATAACCCATTTGCCATCGTATCCCAAAAATGGAGTTACACTGTCTTTTCCCATATATGGTGCAACGGTTACAGAATCTACCTGCATTTCGTTGAAGAATGAATCGGCATACATGGCTGCTGTGTTTCCTATATCGCCACGTTTGGCATCGGCTATGATAAACTGGTCAGGGTAGTTTGTACGAATGTATTCTATTGTCTTGTACAGAGATTGAATGCCTTTTAGACCACCACTTTCGTAAAAAGCCAGATTTGGTTTGTAAGCAATACAGTATTCGGCTGTTGCATCAATAATGGCTTTGTTGAATGAAAATATCGGGTCTTCCTCTTTGAGCAAGTGTTCCGGAATCTTTTTAATGTCTGTGTCCAGACCTACGCAAAGAAATGATTTTTTTCTCTTGATGTTTTCAAATAACTCTTCTCTAGTCATATCATTATAATTTTTTTTGTTTGCTGTTAAAGTTCTGCCTCTTTCATGCGTTCTGCATTTTCCGCTACTGTAAGCTGGTCTATGCAATCCTGAATATCGCCATCCATAAATGCCGGCAGATTGTATATGGTGTAGTTTATGCGATGATCGGTAATTCGTCCTTGCGGATAGTTATAGGTTCTGATTTTTGCCGATCTGTCGCCTGTAGATACCATTGTTTTGCGTTTGGCGGCAATATCGTCTATATACTTCTGATGTTCGCGATCATAAATCATTGTACGCAAGCGGGATAGGGCACGTTCCTTGTTCTTGGGTTGGTCGCGGGTTTCGGTACATTCAATAAGAATCTCTTCTACCACGCCGGTGTTGGGGTTTTTCCAGTTGTAACGTAGTCGAACGCCCGATTCCACTTTGTTTACATTCTGACCTCCGGCACCACCGCTTCGGAATGTGTCCCACTTTATTTCGCCTTCATTGATCTCTACTTCGAAAGCATCGGCTTCGGGTAGTACGGCAACTGTCGCTGCCGATGTATGTATGCGTCCTTGTGTTTCGGTTGCAGGTACACGCTGTACACGGTGTACTCCCGATTCATATTTCAAGGTGCCATAAACATTTTCGCCTGTAACAGTAAATACTATCTCCTTAAATCCGCCTGAAGTTCCTTCTGAACAGTTTGATACTGCTGTTTTCCAACCTTTTTGTTCGCAGTATTTTGAATACATACGGTATAGGTCGCCTGCAAAAATTGCAGCTTCGTCGCCACCTGTACCTCCTCGTATCTCCATAATAACATTTTTGTTGTCCTGAGGGTCTTTGGGAATAAGCATCTGCTTAATCTGTTCTTGCAGTTCTTCCAGTTGTTTGGTGCAAGAATCTAACTCTTCGCGTGCCATAAGACGCATTTCTGCATCTTGTTCCGATGCATACAACTCTTTGGCTTGCTGTATATTGTCGTTTAGCTGAATATACTCTTTGCGTGCTGCAACAACAGGTTCTAAATCTCTATACTCCCTGTTCAGACGCACAAAACGTTTCATATCTGCTATTACGGCAGGGTCGGTTATAAGCAGGCTTATTTCTTGGAAGCGTGCCTCTAAACCATCTAATTTTTCTAATAATCCATCTGCTGCCATATTAGTTCACCCTTGATACAGGTCCTCCTTCGTAAAAGTTAATAATGTTTTTTGAAACGTGTTCGGCCATTTCGTTGCGAACATCGAATGTTTGTGTGCCTAAATGTGGTGTAAGTACAGCATTATCGCAAGCCAGAATCTCCGGGCTTACCTTATCACCAAATTCAAATACATCCAGCCCCGCACCGTAAATTTTGTGTTCCTGCAAAGCTTGGGCTAATGCCAATTCATCCACCAAAGGGCCTCTGGCAGTGTTCACAAGTATTGCGGTAGATTTCATCTGTTCCAATCTGTGAGCATCTACAATATGTGTGGTTTCTGCTGTATGAGGAGCATTTACTGAAACTACATCGGCAGTGGTGAAGAGTTCGTCCAATGTAACGTATTTTGCGTTGTAAAGCGCTTCTATTCTGCTGTCTAACTGATGTCTGTTAAAGTATATGATTTTCATTCCGCTTGCAATGGCTCGTCTTGCCAAAGCCTGGCCAATGCGCCCCATTCCTATTATGCCCAAGGTTTTTCCATATAGGGAATAGCCTAAGTTTTCAAGCAACCCCCATGTTAGAGCACCGGGTATGCGCAGTCTCTTATCTACATCTGCTATTCTACGTGCTACTGCCAATATAAGTCCCATAGCCAAATCGGCAGTTGGTTCTGTAACAGGGTCGGGGGTGTTGGTTACTGTTATGCCTAATTCGGTAGCTACCGGTATGTCAATGTTGTCGAATCCTACCGCGTAGTTGCTTACAAGTTGCAGACGTGGAAGTCCGCGTTCCATAAGCTTTCTGTCAACCGGAAAGTTGAACATGGACTGTAGTACGTCGTAATCAGGCAACATTTCATAAACTTCGTCGTATGTAAATGACTCTCTACCTTCCGGCGGAAATGTTACGTCAAACTTTTCTATCAGTTCTTTATATCCTGCACGGAACATATTGTATGTGACAAGCACTCTTTTCTTCATCTCTATTTATTTTTTCCAAAACGCGCACGTGTGCGTATTCAAAATGCGAAGATACTGCTTTTATTTGAACTTGCCATAAAGAAAATAATTAACTTTGCAGTCAGTATATTGAATTATGAAGAACAATTTTGATGCAGTGATTTTGGCAGATGGAGATTTTCCAACAGCCAAGCGGCCGTTGAAGCTACTTGCTGATGCCTCTTTTTTGGCTTGCTGTGATGGGGCAATCAGACAGTTGGACCAACATGGTATTGAACCGAATGTCATAGTTGGTGACTGCGATTCCATCTCTTTACAGTTAAAGGAAAAATACGCAGATAGAATTTATCGTATTGAAGAACAAGACGATAATGATTTAACAAAGACTGTAAGGTTTTTACGGCAACAGGGAATGAATAGTTTTGCAATTATTGGTGCAACAGGTAAAAGAGAAGACCATACAATTGGAAATATAAGCCTTTTGTTGGAGTATATGAGGAAGGGAGTTAATGTAAAAATGTTTACAGATTATGGTTGCTTTGTCCCTTGTAGCGGAAATACAGAGTTTGCATGCGTTCCCGGACAGCAGGTGTCAATCTTCCCGTTTGGAGCAACAGAATTCAGTTCTGAAGGATTGGTTTATCCATTGTTTAACTTTACCGCATTATGGCAAGGAACACTGAATGAATGTAAATCGACATCTTTCAGTATAAATGCCAATGGTGATTATCTTGTGTTTTTAAATTATGAGTGATTACGATAGAGAACCGCTTAGAAAGCGTACTATAGATTTTTTGGAAGCTAATGGTATTGAATATGAAATATATGAACATCCGCCATTGTTTACCATAGAAGAGGCGTTGGCATATTGGAAAGATTTTGGCGATTGTACGCACTGTAAGAATCTGTTTTTTCGTAATCATAAGGGAAATCGCCACTATTTAGTAAGTTTGGAATGTCATAAACAGTTTGATATTCACGGGTTGGAACATCAGCTTAAGCAGGGTAAACTCTCTTTTGCATCGGAAGAGCGTATGATGCGCTGTTTGGGTGTTCATCCAGGTTCTGTTTGCGCATTCGGACTTATTAAGGATATAGATCCTGTAGATGCTTTGCCTAAAGAACTGTTCCCAAACGGACATGCCGTAAAATACTACTTAGATAAGGATTTACAGAGTGCCAAACGCATTAGTTTCCACCCGTGTGAAAATTCTGCCAGTGTTGTTATCAGCAACCAAGGCTTTATGCACTTCCTTGAACTTTGGGGTGGCGAAGTAGAGTGGTTCTAAGATAACACTTGTCCAAATATATCGTTTTAGAAAAAATCGGGGATAACCTTTGCCGATTTAAATTCTATTGTTAATTTTGCCGCCAGTTAACGGTTTCCGGGCCTTTCCAAGGACCTGGATTAACGGGAATCCGGTGTGAATCCGGAACAGTACCTGCTGCTGTAAGTCCCTATGCAATTGTGTGTTTATTGCACTCTTAGCCACTGACTTGATTGTTGGGAAGGCGCAATAAACGGGATAAGTCAGAAGAACGGCCGTAACATACAAATAGTATTCTTGACGCAGGACTACGGAAAGAATCGGAAAAAAACGGACAAAGGTTCACGCTTATTCATGTTTAGTTAAGTGCCGGCGGTATAGGCTTATGCTATATCCTATGCATTTGGGTGGTTACCTGTAGTGTATTTTTTTTCGTTTTATAACTGTATATATACCTATCTCAAGATACTATTGAATTGATTGATAGAGTATGTATAAAATGTATATTAAACGATTTTTGGTAGCAACTTTCTTAACCGGAATGGTGTCTGCCGTAATGGCACATTCCGATTATGAGAATCCGGAATTTAAGACCGGATTGATGCCTGCAAGCCTTGACAGTATGCAGTATTTGCAAGAGGTAGATATTATATCCAAATATCCTTCTCGTTCTATTGCTACATCACAATCATTGCAGGGCAAAGAACTTCAGGCGTTGAGTAATACATCTGTTGCAGATGCTTTAAAGTATTTTGCGGGCGTTCAGATTAAGGATTATGGTGGATTAGGAGGTTTAAAAACAATCAACGTAAGGTCGCTTGGAGCACAACATGTAGGTATTTATGTTGATGGGATACGTATAACCAATGCGCAAAATGGAACTGTCGATTTGGGAAAGTTTTCGCTATCTACCATGGAGAGCGTATCTCTTTACAATGCAAATAAACTGGATAATTGTCAATCGGCATCAGAATATGCATCCGGGGCTACTGTCTATCTGCGTACCAGAAGACCTACAAACGATTCTTTGTCTTTCCAGTTACGTTATGCATCGTTCTCTACATATATGGCAAAGGCAAATATTCAATTTGAACAATATGGATGGAGTGGATTTGTTGATGGTGAATGGAATAATTCACGTGGAGATTATCCTTTTAGGTATCATTCTGAATATGAAGATACCATAGGACGACGTGCTAATAGCGATATTAGCTATGGACGTATAGAAGGTGCATTGTTTAAGAATGGTTTTTCATCACATATCTACTATTACAATAGTGAGCGCGGATGTCCTGGAGGTATAGTAAGACGATTGAGTGATAAGTATGTTAATGTAGGTCGTGAATGGGATCGCGATTTCTTTCTACAGGCATCGTATCAGATGCAGTTCTTGAATCATCATCTCCTGAAACTGAATGCCAAATATACCAATGAATATCTGCGTTACTGTACTGATTACCCTGAAAATCATAATACAGCTCGTGTTAATAATCATTATCATCAACAGGATATTTATGGAGCATTTTGTTATGCATTTATGCCATGGCAGTGGTTGTCGTTATCGTCAAGCTATGATGTACGTTATAGTAAATTAGAGGCCGATTTGAAGAAATTTGACGATGTGTATCGTCTTGATCAGAAACAGGTTGTGGCTATTCAGACTTTCTGGAATGGTTTTCAGATGGCTGCATCAATTCTGCATCAGCATTATAAAGATAAGACCTTTGCCCATGTTGGTGCTGCCCATCCCCTGGACAGATGGACACCGGCTGTTTCAACATCTTACACACTGAAAGGGTTGACTCTGCGTGCATGGTATAAGAAGATTTTTCGCGCTCCTACACTAAACGACCTATACTATACACAGGTTGGTAACAGAAACTTGAAACCTGAATATACCAAGCAACTAAATATTGGTATGGAATACCATCTTGATTCACCTGGCTGGAACTATTCAATTCAGGCAGATATATATCAGAATAAAATAGAAAATCGCATAGTCTGTCTGCCGCTGAAGGGTACCTACACATGGTCTATGATGAATTACGGATATACTTTCTGTCGCGGACTCAATGCTACTGCACAGGGACGCTATAATACTGATAACTGGCAGTTTTCGTTGCTCACAACATTAACCTGGCAGCGTGATCTGAACAGGACCGATCCTGACGATGAAGATACATATAACATGCCAATATGTTATTCGCCGGAATTATCATCGGGAGTGACAACAATACTTGGTTGGCGTAATCTGCAATTTACTGCCTCATATCTCTATGTTGGCGAACGTATGTGGAGTTATGCCGACCCCGACGATATACTCAAACCTTATCATAATATAGATACCAAACTGACTTATGTTCATGCTATGCGAAATTCAGAATGGAGTATCTGTTTTGAAGTGTGCGATCTGCTAGATGAGCAATATGAACATATCCCGCGCTATCCTATGCCCGGACGTAACTATAAACTTACATTATCAATTGGAATATGAAAAAACTGATTCTCATGATTTTATGCTCCATTATTATGAGTGTACAGGCTCAGGAGCGCATCATTTTGCTGAACGAAGGCAACTGGCAGTCGGACAATGGCAAGATTACTTATTTTGAAGAAGGTAAGATAGTCAGCAACCAATGGTTCAGAGATATAAACAAACGTAAATTGGGCGATACCCCCAATGACATTATTCAGATTAACAACAATCTTATTGCTATAACTGTAAACTGGAGTAATATTATTCAGTTTATATCGGCCGATGGTAAGCGGGTAGCCGAAACAGAAGATGTACCCAATAATCGTAAACTTGCCACCGATGGAAGATATGTTTATGTAACCTCTTATGGGCATGAATGTGGTACCATAAATGGATATGTCATGTTTACAAAAGGCTATGTGGCAAAGATAGATATACGGACATTTAAGGTTGTTGCAACATGCGAAGTGGGATATGAACCAGAAGGTATAGCCTATTACAAAGGACATCTGTTTATAGCCAATACAGGTGGTTATGCATTTCAGGAAGATCATGAATACGAAACTACAGTGAGTATTATCAATGCAGAGACCATGCAACCTGTTAAACAAATTGATACAGGCCAGATAAATCTCTATGGTAAAATGTCACAATCAGGGCAGTATCTGTGTATAAACTCTCCTGGCGATTATTATGACATTCCTGCTGCAACAGTTATTTTTGACTGCGACAGAGCACTTAATGGCGATGATGATTGTTGTGTAGTACTGGAATATGCCTCAACCTATAGTACTACCATGTTGAATGGCAACTTCATGGCTATTGGTGCGCGATTCTCTTATTATACAAATGAATATAAATTCAACTATGTTGTAATCAATCCGGAAGAGGTGATAGCAACAGGTGGAGCAGGTGGTGTTGAAGAGACATTGCCAGGTACAATGCTGGCCGACCTGAAAACTTTGGGCATGCCGTATGGTCTCTATGTCAATCCTTATACCGGATATATATACGCTACAGATGCAGGTTCATTTGCAGCAGCCGGTGCGCTGATACAATGGTCGCCGGAAGGTAAATTGTTGGGCAGACACAAAGTGTATATTAATCCGGCACATTTTCTGGCTCTTCCTCCGAATGGAGATTTTACGGGGGTTGCACCGGTTGTAAACAGAGATAAACCTGCTATTGCTGATGGGATATATGATCTGCAGGGTGTGCGTCTGGACGAAATTCCTGTAAGAGGGCTATACATACAGAACGGGAAGAAGATATTCAGAAACTAAATGATTTCAATAACTTAATATTCAAAAAAAATGAAAAAGCTATTCTTAAGTCTGGCGGTTATGATTACATGCTTTATGAGCATACAATCTGCCAATGTTGTTGTTAAAATGAATTCCACATCGCCGTGGATGAGTCTTGTTGACAAGGCTGCAGGAGATACTGTAGATGTGGGTGAGGCTGTGGATAAAACCTACACTTTTGATGTTCCGGGTGGTGTCTATATCCTCACTGCCTATGGTAAGGACAGTGCAACTGTAAATGGAACTATTGAACTGAATGTCAGTGCTGACACTCTGCATCAGGAGTTCTCTGTATTGACCAATACTGTCTTTGCTACCAATAAAAATGAAGACAATACTGCATGGGAGGTGGATAAGGATTACACTATTTCTGTTGATGTATCAACCCGCGAAGGAGAGAGGCTGGTTGTTACTTTGGGTAATAGTGTTACTGCCGGTAGAAAGACCTTCCTGGCACTGAATGGAAACAGTTATTATGTTTCGCTTATTCCTGGCGAAGAGCGTCAGGCTCAGGGGTATATGACCAATGACCGTAGCGGTACTCTAACAGGGGGTATTACTATAAGTGGTGCTGTTCCAATGGGTGGAGATTATATTGTTACTCTGCCTGAAGATGCTGAGGTTTTTATAGGAAAGAAGTTCAGCCACTTTACCAACTATACCAGGGTGGAACCTTCCAGAACAGAGGTTGATGGTGGTAGCAAAAAGGTGTATTACAGACTTGCTGACAATCAGGTGTATAATTTCCGTACATGGAAGAGTGGTGGTCTTACCCAGGCTGGATACTTCACTATGGATATTGATGGTGGAGAGAATTCCTATCTGAAATTCTCTGAAAGCAGTTATGAGGCTTTCGGCCCAAAGACTATCAAACATGATGTAAACTGGAATGGTGGTTACGAAACGGGTAATATCCTTGTAAATATAAACGAGCGCGGGCATCTGCAACTGAATGTTGGCGATAACTATAGTGCGCTGGCTATGCGCTCATGGCAGCTTACCGATACACAGACAGCCAACTACTTTTTTGAACCTGACTTTCACTACACCATTATTGACCTTGAGGGAAATCCCAGCACTGGTGTAATTGAGATTGATAATGCACATCCTTCTACGGAAACATGGTCAACCATCAGGGCAGTGGGCAAGGGTACTGCTATTGTACTGGTGACCTATGATGCCATAGGACTGAACTATTATAAATACAATGCCAAGGCTGATTCACTTACCAAAACTAACTTTATGGGTGGTGAATACTGGGGTGCTATATGGCCTGAAAATACTGCTGCATACGTTGTTACTGTTGGTGATGCTGAAACTGCCATGAAGCCAAATATGTTTATTAACGAGGCTTACAATGAAGGTGCACTGAAGACTGCCGGTAAGTTTGTGGATGCTGAACATGATGTTTTCTATTTTCTTGATACAGAAGAGGGAGCTACCTACACCTTTACTCCTGAGGGTGTTGACCACATAGAAATGGCATATCCAACTATTGGTGAACAGATGGCTTCATATCATGGTTTTGCTGCCGATGGTGTTACCAGAAATGATGATGGTTCATATACTTTGCTGTTGAAGGAAGGCAGACAGATAGTCAAGATGACTGATGCTAAGGGTAATTCAATTTATCAGGTACTGACAGCCAAACCTTGTCACAGAGAGATTACCAATGTAAGTCGTGAGGGTAGTACTGTCTTCCAGCCGGGTGACCGGATTAAGATTCAGTACAGTGGTCTTCATCATCCAGCCAATAAGCTTGCGGGTATATATAATATGTCGGCCTATATTACATATAACAATATCCCTAATGGTTCATCACTTATTCTGGGTGCCGGTCAATATACCTTTGGATCTGCTCCGTCGGCTCAGGCTGTTACTATTGAAATACCTGCCGATTTTGATGTATCTGCATCAGATGTGTTTGTAATGGATCAGGGTGTTATACAGGTAAATGGTTTTGGCGATCCTATTGGAGCGCATCGTTCTATAAATAAGAATCTTGGTCGTTCGCCAAACTTTACTGCCATAGCTCACAAGACCTATTTCGGTCAATTGCCTGATGTGCGCATTCCTGTTACTGAAATTAAGAGATTTACTCTTAACCTGCTGGCCAATGTTGATAGTATAGATTACACTATAACTATTGATGGCGATACTTTGAAACCGAATAGTGATGGTATCTATGCTCCTACATTTGGTACCTATATAATTAAGGCTTCAAAGCCTGGCTACCGTTGTTTCCGTACTGAACTGACTATTGCTGATGATGCAGAGGGTGACCAGAACTGTATTATTGAGATGGTTAAGGCAGGTGAAAACGGATGGGATGGAACTACTCTTTCTGAAGCTGAACTGAAGGATGGTGTTTACCAGATAAGCAATGGTGCTGAATTGGCATGGTTTGCAGCAAAAGTTAATGATGGAGACTATAAGATATCAGCTAAACTGATAAATGACATAGATCTTTGCGAATTCGACTGGACACCTATAGGAGGTAGCAAATCAAACACTGCTTACCAAGGAACCTTTGAAGGCGATGGTCACACCATCTATGGCCTCTACATCAATAACAAAAATACATATCAGGCACTGTTTGGTTACATCAAGGATAGTAGCATAAGTGGCATTACAGTCTGTGGCGAGGTAAGTGCCAAGCAATATGTAGCAGGTGTTGTAGCTTATATGGGTACCAAAACTTATGTTGATGGTTGTGTAAATAAGGCTAAAGTTACAGCTATATCTAACTATGTGGGTGGTATAACCGGTTCAGTATCGCAATCTACATCTGAACTTACAAACTCATATAACCTTGGTGATATTACCGGAACAAACAATTGTGGAGGTGTTGCAGGATTCAACAACAAGAGCGCTGTAATAGCAAATGTGTTTAATTTGGGTGAAGTTACAGGTACCAATGTAGCAGCATGTATTGGTGGAACTGCTCTTAAGAATAACACACAAAATATGTTTGCTATAAAGGAATATGATATAGTTGATGGACAAAAAACGGTGACAGAAGAACAGATGTTGTCCGGCGAAATTGCCTACCTTTTGGGTGATGCATTTGGTCAGACTATAGGAACAGACGCACATCCTGTATTGAATGGAGCACGTGTTTATAATGTTGTCTATACTACCAGCCTTTCAGATAATACCTATTCAATCTATACTAACGGAGAACTTCCCCAACTTGAAAATATTGATAATTATCGTCCTGTTTGGAAGACATCAATTGATGGAGAAGAACTGACAACTATTTCTACAGACAGCACACTCTTTGTAGAATATATTGAAGATGTTGAAAACGGTGTTAGTTGTCTGCAAAATACTCAAAACATTACTATATATGATATCTATGGCAGTAAGGTAAATAATACTGAAAACTTAAAGCGTGGTATATATATTGTAAATGGAAAGAAGGTATTTGTAAAATAAACTAAACTAAACCTTGTCTTATAAGGAAGGGTTAATAACAGGACCCGTTAGCATCCCGTAAGAACTGCTAACGGGTCACTTTTTATCAATGGAGGATAATGGTTACTCGAATACGGTTTTAATGGAATGAAATGTCCTGATCCTGGAAAGTCCAAACATCAATATCCTTGTATACAGGGTTGCTTACACTCTTCTTGATGGTCATTTTGTTGCCCTCAACAACGTGGCAGAATCAAATTCGCTGTAAGTTTACAGTTATAGGGCTATTGGATAGATGATAGTTCTTTACCTATCTTCCTAATTTCAGACTTTATAAGTTCCAATCGTTCATTGGATGGCTTTTTAGCACCACTGATATATTGAGCAAGAAGACTCTGTGCCATACCTAAACGACGTGCAACTGCAGAAGCATTGATTTCAGGATGAGACATAAATAAATCGTACAAAGTATTAGTTGGTTTGCTGCGAAAGAATCCTTCGTAGCTTAAATCTTCATCTATTTCTTCCCAACGAATACCAAAAGCATCGGCAGTATATTTTTCGCGCTGCTGTTGTGTAGCATATCTTAATCGCGGATAATCCGAAAACTTTTCGCAAGCCTCGCGACCATCTGCGGTTTTAATCCACACAGCCGAATCTGTAATCCAAATCTTCTTGATAGCTATCATATGCGTCTGCTATTTATTATTGTTAAAAAACTTATTCCAATGTTCTGCAATTACTTCGGTATTCTCCTTAATAATAGATTCTACTATCTTAATTTCTGATGGTTTTAAACCATTGTTTTCTACTAACCTTACAGGAAATATAGAAAACTTGGCATGTATATCTCCCTTTACTACATGGACATGAATTGGTTCATGATCATTGGCGTAAAATAGGAATCTAAATCCAAATAAAATAAAAATTGTGGGCATAGTATTATTAATTATTTTCGCAAAAATAGGTAATTATTTTATAACCCGAAAGATTTACCTATGTTATTCTATAATTACTGCAAATTCTTTACAAAAGATACCCGTAAGAACTGCTGGCGGGTCACTTTTTATCATTCAAAAATAATAGCCGCTTGAAAGTCTGGTTGTATAGTTAGTTCAAATCCAATTCACCGTTCTGAGACATTATTGAAAAAAGATTCAGTTTGTCGGAATTTCCGACGAACTGCTACAGATAGAAAAAACTACAGCACACAGTATCATAATCTTGATGCCATTATTTCCTGATTGCCTAAAGTTATTTTGAACTATATAGTTGGCTATCTTTACAATATTGAGTTATTTATTTTGATTTTTTATAAATTTTCCATATCTTGGCTTCCAAATATATACGTCAGTTTAAAAAATCAAATAATAGTGAAAACAATGAAAAATGTTCTATTAACAGTGGTTGTGCTATTATGTAGCATTTCAGTAAGTGCCCACAGTTTTGAAGTGGACGGTATTTATTACAAGATTACGTCAACTACAGACAATACAGTAAGTGTGACGTACAAGGGAGATAATGATTACGCGTATAAAGGTGAGTACATGTATGATGTTGTAATCCCTGAAAGTGTTGTTGCAAATAATGGTCGTACCTATTCAGTGACAAGTATTGATGATGGTGCTTTCAAGGAGTGTATAAAACTAACAAGTGTAATAATTCCAAAATCGGTGACAAGTATTGGAAGAGGTGCGTTTGAAGGTTGTTCTAATCTTTATAATATTGTTTTTGGCAATTCAATTACTAACATAGGAGGATGGGCATTCAGATATTGCACATCGCTTACATCTATAACTATTCCAGAATCTGTTACGCGTATTGAAGGTAGCTTATTTTCTGGTTGTACTAGCCTTGAAGAAATTGTGATTCCAAATAGTGTGACATCCATAGGAAGCAGTGCTTTTGAAAATACGCCTTGGTATAATCAGCAGCCTGATGGTGTAGTGTATGTGAATGACGTGCTATATAAATATAAAGGTGAAATGCCTGCAAATACAGCTATTGTAGTTAGAGAGGGAACTGTAAGTATAACAGCCGGTGCTTTCAGAAATTATAATGGTCTTATAAGTATCACTATCCCTAGCTCCATGCAGAGTATTAGCGAAGGTAGTATGACGGGAAATCTTGGTAATGGCGCATTTTATGGATGTCAGTATCTAAAAACTATCATCAATTTCTCAGATTTAAATGTAAGGAAGGGAAGTACAGATTATGGACATTTAGCTGATTATGCTACTCGTGTTATCAATGCTGATGAACAGATAGGTGATTTCTATTTCTCAACCATAGATAATGCGTATCATTTAATAGGATACTTGAAAAATGAAAGAAAAGTAATTCTTCCTAATAATTACAAGGGAGAGAATTATGCAATTGGCGAGAATGCATTCTTCGGCTGCGACAGTATTACAAGTATTACAATTCCTAATACAGTAACAAGTGTAGGAGTAAGTGCATTTTCAGGTTGCGCAAATCTTACAAGTATTGCTATCCCAAATTCAGTGACAAGTATTGATTTATCTGCATTTTATGGGACAAACTTACAATCACTTACAATGGGTATTGGTGTAACATCTATCACCGGTAAGTTCTCAAATTCATATAATGTGCCGGCTAAAGTTATTTGGTTGACAAACACCCCTCCAAGCGGTTATGCGAATGTTAATGGAAAGATTAATTATGTAGCCAATGAACAATATAGCGATTTGAAAAACGTAAAAGTATATCCGTACTTAAGCAGTATGTTTGAAGTAGATGGTGTAAAATATGTTCCTGTAAATATGAGTGAACGCTCCTGCGATGTTATTGATGCTATGTATGATAGTTCTGTTGAGAATGTAAACATAGCTCCTAAAGTATCGTATAGGAATGTTGAGATGAATGTAAAAGAGGTGATGCCCTATGCTTTCTATAAGAATTCTTCTGTCAAGAGTTTAACTTTAGCCAATCAAGGTAATGTTGGCGATGATGCCTTTGAATGGTGCATTGGTATTAAAACAGCGGAAATTACCAATAACGGAGAGATAGGAATGTTGGCTTTTTATGGGTGTGATAGTTTAGTGTCTGTTCTCATTTCAAATGCAGGGGATATAGAACAGCAAGCCTTCCGTCGTTGCTATAGTTTACAAACAGCAATGATTTCTAATAAGGGAGAGATAGGATTGAGCTCTTTTTCAGACTGTACTTCGCTTACGTCTGTCACAATAGGGGACGAAGTTGATAGGTTGGGAACTACTGCTTTTAGCGGTTGCTCTTTGTTGGCAGAAATTACAATTCCACATTCCGTGCTTTACGCTGGTTCTGAATGCTTCTTTGGCTGTAATAGTTTGGAGCGTGCTACAATAGGAGACGGATTATACTCAATAAACGAAGCAATGTTTAAAGATTGTTCTTCACTGCAAGAGGTTAATATAGGTAATAAAGTGACAGAAATTAAAACGAATGCTTTTTCAGGTTGTTCCAAACTTCAGAGCATTCAGTGGGGTAAAAGCGTAAAGAAAATAGGAGAATATGCTTTTAATAACTGTTCAGGAATGTCTGCTATAGAAATCCCACAATCAGTTACATCTATTTCAAATAATGCATTCAATGGTTGTACATCATTAGTGGATGTGATAATTGAAGATAGAACAGATGCTTTAAATTTGGGATATAAGTATTCATCGTCTCCATTGTTTGCAGATTGTCCGCTTGACTCTGTATATATTGGTGGAAAAATCACCTACAACACATCCAACAAAGCAGGCTATTCGCCTTTTTATAACAATGTTTCACTGCGTACAGTTGTAATTAGTGATAAAGAAGTAGCTGTTTATGATAACGAGTTTTATAATTGTTCGGGGCTTAAAAGTGTAGTTATAGGAAATGGAGTAAAGAGTATTGGCAATTGGTCATTTAGTGGATGCCGTAATTTGGAACAATTTACTTTTGGTATCAGCGTTGAAAGCATTGGTCAAGAGGCGTTTTCAGATTGTATTAGCCTGACTCAGCTTATTAGTAGCGTAGATACTCCACCTACATGTGGTACACAAGCTTTGGAAGATATAAACAAATGGAATTGTACCCTAAAAGTTCCGATAGGATGCGCTTCGCTCTATCAGGTTGCTGACCAATGGAAAGACTTTTTCTTTGTTGAAGATGTTGTGGAAATTAAAAGGAGTATATTAACATACGTTGTTGATGGTGAAGTGTATGCAACAGATACATTGATATGTGGAACTACTATTTCTGTGCTTGAAGAACCAACCAAGTTGGGATATACCTTTAGTGGGTGGGATGAAGTGCCAGAGACTATGCCAAATAGCGATATTACAATCAGTGGTACATTTAATGTGAATATATACCAGGTATATTATTTTGTCAATGAAGAATTGGTACATGTGGCTGATGTAGCTTATGGTGACTCAATCCCTGAATATGTATATACATCTAAAGAGGGAGATGTTGTTAATGAGTGGATAGGTGATTATTATGGTATTATGCCACCTAAAAATATATCTTATGTGGCAGATATGAAGAGTGGTATAGACCAATTGATAATAGATAAGGAGGAGTTGATGATTTACGATATTACAGGTCGTCGTGTTCTGAATACAGAAAACTTGAAGAGTGGTATTTATATTATAAACGGTAAAAAAGTATTGCTTAAATAAGATACTGTAAATACCTTTCTATAGAAGTCTAAGTGATATGTGTTAAAAAAACAATTATGCCCCGATTCATTATTCTAGTGGATCGGGGTATTTAAAATCAATACAACTACAATATTTGACTTGTTTTTGTAGTGTAACTTACGAATCAGTTGTTTATTCGTAGTAATAGGTTTATTTGTTTTGGTTCCGCCAAAACAAGTTTTGGCTTCTTCCCGAAAAGGTTATGACCATATTTCCGACTTATTACTCGCTAAATACTGAGTAATAATAGGTTGTAAATAATTATTTTGTAAGGAGCTAGAGTAGAAAGCATGGTTCTTGTAAAATATTTACGCAATTATTTGTTATTAGAGACAAAAAGCATTACCTTTGCAATGTAAATATGATGATTTTCGGTTTGTGCCGAGTCAATGATAACAGAACCCGTCAGCATCCCGTAAGAACTGCTGGCGGGTCGCTTTTTATAAAACTATGAACCAGCGCGCACGCACAATAGAAGAACAGATTTCATTGCTCAGAGCAAAAGGGATGGATTTTGAAGATTTAGTTGAAGCAAAAGAGTTGCTTGCTCGAATCAGCTATTTTCGTTTGAAGTATTTCTGGACAGACTTGATTGATGACTCTACTGATGGTGATTTCTTACCAGATATATCTTTTGATATGGTTATGAAACGCTATAATTTTGACCATAACCTACGATTGGTGTTGTTTGATGCAATAGAAATGATCGAAGTAGCTTTTCGTGCTAAAATCATCAATCATATGTCAAAAGCAGCAGGCAATGGACTTTGGTATCTTGATGCATCATTGTTTGAAGATGCCGACAGACATCAAGAGTTTGTGTTTAATTTGAAATATGAGTTTGAAAGAAGTACTGAACCATTTGCTAAGAAGTACATTGAGAACCATCCTAATTGGCAAGGGGATAGTTTTGATGGTGATAATCCTGATGCTTGGATGATAATTGAGGTAGCTACTTTCGGTACATTATCGAAGATGTACAAGAACTTAAAGAATCAATTACCTCAAAAGTCAGCCATTGCAAATGATTTTGGACTTTACTCATCGAGAGAGTTTTCCAACTGGATAGAGATAATCTCGTTAATGCGAAATATCATAGCACACCATTCTCGTCTATGGAACAGAGCACTCAGCAAGAAAATCTCGAATATCAAGGGACATAGAGACCTTTGGCTGAATAACAAATTCTCAGAAATGCAGAAGAAACAGCCCTATGCTGTAGCTTGTGCCTTGGTTTATCTCTGTAGAGCCGTAGGTGGTAACAAATCTGTCCAAGAAAAAGTAAAGGCGTTGTTCGAGGCAAGTTCCCAACTCATACCTATTCATAAAATAGGCATTCCTGCCAATTGGAAGAATGAACCACTTTGGAGGTAAACAGCGAGTTTATCTGGGGTGACCCTGTAAATGGCTCTGTAAAAGGTGCTTATTGAACTTGAAAAAATCAAACCTATTACTACAAAACAAAAAGAGCGCTAAGCAACTACCGAGGAATTCTTGGCAGTTGACAAGAAAATCTACTATGTATGTTTTCTATGAATTGGAGGAAGATGCAGTGTGTGCAAAATTTGCACACACTGCCATTGAGGTATAACTAAATTCTACTTTTAAATCCAATTGATGTATTGTTTAATAAGGTTTATAATACAAATGTCCTCTTACTGGAGGATAGATGATTAATTGGTCCGAAGGACTCACGCGGAGCGTGACATATAAATAAGGTCTATAATAAAAATGTCCTCTTATTGGAGGATAGAAGATTAATTGGTCCGAAGGACTCACGCGGAGCGTGACATATAAATAAGGTTTATAATACAAATGTCCTCGTTTATTGGAGGACATTTGTATACATCTTGCTATGATCCGGTGTAATTTTCTTCAGTTTGAAAAGTTCCGGAACGGTAACAAATCTGTATCCCTGTTTTTTAAGCTCCGGAATAATTATATCCAATGCTTCCACAGTAGCTTCGTTGCCTACAAAATCGTGAAGCAGAACTATTTGACCGTCAGCAGCATTGTTTATAACCATTTCTGCGCGTTGCTCAACTGTAGTAGCTGCTTCCCAATCGTTACAACCCTGTCCGCATATAAATGTCAAATCAATGTTGTCGTACATGTGTGGGGCTACCGATATATATGGAGGACGGAAAAATTCAGGACGTTTGCCAATATATTTCTCAATAAGGTCCGAAGTGTATTTTATCTCCTCTTGAATCTGTTCGCCCGATAGTGATGCCATAGCAGTGTGAGTGCGCGAATGGTTCTCTATATCGCATCCCATTTTGTATGCACGTTTCATTATTTCTGCACTCTCGTTGTTAATGTTGTTGCCTATTACAAAGAATGACCCTACAACATCATGCTTTTCAAGCATATCCAGCATTTTTACTGTGGTAGTGGTGTTAGGACCATCGTCAAAACTTAGTGCAATAACTTTGTCTGCTTTGGGAGCGCAACCTGCGCATAGGCCAATGGTGGCCATCATCAACATAATTTTTTTCATATCATTCTAATATTTGGTTAAACTACATTACGTCCAAAAGGAGTGAAAGCCAACTTCATCAACTTGAAATGTTGCATAGCAAATGGAATACCAACTATGGTTATACACAGTACTATGCCAAACAGAAGGTGGGTAAGGGCTATTAATATTCCGCCTGTAAAAATCCATATTATATTGAAGATGGTATTGATACAACCCGGTTCATTCTCTCTGTATGTAGGTTCCTGACCAAATGGCAATAGTGATAACAATGCCAATTTAAGTAGTTGAAAACCAAATGGAATGCCAATAATTGTAGCGCAGAAAGCTATTGCCATGGTACAATATTCTAAAGCTATAGCAAACCCTCCAAAGATTATCCAAATAATATTACCTAACAGTTTCATAATTCCATTCTATTTGTTTATCAAATACAAAAGTAGAATTATTATTTTAAATATTGTATAACTACACCTCTTTTAGAATAAATAACTATATGGAAAACATCAGCCCCAAATAAAAGTTGTAAATTTGCGCTGTAAAATTTGAGGATGATGGATAACAGATTAAAAAACGAATTGACCATTTCATGCTACAATACCGATTGCAGTTTTAGAATGAAACCATCGGCTTTTATGGATTTTGCTCAGGATATGGCATACCATGCAGCAGGAATGTTTAATTTTGGATACGAAGACTTGCAAAAACAAGGTACAGTTTGGGTACTGTCCAGAATGCATATACAGTTTAAAGAGACACCCAAATGGCTGGACGAAGTTGAAATGACTACCTGGCATAAGGGTCTTGACGGTCTCTATTTTTTGCGTGACTTCAGTATGAATGGTAAAGATGGAACCCCTATGGTTGCAGCTACAAGTTCTTGGGTTGTAATAAATAAGGAGACCAGAAGATTTGTTCGCAGTGATGAACTTGAATCGCTGTTTGATGAATCGGCTATATGTAAGGACAATGCAATAGAGACGCCGGCTCCAAAGGTAATTATGCCACGCGGTATCAATCCTGAAAAGGTGGGCGAACATACGGTTAGTTATTCTGATGTGGATTTTATAGGTCATACCAACAATGCCAGATATATAGTGTGGGCTATGGATGCAATAGATTATGAGATTACTTCCAAAAGACAGTTGTCAGATCTTGTAATCAATTTTTCTCATGAAACTACACAGGGTCAGGTTGTTGAACTGTTCAGACATAAAGTTGAAACCGTTAACGATGAATTAAAATATATAGTAGAGGGTAAAACAGATGGAAAAACAGCCTTCTGCGTAGAGTTGTCATTCAAATAATAAATTAGTCCTTTAATTAATGAGAGTAGCAATTTTGCAAACATCGCCAATTCCGGGCGAAAAAGAGTTGAATCTTCAAAATATAGACAATCTGATAGGTGGCGGCGATGGTTCAGATGTGTATATACTGCCGGAGATGTTCAACACATCTATGATACAGGAAGCAGTATCTATAGCTGAACCAATGGATGGTCCCACAATAGAATGGATGAAACAGAAAGCTGCTAATCTGGATGCAGCCATAGCAGGTAGCATAGCCATAATTCAGGATGGAAAAACATATAATCGTTTCTGTTTTGTAACTCCCGATGGTAAGGTAGAGTATTACGATAAACGACACCTATTTACTTATGCCGGCGAAGGAGAATATATTACTCCCGGTCATAGTCGTAAGGTAGTGGTATTTAGGGGAGTACGCATTATGTTGCAAGTTTGCTATGATTTGCGTTTTCCTGTTTTTGTACGAAATCGCGATGATTATGATATGATTATTTATGTAGCCAGTTGGCCTATAGCAAGAAAGATAGCCTGGAACACTCTGATAAGGGCAAGAGCCATAGAAAACCAGTGCTATGTGGCTGCTGTAAACAGAGTAGGTATAGATCAGTTTGGCGTATATAGTGGCGATTCTGTTCTGATAAGCCCATACGGCGAAAACGTAGTGGTTGCAGAAGAGAGTAAAGTTGATATGGTGTCAGCAGAACTCGATATGGATAAACTAAACCATTTCAGAGAAAAATTCCCTGTTCTGGATGATGCCGATACTGATATGTATATGTAATATGAAAAAGATAACTACTATTTGTATAGCAATTTTTTGTCTGTGCTTGTCTGTGTCTGCAGTAGAATATACTGTAGCCAATTTGCCTAATGTTCATTTGCAGAATGAGTATCGTTATACCATAAATCCGGATGCAATTCTGAACAATGAAACTGAAGCATTGATAGACAGGTTATGTAGAACGTTAGAAGACAGTACAGGTATAGAAACAGTTGTAGCTGTTGTGAACAGCATAGGCAATGCCGATTGTTTTGAGTTCTGCCACGAACTGTTAAATGAATGGGGAGTAGGACAGAAGGGTGAAGACAATGGCTTAGTGGTACTGTTGGTAACAGACCAGAGATGTATTCAATTCTATACTGGATATGGTTTGGAAGGCATACTTCCTGACGCAATATGCAAACGTATTCAGACTGAGGATATGATTCCATATCTGAAAGATGAAAAGTGGAGTGAAGGCATGGCTGCAGGTATGCAGGTAGTTTATGACAGGCTTATGTCATACGATGAATCGGAGGCTGCTGCCGATGATGATAAAGATGCAATGATTGCATTGTTGGTCTTTGGCGTTTTGGTTGTGTTAGGATTGACAATTGTAATAATTGCAGTGTGGATATCGGGCAGATGTCCTGTTTGTAAAAAGCATAATGTAATACGTGTAGGCAGTAGGTTAATATCCAAAAAGAACGGTATTAAAACTGAGGGAGTAACCTATGAATGTAAGGATTGTGGACATATTTTTGAAAAACAGGTTCAGTCCATAGATGAAAACTATACAGGCCATTCAGGTGGTCATTACGGTGGTGGTATGCATCGTGGTGGATTTGGTGGTGGCAGTTTTGGCGGTGGTTTCAGTGGTGGCAGTTTTGGCGGTGGCCGAGGCGGTGGCGGTGGAGCAGGCAGCAGATTTTGATGTTTAATAGTAATAAAATAGGAAAGAGATGAAAAAGAAATCTACAATTATTACCATTGCCATAGTAGCAGTGGTTGCTATTTGGGCAGTAAGCGCCTATAATGGTTTAGTAAATCTTGATGAAGGTGTTGCAAACAAATGGGGTGATGTTGAAACGCAGTATCAGCGTAGAGCAGACCTTATTCCAAATTTGGTAAATACTGTTAAAGGTTATGCAGCACACGAACAAGAGACATTGGAAAGTGTTATAGCAGCACGTAGCAATGCTACGCAGATTAAGGTAGATCCTGAGAATCTTACTCCTGAAAAGTTAGCAGAATATCAGGAGGCACAGGGTCAGGTAACATCGGCTTTAGGTAAACTTTTGGCTATTACAGAAAACTATCCTGATTTGAAGGCAAACCAAAATTTCCTGGAACTGCAGGCACAGCTTGAAGGTACAGAGAATAGAATTAATGTTGCACGTATGAATTTCAATGAAGCCACAAAGAAATATAATACTGCAATTCGCAGATTCCCAAAGAATATTTTGGCCGGAATGTTTGGATTTGAAAAGCGCAGCTATTTTGAATCACAGGATGGAGCAGAAACAGCACCTCAGGTTCAGTTTTGATGTTTCTGTAACAGTTATTCCTTTTCTTTGATTAAACCGGAGCGATAGGCTACAAGCAATTTTCGTAAATCTTGAATTGTTGTAGTCAATCGCTTTCCTTTATCCGTATCTTTTACCATCATGCGTTTTTGGCTCATCTCTACAAGGAAAGTAGTAGATTTAATATCCTGACCTTCCAGTATGGCTTTCTGCGAACTTTGGAAAGGTTCGTGCTGTACCAATTCAAATCCGTGCGAATGATATACCAACGTGTATCCTGCAATACCTGTTTTTGGTTGATATGCTTTTGAGAATCCACCGTCTATAACCAGCATCTTGCCATTGGCTTTGATAGGTTCTTCGCCCTTCAGTGTACGAACAGGCACATGTCCGTTGATGATGTGTGAATGTTCGTCTGGCTCTACACCAAATTCGCGCAATATGGTATCACATACATCTGCTTGATTTCGTAAAGTATAGTAGTCTCCCTTCTTCTCCTTTTTTAGTTCTGCGTCATCTACAAAATAACCTTCGAATGTGGCCATTTTGTCCTTGTCAAACAGAGGGGAGTTTGGACCACACCACATATACCATACAAAGTCAAGTGCATAATCTTTCTCTTCTCCATCTTCAGCAAAATAGGCTGTACGTATCAATTGGTCAGATTTTGCCAGAAGTTTTTCTCCGTAATACTCTTTACCTTGAATTTTGACTCTTTTGAATGAACCGTCAGCATTCATGGGAACAGAGGCATGATAGAGTAGGTTGTTGTTGCACACCAAATACATACCACCATATGTATATAGGCAGCGCATATGTTTTTTTAGCTTTTCACTGTTTACAAATGAAATGTGTATTTTTTCAACTATCTCCTGTTCTTCAGGGGTAAGTTTATAGGGATTCGCCGGATCAATTGTTGGGAAGAAAGTGTCGGTCATTTCATATTCCCTGTTATTGTAGCAGAATATTCCCTTTTCAAAATCTATCATGTGGAGCAACTTGCGGTTCTCCATCTGGAATTCAGGTCTTCTATCAATTATTGCAGCCTCTAACTTAAATTGAATAACTGCTATTGCTTTGTGCATCTGTGCTATCAGACGCAATGTTCTTTCGTTGTAATTACCGTCCGAGAACTTTACGTGTGGTTCAAATATGGAGCATGAATCTTCTGCATAGGTATCCATGGCAAATGTTGCCAATGGTAGCAGATTGATGCCATACCCATCTTCAATGGTTGCTAAGTTTGCATAGCGCATTGCTTGTCTTATAACGTTGGCTATACAAGCATCATTGCCGGCAGCAGCACCCATCCATAATACATCGTGGTTACCCCATTGAATGTCAAAATTATGGTAATTACACAACGTATCCATAATGATGTGGGCACCGGGGCCACGATCGAACACATCGCCCACAATGTGAAGCGAATCAATGGTGAGCTGTTGAATCAGGTTACACATAGCAATGATAAATTCATCAGCTCGTTTTGTGGATATAATTGTACTTATAATTACGTTGATATATGCATGCTTGTTCGGATCCATTGAAGATTCGTGCAGCAACTCCTGAATTATGTATGAGAACTCTTTAGGAAGTGATTTTCTTACCTTTGAACGGGTGTATTTTGATGACACACTCTGGCATACTTTTACCAATTGGTTTAATGTAACCTGGTACCAACTATCCAGATTGCTGATTTGCTTTTTTACCAATCTCAGTTTCTCTTTTGGATAATAGATAAGTGTGCATAGTTCTTTTTGCTCTTCCTTACTCAGTTCTTCTGCAAAAATTTCATTGACCTTACGTTTTATGGCGCCGGAACCATTCTTCAAAACATGCTGGAAGGCGGCATATTCACCATGAATATCCGTCAAAAAGTGTTCGGTACCTTTAGGAAGGTTCAATATTGCTTCCAGATTTATTATCTCCCTACTTGCATCAGCTATTGTAGGAAAAGATTTGGACAAAAGCTGCAAATAACGTAAATCTTCAGCTTTAAGTTCTTCTGTTGTTCCCATATCTAAAGGTGTAATCCGAACTTGTTATACATCAATCTTCGTAATGAATCATAAACCAATATGTAGCCTGTTTGTTAGGATCGGTATTGTCAGGTGTCTGGACCATCTGGACAATTCTGTTGTTATGGTCAAACAGATACTGGTATTTGTAGTCATTGTTTTCCAGAATGTATGGGTACTTATTGCCTAAAGCACCTCCCAACTGAGCGTATGTATTCATTGCCACCATAATATCAATACGTTCATCAACCAACTGTGGCAATACATTGATATCTATGCTGTAGTTATTCTCAACCTTGGAATAGCTGTATTTAGTGTTGTATGTGGTAGGGTTACCTTTTATTATCAGAGTAGATTTGCCCCATTCATAATTAAATGTCTGTGCTCCGCCGTAAGTAGCATCCTGAAGCATGCCATTTGAATTGTAGTGATAGCTGTAGTTCGCTCCAACTATATCTGTGCCATCAGTCTTGCTTAAAGAACCCACTTGGACGCGACCATTACGCAATTCTGCCTCAAAACTGTATGAGAATACTCCTGTTTCAGGGTATGAACCATCCCAAGTATAGGCAAAATGTTGTGAATCGTATCTATAGCTTACCTCTTGTGAATTATATTCTGAACGAATGTTGCTGATACGGTTTTTGGAATCGTATGAAATGTTGTAAAGAGCTTCGCGGTAGAATGAATGGTTTGCATTATCTGCCTTATAGATATCTACCTGTACTATTTCGCGTGAAGGCTTTTTTACTTTTATCTCTTCGTCATCGGTGCACGATGTGTATATGGGTGCCGATGCAATCAATGCCAAAACTGCTAAGTTGAATAGTTTCTTCATAATCGTAATGTTTTTTATTTGGCTGTAAAGGTAGTGTTTTTTTTCTACACCTTTTCTTTGATTCATCCTATTAACAAAATTTTGTTGTTAAACATTTTGTCACAGCGGTTTTCTCCAAATCGGTTATGGCTATATACTACAAAAGATTATTTGTCATTGTAATGCCCATAGACAGTTACTATGATAACAACAACTTCTTTATCATAAATTTCGTACACTAGTCTGTGCTTTTTACTGACGCGACGACTCCATTGTCCAACTCGGTTGCCAGAGAGTGGTTTGGGCTTTCCTGTGCCAATACGTGGATGTTCTTTTAATTCTATTTCTAACTTCAAGAGTTTTTGAAAGGTTTGTGGCTCCTCTTTTTTTAGTTTTTTTGCATCCTCAATAGCTTGTTTATGGTATTTGATTTTGTATTCCATTATTCTATTATTCTATGCGGTCTATTAGATTTTCAATAGTTTCACCATCATTTAATTCGTATATTTCTCCCTCTTTTGCTTTGTCAATACGAGCAAGGAATTCTTCTTTAGTAAAAAGAGTAGTATCTTCCTTTTCAGCTGCAAGTTTTCGCAGATACTTTACAGCTCTTTTCATTAGTTTTTCATCTTCTGCAATAATGCTCACATTGCGAAGAATTTCGGTATTCATTTGCATTGTAGTCATAATTCAAAATCATTTGATTAATTAAGGCAAAGTTAGAAACAGATTTTGAAAAGTCAAAATGAAGAGGTAGAATATCTTTGCTCTACAAAAAAAATAGTACTTTTGGAGTGTCAGAGATATACCTTCCGACTAAGTATAAAGTTATTTTGACTACTACTTTATATTAAAAGAGAATATTTTGCTTAATTTTGCACTGTTCCAATCCTGTTGTTTTCTTTACGAAAAAGAATAGAAGTGGAACAAGACATATTAAAGGCGTTTACTACGCTTTGGTTTTGACATCCTGAAATCCTGAGAAAATTTCAAATTGTCTGTCATAAACAAAGCAACGTGAATGCCCCGTAGGTGTGTTATATACATACTGTCACTATGCCGTATAGCCATTGGTGTATCTATACATTTTTGGTTCATAATGGTATAATGGGTGTACTATATACATATCGGCGTGGGGCTTATGCGTTGCTCGTTTCGACAGACAGGGCAATTCTCAGGAGCCTCAGGGTGTGAAGCGAGCGACAGTACAGGGCTTCACGCTTTTTTGTGTCTTGAAGTTATTATTATCGTAGTTATATTGCAGTTATAGTGGCCCTTAACTGCTATGATAGGCATTGATAATGCAATGGCAAGAATTTACGATAATATAGAAGTAAAGTTCACAGAAGGGTTACAAGGCATCATTAGCAATGTAGGTGTTAAACGCATTGATTTCTGTGTTGGGTATTTCAATTTGAGGGGTTGGAATCTAATTGTCAATCAAGTCGACGAACTCCCTGGTGATTATGTGTATGAGAACGATGATCGCAAATTACGCATATGCCGTTTGCTTATTGGCATGCATCGCCCTGATGAAGATTTAATTAGATCTCTTTATTCAAAACATGATGATTTGCCAGATGCAGAATATGCAATGCAATGTAAGTTACAAATTGCAAGAGATTTCCGCAAACAATTGTTGTTAGGCGTTCCCACTAAAACAGATGAATGGACTTTACGCAGATTGTCTACCCAAATGAAAGAGGGTAAAGTTTGCGTGAAACTGTATCTAAAAGAACCATTGCATGCAAAACTCTATTTGGCTCATCGTCCTCAAGATAATTTCAATAAGATTCAAGCTATTATGGGTAGCAGCAATCTTACTTATTCAGGCTTGACCAAACAGGGTGAACTTA